>NZ_JAFAND010000059.1 GCF_019232825.1 Paludibacterium sp. | reverse complement strand
CGGCGTCGGCGGCGCCCGGGCCGGCAGCCGAAAACAGCCTGCTTGACTTCGACTTCTCGCTTGAGGGCAAGGACGCGGCGCCCGGCGCCGATTTGAGCCAGACCGAGCCCGACTTATCCGTGCTCGATCTGCCCGCCGAGCCGGCGCGCGATGCCGCGCCTGCCGCCGCCGACTTGGCCTGGCCCGACCAGCCGGGGGAGACAGCGCCGGCGCCGGCCGCCGCGGCGCCGCTGCCGGAAGCCGAGCTTGAGGCGGCCTTCGGCGAACCTGAGGCGGCCTTTGCGGAGCCTGCGGCGGAGCCGGAGCCTGAGCCGGCGCCCGCCCCGGGAGATGTGACCGTGGAGGCCGTCACCGTGCCGCCGTCGAAGGAGGATGAGGCGCTGGCGACCAAGCTCGATTTGGCGCAGGTCTATCTCGATATGGGCGATAGCGAGGGCGCGCGCGAGGTGCTTCACGAGCTGATCGGCGAAGCCAAGGGAACACTCAAACAGCGGGCCGAAGAGATGCTGGCCGATATGGCGGCATGAAACGCGTCCGTCCCGCTCCCTGTCCCGCGCGCGCGCCGTCCAGGCAGCCGTGGCGGCGCTATATGCTGGCGGCGGTGGTCGCGGGGCTGTTCGCCTGTCCGCGCGCCGCCTTGGCCGGGCTCGGGCCGATCGAGGTGCTGTCGGCGCCGGACGAGCCGTTTGCCGCGGTCATTCCCTTTGTCGAGGACGCGCCCGGCAATGATGTGAGCGTGTCATTGGCCGAGCGCGCCCGCTATCCGATCTTGTCGCCGTATAGCCCGTCGGCCGAGCGGCTGCAATTTTCGCTGCGCCGCGCCGCCGACGGCCATCCGACCGGCGTGCTGGTGTCCGGCACGGCGCCGATTACCGAACGCGAGCTGGATTTCGCCGTGGCGGTCCGCTGGCACGATGGCGGCCTGGTGCGCGAATACCAGGTCGACCCGCGTCATACCCCCGCGCCCGCGCGTGGGGGGGACAAAAAGCCGGCGGCCATGCCGGCCTCCCACGGCGGCGGCGACAATATCGCGCTGGGTAAGCTGAGGGTGAATTCCGCGCCGGGCGCGCCGCTGATGGCCGAGGTCGCTTGGCTCGGCCGGGCGCCGTCCGATCCCGCGCGCCTGCGCGTGCGCGTCTCGCCGGTGGGCGAGGGGCGGCCAGCCCCCGAGGTGCTGGCACTGCTGTCTTCGATGAAGTATGCGCTGGCGCCGGGGCCGGGCGAGGGGCGCGTGCTGCAACTGCATTCCGACTTGCCGCTGGACGTGGCGCAGCTGGATTTCCGTCTGGATGTCAGCCTGGACGGCGCGCGCGCCGCGCGCCGCTATCGCCTGACGGTGGCCGGGTCGACGATCCGCGTGGCCGAGCATAGCGTGATGCCGGCACATGCCGCTTTCCGCGTGCTCCGGGTATTGCCGGGCGACACGCTGTCGGCCGTGGCGCGGCGGCTGCGGCATGAGGGCATTTCGCCCGCAGCGGCGATCGCGCAGCTCTACCGGGAAAACCCGCGTGCGTTCATCGACGGCAATATCGACCGGCTGCTGGCTGGCGTGCTGCTGCGCTATCCGGCGCAATGGGCGCCCGCCGCGCCGTTGCCGGCGCAGCCGGAGGATGCCGCGCGGGCGGCGGTGCTCTCCGGCAAGCTGAAACAGCAAGAACATTTGCTCTCTAGCGCGCATGCCGTGTCGCAAGCGCTGGAGCAGAAACTGGCCGATTTGCAGCGCCGCCATGACGGCGCCGCGGCCGAGCCCGCGCCTCGCAGCGCGCGGCCGATCCCGCCCGGGGTCGAAACCGCGTTGGGGAGCGCTTTTTTGGCGGCCGCCGCGGCCACCGCGCTGGCGCTGCGCCGTCGGCGGCTACGCCAACGCCAGGCATCGCCGGCGCGAGAACGCGGCACGCCTACGGCGGAAGGTATGCGCCAATGGCTGCGTTACGATCCCTCCCGCGACGATCTGCGCTATCGATTGCTATTGCTGCTGGCAAGCCAGAACGACCGCGAGGGGTTTATCGACCAGGCCGAACAGGCGCGCCCGCGCTTCGATCCCGCCGGCGAGATGTGGCAGGCGGTGGTGACGATGGGGCAAGAGCTCGCGCCGGATTATCCCTGGAGCGGACCGCAGGCCGCCGTGCCGGCTGCGCCCGAGCCCGCTCCGGCGTCCACCGTGAGCCTTGCCGCGCCGGCGGCATCGCCGCTGTTGGCGATGGATGGGTTGGACGATTGGGCCGACAACCTATCGATGCTGACCTCGCCCGAGGCCGAGCCTGACGACGCCGCGCAGATGCCCGAGCCGCTCGACAATCAGGCGCTGGCCGAACTCTTCCTGGAAATGGGCGACCAGCAGTCGGCGCGCCAGTACAGCCGCCATCCTGGCCATTAAGGCTCCCCTCGTTCGGAAATTTCCCCGTCACGGTTTACCTCGATTCCTTAAAATGCCTTGCCGCCCGTGGCCAGCGCGCGGTGGCTAAGGTAGAGTGAAGGTTTGGTCGCAGAATAAGCTGTCGGATTTAGGATGGAATATCGATGAGAATCGCGCTCGGCGTGGAGTATGACGGTCGGGCGTTCGCGGGCTGGCAGATCCAGCCGCACGGCAATACCGTGCAAGACGCGTTGAACCGCGCCCTGGCGGCGATCGCCGGCGCCCCGGTGCATACCGTGGCGGCGGGACGGACGGATGCCGGGGTGCATGCCTCGCAGCAAGTGGTGCATTTCGATTGCGACGCGGTGCGGCCGGATACGGCCTGGGTGCGCGGCGTCAATAGTCACTTGCCGGATTCGGTGGCGGTGCTGTGGGCGCGTCGCGTCAGCGAGGATTTCCACGCGCGCTTCTCGGCCTTTAGCCGCAGCTATAGTTATTTTCTGCTGTCGGCGCCGGTACGTCCGGCGCTGTTGGCGGGCAAGATCGGCTGGTTTCACCAGCCGCTGGACGTGGCTGCGATGCGCGCGGCCGCCGCGCACCTGCTCGGCCGGCACGATTTTTCCAGTTTTCGCGCCGCCGAG
This sequence comes from Paludibacterium sp., assembly GCF_019232825.1. GTDB lineage: Bacteria > Pseudomonadota > Gammaproteobacteria > Burkholderiales > Chromobacteriaceae > Paludibacterium. Next base: position 44,579 of record NZ_JAFAND010000059.1, on the reverse strand, counting down.
TGCCAGGCCAAGAGTCCGGTCAAGGATGTGCAGCGCTTGGACCTGACCGAGCATCAGGGGATGATCCGCTTCGATCTGCTGGCCGACGCCTTTTTGCACCATATGGTGCGCAACATCGTCGGCACGCTGGTGTACGTCGGCAAGGGCGCGCTGAGCGCGGCGGACGTGCAAAGCCTCCTCCTGGCGCGCGACCGCACCGCGGCGCCGCCGACTTTCATGCCCGATGGCTTGTACCTGACGGGGGTCGGCTATCCGGATGTTTACCAATTGCCAGCCGCGGCGGACCCGGCGCGGCTGACGTTATGGAGATGACGATGACGCGGGTGAAGATTTGCGGCATCACCCGTCCAGAGGACGGCGCCGAGGCGGCCCGGCTGGGCGTCGACGCCATCGGCTTGGTGTTTTACCCCAAGAGCCCGCGTTATGTGACGTTGGACGCGGCGCGTGCGGTGGTGGCGGCGCTGCCGCCCTTCGTCAGCGTGGTGGCGCTGTTCGTCGATCCGTCGCGCGATGAGGTCGAACAGGTGCTCTCGGCGTTGCCGATCGACGTGCTGCAGTTTCATGGCGACGAAACGCCGGCATTTTGCCGGTCGTTTCAACGGCCGTACTTGAAGGCGGTGCGCATGCGCCCCGGCACCGATCTGGCGGCCCTGGCCGCCGACTACGCGGATGCGCGCGGCGTGCTGGTCGATGCCTTCGTCGAAGGCGTGCATGGCGGCACCGGCACGCGCTTCGATTGGTCGCTGTTGCCGGCGGCGCTGCCGGTGCCGCTGATTCTGTCCGGCGGCCTGGACGAGCACAACGTCGCCGAGGCCGTGCGCCAAGTGCGGCCCGCGGCGGTGGACGTATCCAGCGGCGTGGAAAAATCAAAAGGATTGAAGGATGCCGGACGCATGGCGGCATTCATACAAGGAGCGAAATATGCAGCAGTATGATCTTCCCGATGCCAGCGGCCATTTCGGCGCCTACGGCGGCATCTTTGTCGCCGAAACGCTGATGGCGGCACTTGAGGAACTCAAGGCGGAGTACGCCCGCGCCAAAGCCGACCCGGCTTTCTGGGCCGAGTACCGTCACGAGTTGGCGCACTACGTCGGCCGGCCGTCGCCGGTCTACCACGCGCGCCGATGGTCGGAGGCGCTTGGCGGCGCCCAGATCTACCTCAAGCGGGAAGATCTGAATCACACCGGTGCCCACAAGGTGAACAACACCATCGGCCAGGCGCTGTTGGCGCGGCGCATGGGCAAGAAGCGCGTGATCGCCGAAACCGGTGCCGGCCAGCATGGCGTGGCTTCCGCTACCGTGGCCGCGCGCTATGGCATGGAGTGCGTGGTCTACATGGGCTCTGAGGACATCAAGCGCCAGTCGCCCAACGTTTACCGCATGAAGCTCCTGGGCGCCACCGTGGTGCCGGTCGAATCCGGCTCGCGCACGCTCAAGGACGCGCTCAACGAGGCGATGCGCGATTGGGTGACCAACGTCGATTCCACGTTCTACATTCTCGGCACCGCCGCCGGCCCGCATCCGTACCCGATGATGGTGCGCGACTTCCAGCGCGTGATCGGCGAGGAGTGCAAGGTGCAGATGCCGGAACTGATCGGCCGCCAGCCGGATGTCGTGGTGGCTTGCGTCGGCGGCGGCTCCAACGCCATCGGCCTGTTCCACCCGTACATCGACGTGCCCGACGTGCGTATCGTCGGCGTCGAGGCGGGCGGCGAGGGGCTGCAGGGCGTGCGCCACGCGGCGCCGCTGTCGGCCGGCACGCCGGGCGTGTTGCATGGCTTCCGCGGCTACCTGATGCAGGACGCCGACGGCCAGATCATGGAAACCCATTCGGTGTCTGCCGGCCTGGATTACCCCGGCGTCGGTCCGGAGCATTGCTACCTGAAGGACATCGGCCGTGCCGAGTACACCGCCGTCGACGACGACGAGGCGCTGCGCGCTTTCCACGACTGTTGCCGCCTGGAGGGCATCATTCCGGCGCTGGAGTCGAGCCATGCGCTCGCGTGGGCCGCCAAGGCGGCGCCGGCCATGGGACGCGACCAGGTGATCCTGGTCAACCTGTCCGGCCGCGGCGACAAGGACATCAACACCATTGCCGGCCTGTCCGGCATCAGCCTGTAATCGGGGAGGGACGCATGTCGCGTATCGCAGAATGTTTCAACCGGCTTGCCGGCCATAAGGCGCTGATTCCGTTCATCACCGCCGGCGATCCCAATCCGAAGCTGACCGTCGAATTGATGCATGGCTTGGTCGACGGCGGCGCCGACATCATCGAACTCGGGGTGCCGTTTTCCGATCCGATGGCCGACGGTCCGGTGATCCAACGCGCGTCCGAGCGTGCGCTCAAGCATCATGTGAGCCTGGCTCAGGTGCTGGATATGGTGGCCACTTTTCGTCTAGAAAACACCTATACGCCGGTGGTGCTGATGGGCTATCTCAATCCGGTGTGCGCGATGGGATTTCAGCGTTTCGCCGAGCGTGCCGCGGCATGCGGCGTCGATGGCGTGCTGACGGTGGATTGCCCGCCGGAAGAGGCCGATGAGCTGACCGGAGCGCTTGTCGCCGCCGGGCTCGATCCGATCTTCCTGGTGGCGCCGACCACGCCCCCTGATCGGGTGGCGCGCATCGGCCAGCTGGCGCGCGGATATGTCTATTATGTGTCACTAAAGGGTGTCACAGGCGCGGGTCATCTGGACATTGCTGAAGTTACGGGTAAAATTGCCGCCCTTAGGGAATCAATTACCGTTCCCATCGGAGTGGGGTTCGGCATCCGCGATGCCGAGACCGCCCGTGCGCTGTCCGGCACGGCCGACGCCATTGTGGTCGGCAGCCGGCTGGTGCAGGAAATCGAGGCCGCCGAGCCGCAAGCCGCCAAGCAGCGGCTCGCGCGTCTGGTGGCCGAACTGAAGTCGGCCATTCGCTAGAGCAAATGCTCCGGCGCGTACAAGGCCTGACGTGACGGCCCGGCTGAGCTGGGCCGAATTGTCCAAGGAGTCTGCATGAGCTGGTTGAATAAGCTCCTGCCGCCGAAGATCAAGCGCGAAGGCCGCGCCGATCGACCGTCGGCAGTACCGGAGGGTTTGTGGAGCAAGTGCTCCGCCTGTGAAGCCGTCCTGTATTACACCGACCTGGAATCCAATTTACAGGTTTGCCCGAAGTGCGGGCACCATCATCCGCTGCACGCGCGGGCGCGGCTCGACATGCTGCTCGACCAGGAAGGCCGCCGCGACATCGGCAGCGAGGTCAAGCCGGTCGACGTGCTGAAGTTCAAGGACGGCAAGCGCTATATCGATCGCTTGAGCACCGCCCAGGCCGATACCGGCGAGGACGACGCGCTGGCGGTCATGCAGGGCAGTATTTTGTCCGTGCCGGCGGTGGTGGCTGCGTTCGAATTCAAGTTCATCGGCGGTTCGATGGGCTCGGTGGTGGGCGAGCGTTTCGTGCGTGGCGTGGAAGCCGCGGTCGAGGCGCGCGCGCCGTTCATCTGCGTGTCGGCGTCCGGTGGCGCGCGCATGCAGGAAGGCCTGAACTCGTTGATGCAGATGGCCAAGACGAGCGCCGTGCTCGATGTGCTGACGCAGGCGCGTCTGCCGTTCATTTCCATCTTGACCGATCCGACCATGGGCGGCGTGTCGGCCTCGTTCGCCTTCCTTGGCGACGTGGTGCTGGCCGAGCCGGGCGCGCTGATCGGCTTCGCCGGCCCGCGCGTGATCGAGCAGACCGTGCGCCAGACGCTGCCGGAAGGCTTCCAGCGCTCGGAGTTCCTGCTGCAGAAGGGCGCAATCGACCAGATCGTCGACCGGCGCGAAATGAAGCAGCGCGTCGCCGACTTGCTGACGCTGCTGATGCGCGAGCCGTCGGTGGCCTAAGCGCCGATGTCGCGGAAAACAAGGCGGGCGTTTGCCCGCCTTGTTTTTTTTCTGATGATTGATCTTTAGTTTCGGCGACTGCACCCTACGCGAGCATCCTTGATTGTAGGGCGCAATCGCCGTGCAACGCGCGGCATTGCGCCAACGCCGCGGGATTCCTAAAAGTGATCGATGACGTGGTTGTCCTGCTCGCCGATGATGTTGGACGTCGGCCCGGTGAGCAGCGCGTCCGGCGCGTAGACGGCGCGGGTGTTCTTGTCGGGGTAGGGCAGTTGCCACAGGAAATGGCGGATGCAATTGAGCCGCGCGCGCTTCTTGTCGTCGGCCTTGATCACCGTCCAAGGCGCATCGGCGGTGTCGGTGTGAAAGAACATCGCCTTTTTGGCCGCGGTGTAGTCGTCCCAATGGTCGAGCGACTGAATGTCGATCGGCGACAGCTTCCAGCGCTTGAGCGGGTCGTCGCGGCGCGAGACGAAGCGGCGCAGCTGTTCTTCCTGGCTGACGGAGAACCAGTACTTGAACAGCCTGAGGCCGCTATTGACCAGCATGCGCTCGAATTCCGGCGTCTGACGCAAAAACTCCAGGTATTCGTTGGGGGTACAGAAGCTCATCACGCGCTCGACCCCGGCGCGGTTGTACCACGAGCGGTCGAAGAACACCATTTCACCGGCGGTCGGCAGATGCTGCACATAGCGCTGGAAGTACCACTGACCATGCTCCACCTCGGTCGGCTTCTCCAACGCCACCACGCGCGCGCTGCGCGGGTTGAGGTGCTCCATGAAGCGCTTGATGGTGCCGCCTTTGCCGGCGGCGTCGCGCCCCTCGAACAGGATGACGATGCGTTGGCCCGACTCCCTGACCCAGTTCTGCACTTTCAATAGTTCGATCTGCAGGTCGGCCTTGATGCGCTCATACTCCGGCCGGCGCATGCGGGTTTTGTACGGATAGTCGGCCGGCAGCGGCGCGGTGGTGCTGTCTTCCGACGAACCGCGCGGCGCATGGGCGATCTTCAGCGCCATTGGCGATTGGCTGATGGCCTCGATTTCGCGCGCGGCCTCGGCGCGGGCGGCGGCGGCGCGCTCGGCCCGGTTCGCTTGCAAGCGGGACGTGGATTGAGGCGAGGGCCGGGTGCGTGCTTTGGGTGCGGCGGCGGGCGTTGGCGCGATGGTATCGGCGGTAGGGGCCGGGGCGGACGGGTCTCGGGTCATGGCGAATATCCACTTCATCAATATGGATAATGTCATGCTACTGCGTTGCTATCCCGGCGTCGATAGAGTTTTGTCATAAAAAGTCGGCCTGATTTTGTCTGCGCAAATCGGGTACAATCGACCAATTACGCATTAACCGGCAACTGAACAGATAATGAGCACGGAAAATAACACGCCTGTCGTCAGCAATTTCATCCGCTCCATCATCGACGAGGATTTGGCCAGCGGTAAGCACGCCGCCATCGTCACCCGCTTTCCGCCGGAGCCGAACGGCTACCTGCACGTCGGTCACGCCAAGTCGATCTGCCTGAATTTCGGCCTGGCCGACGATTATCACGGCCACTGCCATTTGCGCATGGACGATACCAACCCGGAGAAAGAGTCCGACGAATACGTGCGTTCGATCCAGGACAGCATCCGTTGGCTCGGTTATCAATGGGATGGCAACGTGCGCTATGCCTCCGACTATTTCGACGCCCTGTACGGCTATGCCGTGGCGCTGATCCAGGCGGGCCACGCTTATGTCTGCGAGCTGACGCCGGAAGAGATGCGCGAATATCGCGGCAGCCTGACCGAGCCGGGCCGCGACAGCCCGTACCGCAATCGCAGCGTGGCGGAGAACCTCGATCAGTTCTCGCGCATGAAAGACGGCGAATTCCCCGACGGCAGCAAAACGCTGCGACTGAAGATCGACATGGCCTCGGGCAACGTCAATCTGCGCGACCCGGTGATCTACCGCATCCGCCGCGTGCATCATCACCGCACCGGCGACAAGTGGTGCATCTACCCGATGTACGACTACACCCACTGTATTTCCGACGCGCTCGAAGGCATCACCCATTCGCTGTGCACGCTCGAGTTCGAGGATCATCGCCCGCTGTACGATTGGGTGCTGGACCATATCGACGTGCCCTGTCATCCGCGCCAGTACGAGTTTTCCCGCCTGGAAATGCTGTCGACGCTGACCTCCAAGCGCAAGCTCAACGCGCTGGTGACCGAAGGCCTCGTCAGCGGCTGGGACGACCCGCGCATGCCGACGATCGAAGGGATGCGCCGCCGCGGCTACAGCCCGGCCGGCATCCGCTTGTTCGCGCAACGCATCGGCATCTCCAAGAGCGTCAACATCATCGACATGAGCGTGCTGGAAGGCGCGGTGCGCGAGAGCCTGGAAGCCGAGGCGCCGCGCATCATGGCGGTGCTCAACCCGATCAAGGTGACGCTGACGAACTTCGCCGAGGGCGTGAGCGCCTCGCGCAGCGCGCCGTATCATCCGCACCATGAGGAATTCGGCGAGCGCGACGTGCCGATCGCGCGCGAAATCTGGATCGAGCGCGACGATTTCGCCGAAGTGCCGCCCAAGGGCTGGCAGCGGCTGACGCCGGGCGGCGAGGTGCGCCTGCGCTATTCCTACGTGATCAAGTGCGACGAGGTGGTCAAGGACGCGGCGGGCGAGGTGGTCGAGCTCAAGTGCTCGATCGACCATGACACGCTTGGCAAGAACCCCGAGGGCCGCAAGGTCAAGGGCGTGGTCCATTGGGTCAGCGCGTCTCACGCGGTCGAAGCCGAGGTGCGGCTCTATGATCGGCTGTTCACCGAACCGCGCCCGGACGCGGTGCGCGGCGAGGATGGCGAATATGTCGACTTCCGCCAATTCCTGAACGCCAATTCGCTGACCGTGACCACGGGCTATCTGGAAGCGGCCGCGCTCGACGCGCCGGCGGAGACCCGTTATCAGTTCGAGCGTCTGGGCTATTTCGTGGCCGACCGCTTCGACCATCAGCCGGGCAAGAAGGCCGTGTTCAATCGCGCGGTGGGTCTACGCGACACCTGGAGCAAGTAAGCGATGCTGAAACTCCACAATACGATGACCCGTCATAAAGAGGTCTTCACGCCGCTCGAGCCGAACAAGGTGCGCATGTACGTCTGCGGCATGACCGTGTACGACTTCTGCCATCTGGGCCACGCGCGGGTGATGGTGGTGTTCGACATGGTGGCGCGCTGGCTGCGCGCCTCGGGCTACCAGGTCAACTATGTGCGCAACATCACCGACATCGACGACAAGATCATTCGCCGTGCCGCCGAGAACGGCGAATCGATCGGCGAATTGACGCAGCGTTTCATCGCCGCCATGAACGAGGATAGCGCCGCGCTGGGCGTCGAGCGCCCCGACCATGAGCCGCGCGCCACCGCCTACGTGCCCGGCATGATCCGGATGATCGAGGCGCTGATCGCCAACGGCCACGCCTACGCCGCCGACAACGGCGACGTGTACTACGCGGTGCACGCCTTTGCCGACTACGGCCGTCTTTCGGGCAAAAGCCTGGAAGACCTGCGCGCCGGCGAGCGCGTCGAGGTCGATCCGCACAAGCGCGACCCGATGGACTTCGTGCTGTGGAAAGCGGCGAAGCCCGGCGAGCCGTCGTGGGCGTCGCCGTGGGGCCCGGGCCGCCCGGGCTGGCACATCGAGTGCTCGGTGATGAGCGAACACCTGCTGGGCACGCATTTCGACATTCATGGCGGCGGCGCCGACCTGCAGTTCCCGCACCACGAGAACGAGATCGCCCAGTCCGAGGGCGCGCACGGCCATACCTTCGTCAACTACTGGATGCACAACGGCTTCATTCGTGTCGACGACGAGAAGATGTCCAAGTCGCTGGGCAACTTCTTCACCATTCGCGAGGTGTTGGCCAAGTACGACCCGGAGGTGGTGCGCTTCTTCATCCTGCGCGCGCATTACCGCAGCCCGCTCAACTATTCCGACGCGCATCTGGACGACGCGCGCGCCGCGCTGACCCGCTTGTACACCGCGCTGAAGAACGTGCCGCCGGTGGATGTGCCGCTGGATTGGCACAGCGAGTATGCCGTGCGCTTCAAGGAAGCGATGGACGACGATTTCAATACCGTTGAAGCGATGGCGGTATTGTTCGATCTGGCGGGCGAAGTGCACAAGAGCCAGTCCGCGACGCTTGCCGGTCTGCTGAAGGCGCTTGCCGGCGTGCTCGGCCTGTTAGGCCGCGATCCGCAGGCCTTCTTGCAAGGCGGGCAGGGTGGCGACGGGCAGATGCCGGCCGCCGAGATCGAGGCGCGCATCGAGGCGCGCCGTTTGGCGCGCACCCGTAAGGATTGGGCCGAGTCGGACCGCATCCGCGACGAACTGACCGCCGCCGGCGTGATTTTGGAAGATGGCGCGGGCGGCACCACCTGGCGTCGTGGCTAGGCTTTGCCGAAGTGCTTGTCAAGCGGGCGCAATCGGCGGATAATCCGCTGTTTCGTCAAGCGGTACAGGCAAAACCCCTGTACCCGAGTAAAGGGAAAATTATGAAGACCGATATTCATCCGGATTACAAAGACGTCAACGTGACCTGCTCGTGCGGTAACACCTTCACGACCAAGTCGACGATGACCAAAGATAGTTTCCACATTGAAGTGTGCTCGAGCTGCCACCCGTTCTACACCGGTAAGCAGAAGATCGTCGACACCGCCGGCCGCGTTGACAAGTTCAACCAGAAGTTCGGCAACTTCTTCAAGCGCGGCTGATTTTTTCGCGCCAAAGCATGACCGCAAGGCAGCCTCAGGGCTGCCTTTTCTCATTTCTGCGCAACCATGCTAAGCTAGCGTCCCACGTTCGCCACCTCGCTTTACGCGCATGCTGACTTTCTCCCCCAACGATCGGAATCAACTGCCGCGCCCGACTGAAAAGCCGTGGGTGTTATTGCTCTTGGCCTTTATTTGGCTATGGCCGACCGTGCTCGGTCACGATCCCTGGAAGCCGGATGAGCCGTACGTGCTGGCCGTGGTGCTGGATATGCTTCAGCACGGCCATTGGCTGGTGCCGACGATTCAGGGGACCCCCTGGCTCGATACGCCGCCGCTGTATTACTGGGTGGCCAGCGTGTTCGTGCGGTTCCTATCGCCTTGGGCGTTGCCGGCGCATGACGCGGCGCGGCTCGCCACGCCGTTTTTCATGGCCATGGCGCTATGGTGCGTGGGCGGCGCCGGGCGCGAGCTGATCGGTCGCCGCCATGGCCGTAGCGCCGTGCTGATCTTGATCGGCTGCATCGGCCTGATCGATACCGGGCACCAGATGACTTCGAGCGTGGCCGCTTTCGCCGGGTACGCCGCCGCTCTCTATGCGTTGACGCTGTGCACGCGTCTGCCGGCCTTGTCCGGCGCGCTGCTGGCACTCGCCAGCACTGTGCTGTTTCTCTCCTCGAGCCTGCTCGATCTGTCGCTCTTGTGGGCCGTGGTGGTGTTGCTGCCGATATTCCCCGCTTGGCGCAACAAGCGCTATGCCACCACGGTGGCCATGGCGCTGCTGTGCGGCTTGCCGTTGCTGCTGGTGTGGCCGGTGGCCTTCGCCCGCTATTATCCGGCGCTGTTCCAGCTTTGGTGGAGCAACGACGCGCTCGGCGAGATCGCCGGTTTCGCCCGGCCCGATCTATTCCATGGCTTCGGCTACTACTTCAAAACCTCGCTATGGTACGCCTGGCCGGCGTGGCCGTTGGCGGGCTGGACCGTGTATCGCCGCCGCCGCTTCGACCAGCCGATGATGCAATTGCCTGGGCTGTTCTTCGTCGTGTTCATCTTGCTGCTTACTTTGTCCGGGGTGCAGGAAACCAAGAACACCATGCCGCTGTTGTTGCCGTTGACGCTGTTGGCGGCCATCGAACTCGATACGTTGCGACGCGGCGCCGCCGCCGCGCTCAACTGGTTTGGGCTGATGACGTTCGGTTTCTTCGGCTTGCTGATCTGGTTCGGCTGGGCGGCGATGAACTTCGGCTGGCCCGAGCGGCTTGCCGGGCGGGCGCATTACTTCAGCCCGTACTATGTGCCGACCGTTTCCATTCCGATGGCGCTGGCCGCGCTGTTTGCCACGCTGGTATGGATTTGGGCACTGACACGGCGCCATCTGCGCGGCAGGCAGGCGGTCACCAACTGGGCGGCCGGCATTACCTTGTTCTGGGGCTTGGCCGGCACGTTGTGGCTGCCTTGGCTCGACGCGCTCAAGAGTTACCGCCCGGTGGTGGCTGACATGGTGCGCCACCTGCCCGCCGGTGCCGGCTGCGTATCGACGTCGAAGGAGAATTGGATCGGGCGGATGAGCTGGCAGTACTTCGCCGATATGACGCTTGTCACCGATCCGGCCGCCTGCGCGCTGCGCTTGTCGGTGCGCCCGCACAGTGTGGCGCCGGACCCTGCATGGCAAGTCTTGTGGCAGGGTAGCCGACCGCGCGAGGACAGCGAAGTCTACGTGCTTGAGCGGCGGGTTCGGGAGTAGGGAGTAGGGCGCAATCGACGCGCAACGCGCGACATTGCGCCAAACCTCGGTGGCGCACTGCCTTCGGCGAGTGCGCCCTACTCCCCACTCCCGACTCCCCCACCTAGGACTTGAGCTCCGCCAGATCCTGGTAGAGCCGCAGCGAATCCGGGTTGGCGAGCGCGCTGAGATTCTTCACCGGTTGGCCGGCGAGCACGTTTTTGACCGCGAGCTCGGCGATTTTGCCGTTGGCGGTGCGCGGAATGTCGGCGACCGCGACGATGTGCGCCGGCACGTGACGCGGGCTGGCGCCGCGGCGGATGCTTTCCTTTATCCGCGTTGTCAGTTCCTCGTCGAGCACGGCGCCGCGCGCCATGCGCACGAACAAAATCACCCGTTCATCGTTGTCCCAGGGCTGGCCCACCGCCAGCGCCTCCTCGATTTCGTCGAAGGCCTCGACCTGGCGGTAGAGCTCCGCCGTGCCGATGCGCACGCCCCCCGGGTTGAGCACCGCATCCGAGCGGCCGTGGATGATCACCCCCCGGTGCGCGGTGATTTCGGCGAAATCGCCGTGCGCCCACACGTTGGGGAAGCGGTTGAAGTAAGCGCGGCGCATGGCGCTGCCGTCTTCGTCGCGCCAGAAGCCGATCGGCATCGACGGGAAGGGGCGGGTGCAGACCAGCTCGCCCTTCTCGCCGACGAGTACATTGCCGTGCTCGTCGAAGACCTCTACCGCCATACCCAGACCCCGGCATTGCAGTTCGCCGCGATAGACCGGCAAATTGGCCGAGCCCAGCGCGAAACAGGAGACGATGTCGGTGCCGCCGGAGATCGATGCCAGATTGAGGTCGTGTTTCACCGCCCGGTAGATCCAGTCGAAACTCTCCGGCAACAGCGGCGAGCCGGTGGAGAATAGCGCGCGCAGCGCGGTGAAACGATGCCGCTCGTTGGGCAGGATGCCCAGTTTGCGCGTGCTGTCGATGAATTTGGCCGATGTGCCGAAATGCGTGGCGCCGGCCGTTTCGGCATAGCGCCAGAGGATGTCCCCGCCGCCGTAAAGCGGCGAGCCGTCGTAGAGCAGCAAGGTGGCGCCGCTGGCGAGCGCGCTCATCTGCCAGTTCCACATCATCCAGCCGCAGGTGGTGAAATAGAACAAGCGGTCGAGCGTATGGATGTCGCTATGCAGCTGATGTTCTTTCATGTGCTGCAGCAGCGTGCCGCCCACGCCGTGAACGATGCATTTGGGTTTACCGGTGGTGCCGCTGGAATAGAGGATGAACAGCGGGTGGTTGAACGCCACTGCTTCAAAGGCGATGTCGCATGCTGGGTAGGGCGCGATCAGGTCGTCGAGGGTCACGCCGCCGGGCAGCGCGCGCGCCACCGCGTTGGCTTGCCCGAGATAGGGCACGACGACGATGCGCGTGAGGCCCGGCAGCGCGTCCGCCAGCTGCGCGAGCTTGTCGCGATAGTCGAACGGCTTGCCGTTGTACCAATAGCCATCGGCGCAGAACAGCACGCTGGGCTCGGTCTGGCCGAAACGGTCGAGCGCGCCGTCGGTGCCGAAGTCGGGCGAGCAGCTGGTCCACACGGCGCCGAGACTCGCGGTGGCAAGCATGGCGGCCAGCGTTTCGGGCAGGTTCGGCAACCAACCGGCGACGCGGTCGCCCGGTTTGACGCCTTCGGCGCGCAACGCCTGCTGCAGGCGGGCGACGATGTCGTATAGCGCGCGCCACGACCATTGGCGCTGGACCTTGTCCTCGCCCCAGAACATCACCGCCGGCGCGTCATCGCGCCGCCGCAGCAGGTTCTCGGCGTAGTTGAGCCGGGCGTGCGGGAAAAAGCGCGCCGCCTGCATGCTGTCGCCATGGGCAAGCGTCACGTCGCCCTTGACGCCGATGACGCCGCAATAATCCCAGACCAGCGACCAGAATGCGCCCGGCTGATCGACGCTGTATCGCCACAAGGCTTCATAGTCGGGGAAGCGCCGGTTCAGGCGCGTTTCGGCCAGCCGGGTGAACGCGGTCAAATGCGTGCCGGCCAACCGGGCCGCGCTCGGTTGCCATAAGGGCATGTCGGATGGTTCGTTCATGACGCCTCCTTTGCCGCGTGCGCGTTTTTCAACGCGTGCGCCAGTTTGCTGGCGGGTTCGGTGCCCAGCAGCCCGCATGCCCACCAGGCGGTCCGCACCAGCGCCTTGAGGTCGATGCCGGTTTGATAGCCCATGCCGTGCAGCAGGTAGACGACCTCCTCGGTGGCGACGTTGCCCGAGGCGCCGTCCGCGTAAGGACAGCCGCCCAGACCGCCGACCGAGGCGTCGAAACAGCGCACGCCGGCTTGCAATGAAGCGAAGATGTTGGCCAGCGCCATGCCGCGCGTGTCGTGATAGTGGCCGGCGAGGTGGCGCATCGGCACGCGGCGGCCCACCGCGTCGAGCATCGCCAAGATGCTCGACGGCGTGCCGATGCCGATGGTGTCGCCCAGCGAAATCTCTTCGCAGCCCATCAGGTAGAGCGCGTGTGCCACGTCGGCCACCTTGCCCGGCGCGATGGCGCCTTCATAAGGACAGCCCGCCACGCAGGAGACATAGCCGCGCACCCGCAGGCCCAAGTCGCGCGCCCGGGCCACCACGGGCTCGAAACGGCGCAGGCTCTCCTCGATGCCGCACTGGATGTTGCGCTGGCTGAAGGTTTCGCTGGCAGCCCCGAACACGGCGATGTCGCGCGCACCGGCCGCGAGCGCCGCGTCCAGCCCCTTGAGGTTTGGCACCAGCACCGGGTAGCGCCGTCCGCCGTCGTGGGTCAGGCGCGACAATACCGCGTCCGAGCCGCTCATCTGCGGTATGCGGCTGGGCGAGACCATTGCGCCCGCCTCGATCTCGGTCAGCCCGGCGTCGCCTAGCCGGTGGATCAGCGTGACGCGTTCGTCGGCCGTCAAGGCGCGCGCCTCGTTTTGCAGGCCGTCGCGCGGGCCGACTTCGACAATTCTGACGCGGTCGGTCATGGTGTGTCGTCCTGTGCTTCGAAATCCAGCAAATCCATGCCTTCGGCCACTTGCGCGCCGGGCGCGAAGTGGTAGGCGCCGACTTGGCCGTCCGCCGGAGCGAAAAGGGTGTGCTCCATCTTCATCGCTTCCATGATCAAAAGCGCCGTCCCTTTCTTTACGCGGACGCCGGCCTCGGCGCACAACGCCACCACCCGTCCCGGCATCGGCGCGCGCAGGTGGCCGCTGTCCTGGGCGTGGGCGGCATCCGCCACCAGCGGATCGTCCCAGGTCAGCGTCCAGCGCTCCCCTTGCCAGAACAGCGTGCGCGCCGCGCCGCGCGCGAGCACCGTGGCGGCGAGGCGTTGGCTGTTCAGGCGCGCCGTCAGCCGCGGCGCCTGCCATTGCGCATCGGCGACGACGAACGTTTCCCCGCCGGCCTCTATCCGGCAAGCGCCATTTTGGCGGCTGACGGTGACGGCGTGCGTTTCGTCGCGCCAGCGGTAGGTCCAGTGCCGCGTCGCCGCAGCGCCGCCGAGCCGCCAGCCGGGCAGGGCGCCATCCCAGGCGCCCGTGCCGGCCGGTTGCGCCGCCAGGGTGTCCGCCAGGGCCAACAGGGCCAGCGCGGTGGGGGCGGGTGGCAAGCGGGGCGGCAACAGCGCCGCTTGGTGGCGCTCGATGAAACCTGTATCCACTATACCGTTACAAAATGCCGGGTGGGTAATCAGCTTGTGCAAAAAGCCGAAATTGGTCATCACGCCGTCCACCTGGAAGGCGGCCAGTGCTTGCGCCATGCGCGCCAACGCTTCGTCGCGCGTCGGTCCCCAGACGATCAGCTTGGCCAGCATCGGGTCGAACAGCGGCGTGATGGTGTCGCCGCCGCTGACGCCGGTGTCGATGCGCACCCCCTCCGTGAGGGCGGGCGGCTGCCAATGGGTGAGCGTGCCGCAGGAGGGCAGAAAGCCGGCCTGCGGATCTTCGGCATACAGCCGCGCCTCGATGGCGTGGCCTTGCAAGGTCAATTGCGCCTGGGTCAGCGGCAGCGGCTCGCCTTGCGCGACACGGATCTGCCACGCCACCAGATCGAGTCCCGTGACCATTTCCGTTACCGGATGTTCGACCTGCAGCCGGGTGTTCATCTCCATGAAGAAGTAGTCGCCGCTGTCGCCGTCGACGATGAATTCGACCGTGCCGGCACCGAGGTAATCGACCGCGCGCGCGACCGCGCAGGCGGTTTCGCCCATGGCGCGGCGCATCTCGGCCGACAGCCCGGGCGCCGGCGCCTCTTCCACTACTTTCTGGTGGCGGCGCTGCACCGAGCAGTCGCGCTCGAACAGATAGACGCACTGGCCATGGCTGTCGGCGAACACCTGGATCTCGATATGGCGCGGCGCCTGCAGATATTTTTCGATCAGCACGCGCTCGTCGCCGAAACTCGCCGCGGCCTCGCGCTGACAGGCGGCAAGCTCGGCGGCGAAGTCCTCGCGCCGCGCGACGATGCGCATGCCCTTGCCGCCGCCGCCGCTGCAGGCTTTGATCAATACCGGGTAACCGATGCGGTCGGCTTCGGCGGCCAGCCGCGGCGGTGTCTGCTCGTCACCGTGATAACCCGGCACCAGAGGAATAGCGCTTTGTTCCAGCAGCGTCTTGGCCGCCGATTTGGAGCCCATGGTGGCGAGCGCGGCTTCGCGTGGGCCGATGAAGACGATGCCAGCCGCGTCGCAGGCGCGCGCGAACGCGGGGTTTTCCGATAGGAAGCCGTAACCGGGATGGATGGCATCGGCGCCGCTTGCGCGCGCCACGGCCAGGATGCCGTCGATGTCCAGATAGCTCTCCCCGGCGAGATGCCAGGCTTCGTCGGCCTGGCGCACGAACAGGGCGCCGGCATCGGCGGCCACGTGCACCGCCACGGTGGCGATGCCCATGGCGCGCGCGCTCTTGATCACGCGGCAGGCGATTTCGCCGCGATTGGCGATCAGGATCTTCCTCAACATCAGACGTCTCCTTGCCAGCCGGGCGCGCGTTTATCGAGGAAGGCGGCGAGTCCCTCGCGCGCCTCGGCGCCTTGGCGCAAGCGGGCGATGCGCGCCGCGCAGTCGTCGAGCACCGCGTCGTCGCCCGGGCCGGTGCCGAGATGGCGCAACAGGTCCTTCGCGGCGTCGAGCGCGCGCGGCCCGCCACGGACGAGGTGTTCGGCGAGCTGGTCGACGGTGCGATCCAACTCGCCTTCGTCCGTCACCTCATGCACGAGTCCGAGCGTAAGCGCGCGCGCGGCGTCGATCGGCTCGGCGGTCAACGCATAGCGGCGCATCTGCCGCGCGCCGATGGCCTCGGCGACATAAGGGCCGATGACGGCCGGGATCAGACCGAGACGCACCTCGGACAAGGCAAAGCGCGCCGCCGGGGTGCAGACGGCGAGGTCGCAGGCCGCGACGAGCCCCATGCCGCCGCCCAGCGCCGCGCCTTGCACCCGGGCGATGGTCGGTTTGGACGAGCGGTACAACACGCGAAACAAGGCCGCCAGCTGCCGCGCATCGGCCAAATTGGCCGCGTCGTCGAGTTGTCCGGCGCTTTGCATCCAGTTGAGGTCGGCGCCGGCGCAAAAGCTTTTGCCGTGCGAGGCGAGCACGATGACGCGCGCATCGGCGCGTGCCTGCAGCGCGGTCAACGCCTCGGTGAGTTCTTGGATGAGTTGCGGATTGAAGGCGTTATGCACGTCGGGGCGCGCGAGCCAGATCCAGGCCTGTGCGCCGCGTTGTTCCAGAGTCAGGGTAGCGGTCATGGTCGTTCTCACATGCGGAAGACGCCGAAGCGCGTCTCGCCGATCTCGGCGTTGAGGCTGGCGGACAGGGCCAGCGCCAGGACCTCGCGCGTTTGCGCCGGATCGATGACGCCGTCGTCCCACAGGCGGGCGCTGGCGTAGTAGGGGTGGCCCTGCTTCTCGTATTGCTCGCGGATGGGCGCCTTGAAGGCGGTTTCTTCCGCGTCGCTCCAGGCGTCGCCCAACTGGTCGCGTTTGACTTGGGCCAACACCGCCGCCGCCTGTTCGCCCCCCATGACCGAGATGCGGCTGTTGGGCCACATCCACAGAAAGCGCGGGCCGAAAGCGCGGCCGCACATGCCGTAGTTGCCGGCGCCGAAACTGCCGCCGATCAGCACGGTGAACTTGGGCACGCGCGCCGCCGCGACGGCGCTGACGAGCTTGGCGCCGTCGCGGGCGATACCGGCGTTTTCCACCTTGCGGCCGACCATGAAGCCGGTGATGTTCTGCAGGAAGATCAGCGGGATGCCGCGCTGGCAGCACAACTCGATGAAGTGCGCGCCCTTGAGCGCCGACTCGGAGAACAAAATGCCGTTGTTGGCGATGATGCCGACACGGTAGCCGTCAAGCCGGGCGAAGCCGGTGACGAGCGTGGCGCCATAGTTCTGCTTGAATTCGTCGAAGTCGGAATCGTCGACGAGCCGCAGGATGATCTCGCGCACGTCGAAGGGTTTTTTGCTGTCGTTGGGAATGACGCCGTACAGCTCCTCCGCGGCGCGGCGCGGCGCGCGCGCGGCGGTGCGGTCGAGCGTGCCGCGCTTTTGCCAATTGAGGCTGTCGACCACGCGCCGCGCCAGCGCCAGCGCGTGGCCGTCGTTTTCCGCCAGGTAGTCGGCTACGCCGGATAGCCGGGTGTGGACGTCGGCGCCGCCGAGCTCCTCGGCGCTGACCGTCTCGCCGGTGGCGGCGCGCACCAGCGGCGGGCCGCCGAGGAAGATCGTGCCCTGGTTTCTGACGATGATGGTCTCATCGCTCATGGCCGGCACGTAGGCGCCGCCTGCGGTGCAAGAGCCCATGACCACGGCGATCTGGTTGATGCCGGCTGCCGATAGGTTGGCCTGGTTGTAGAAGATGCGGCCGAAGTGGTCGCGATCGGGAAACACCTCGTCCTGCAGCGGCAGAAAGGCGCCGCCGGAGTCGACCAGATACAGGCAGGGCAGCCGGTTTTCCAGAGCGATTTCCTGGGCGCGCAGGTGTTTTTTCACCGTCATCGGATAGTAGGTGCCGCCTTTGACCGTGGCGTCGTTGGCCACGATCATGCACTCCACGCCGCTGACGCGGCCGATGCCGCACACCATGCCGGCGGCAGGCGCCTCGTTGTGGTACATGTCCCAGGCGGCGAGCGGCGAGAGCTCCAAAAACGGCGAATCGACGTCCAAGAGCGCGTCGATACGGTCGCGCACCAGCATTTTGCCGCGGGCGACGTGTTTGGCCGCCGCCGCCGCGCCGCCGCCCTTGGCTACTTTGGCAAGCTTGGCGCGTAAGTCGTCGACCAGCGCGCGCATGGCGCGGGCGTTGTCCTGGAAGTCCGCCGCCTGCGGCGACAGTCGGGTTTCGAGTATCGACATGACGCCCTCCGTCAGGCCTGATCGGTCATCAGTTCGCGGCCGATCAGCCAGCGGCGGATTTCACTGGTGCCGGCGCCGATTTCGTACAGCTTGGCATCGCGCAGCAGCCGGCCGGCGGGGAAATCGTTGATGTAGCCGTTCCCGCCCAGACACTGGATCGTCTGTAGCGCCATCTGCGTGGCCTGCTCGGCGGCGAACAGAATGGCGCCGGCGGCATCCTTGCGCACCGCGCGGCCCTCGCGGCCGTCGTCGAGCGCCGCGCCGACCGCGTAGACGTAGGCGCGCGTGGCGGACAGCGCGACGTACATATCGGCCAATTTTCCCTGCATCAGTTGAAAGTCGCCGATGGCGCGGCCGAACTGCTTGCGTTCCTTCAGATAGGGCAGCGCCAGATCGAGACAGGCCTGCATGATGCCTACCGGCCCGGCAGCGAGCACGGCGCGCTCGTAGTCGAGGCCGCTCATTAATACCTTGACGCCCTGGCCGACCTCGCCGAGCACGTTGGCGCGCGGCACGCGGCAATCGTCGAAGAAGAGCGGATAGGTGTTGGAGCCGCGCATGCCGAGCTTGTCGAGCTTGCTGCCGGCCGAGAAGCCCGGCGTGCCTTTTTCCACCAGGAATGCGGTGATGTCGCGTTCGTCGGTTTTGGCGTAAATGACCAGCACGTCGGCGTCGCCGCCGTTGGTGATCCACATTTTCGAACCGTTGAGCACGAAATGATCGCCGTCGGCCCGCGCCTTGAGCTGCATGCCGACCACGTCGGAGCCGGCATTGGGCTCGGACATGGCCAACGCGCCGACGTGCTCGCCGCTGATGAGCTTGGGCAGGAAGCGGCGCCTTTGCGCGTCGCTGCCGTTACGGTAGATCTGGTTGACACACAGATTGGCGTGGGCGCCATAGGATAGGCCGACGGCGGCCGAGGCGCGGCTGATTTCCTCCATGGCGACGATCTGCGCCAGATAACCCATGTCGCTGCCGCCGTAGGTTTCGGTAACCGTGATGCCCAAGAGGCCCATGTCGCCGAGCTTCTGCCATAGGTCGGGCGGAAAGGCGTTGTCCTTGTCGATGTCGGCGGCGCGCGGCGCGATCTCCTGTTCGGCGAAGCGGCGCACGCTGTCGCGCAGCATGTCCAGGCTCTGTTGGTCCATCTGGTTTCTCCCTTGGTGTTTTGCTTTATCATCCATGACGTTTACGTCAACGTCAATGTCGATATCGCCTAACGCCATCCGAGGAGAAACCGGCCCTAAGCCTTGGCGATGACTTCGCGGCAGTGCGCCGACAGGACGTCGATTTCTTTCAGCACCTCATCGATGTCGTGCCGCTGCAGCTCCAATTGCTGGCGCCGTTCGGTCAATAGCTGCAACAACAGCTGCGACTGCGGCGCCTCGTCGCGGGCGCGCTGGTAGAGATTGAGGATTTCTCGGATTTCCGCCAGTGACAGGCCAATGCGTTTCCCGCGTAAAATCAGTTTCAAGCGCGCGCGGTCGCGGCGGGTGAAGATGCGCTGAAGGCCGCGCCGCTCAGGCTCGATCAAGCCTTGTTCTTCGTAGAAGCGGATGGTGCGCGCGGTGACGTCGAGGTCGCGTGCCAGTTCCGAGATGCTGTAGGTGTCCTGTTCCATGATGTTCCTGCGTGTTCCCGTTGGGCCTGTTGACGCTCTTTTTACGGACTGCGCTGGCCGGCAAAAAGGGTCGGTGGTCGCGATTGTATAGCGTTTTATCTTAATTGATGGGCGGCAAAGCGCCAATTTTGCCTTTTGGACGACATCACGGCCAGCGGGCAATATGAATTTTCACGAATATGCCGCGCCCGGGGCCGTTATTGGCTACAATTCGCCCCAACCCCTTCAACCGAGGATGCATCATGAGTGACACCGTATTCGACGATAAGGATCTGGCCCGTCTCGAGCACCTGCTCAATCCCTTGTCTGCCGCCGGCAGCACCATGCGTCCGGATGAGGTGCAAGGTTTCTTCGCCGCGCTGATCAGCGGCCCGGACGAGCTCGCGACTTCGTTTTGGTGGTCCGAGGTCTTGGGCGACGCGCCGGAATTCGGCAGCGAGGCCGACAAGGCGGAGCTTTTGGCGCTGCTGGAAAAATTGTATGACGCCACCGCCGACACGCTGGCGGCGGGAGAACCGCTGGATCTGATTCTCTATGCCGAGGAGGATTCTGACGAGGCGGACTACTGGCCGTGGTGCAATGCCTATCTGTACGCGCTCGACAGCGTGCCGACCGACTGGTTCGACAAGGCGGACGACGAAGGCTTCGAGGAGCTGTTGTTGCCGGTGATGGCGCTGGGCGGCATGTTCGAGGAGGACGACGGCGACGATCTGGTGGACTTCAGTCCTGAGGAACTCGACGACTTCAAGGAACAATTGTCCGACGCCGTGCAGTCGGTATTCAACTATTGGCATGCCAAGGCCAATGCGCCGGCGACGGTTCGGCGCGAGGGCGACAAGGTCGGCCGCAACGATCCTTGCCCGTGCGGCAGCGGCAAGAAGTACAAGGCGTGTTGCGGCAAGGATAGCTGAGCCCGTTTTGCTTGGAGAAAAGACACGCCCCCGCGGGCCAATGCCCGCGGGGGCGTGTTCTATTTACAGCAGCGCGCAGTCCGCGTCCTTCATCACGGGCTTGGCGCCGCTCTTCAACTGCGCCAACAGTCCCTGGGTTTCCGGCAGCAGCTTGGCGAAGTAGAAGCGCGCGGTGGCGATCTTCGCCTTGTGGAAGTCGTCGTCATGGGCGAACGAGACGGCCGCCATGCGCGCCCACAGCCAGGCGTAGGTGAGATGGCCGATCAGGCGCAGATAATCGGTGGCCGCGGCGCCGACCTCGTCCTTGTCCTGCATGGCCGCCATGCCGATCTTGACGCTGACTTCGCCCACGTTCTTCATCAACAGTTGCAGCGGCGCGGTGAATTCCGCCAGTTCCGCGCGTTCTTCGGCCTCCTTGCAGAACTGCTGGATCAGCGTGGAGAACTGACGCAGCTTTTGCCCCTGGTCCGACAGCACCTTACGCGCCAACAAGTCGAGCGCCTGGATGCCGTTGGTGCCCTCGTAGATCTGGCCGATACGGCTGTCGCGCACCAGCTGCTCCATGCCCCATTCGCGAATGTAACCATGCCCGCCCAGCACTTGCACCCCCAGGTTGGTGGTGATGAAGCCGTTGTCGGTCATGAAGGCCTTGGCCACCGGCGTCAACAGCGCCACCAGGTCGGCGGCGGTCTTCTTCGCGTCGGCGTCGGCGTGCTTCTCCTCGATGTCCAACTGCAACGCGAGGAAGGTGGTCAGCGCGCGGCCGGCTTCGGTATAGGCCTTCTGCGTCAGCAGCATGCGGCGCACGTCGGGATGGACGATGATCGGGTCGGCGGCCTTTTCCGGCGCCTTGGGGCCGTTGAGCGCGCGCATTTGCAGGCGCTCCTTGGCGTAGGCCAGCGCGCCTTGATAGGAGGCCTCGCCCAGGCCCAGACCTTGCATGCCGCAGCCCAGGCGGGCGGCGTTCATCATCGTGAACATGCAGGAGAGGCCTTTGTTCGGCTCGCCGAGCAAGTAGCCCTGCGCCGCCTCGAAGTTGAGCACCGCGGTGGCGTTGGCGCGGATGCCCATCTTGTGCTCGAGGCTGCCGCAGAACACGTCGTTGCGGCTGCCGTCGTCGTGGAACTTGGGCACGATGAACAGTGAAATGCCCTTGACGTCCTTGGGCGCGTCCGGCAGGCGCGCCAACACCAGATGGACGATGTTGTCCGCGAGGTCGTGCTCGCCGGCCGAGATGAAGATCTTGGTGCCGGTGATGGCGTAGCTGCCGTCGCCATTCGGCTCGGCCTTGGTCTTGAGCAGGCCCAGATCGGTGCCGCAGTGCGGCTCGGTCAGACACATGGTGCCGGTCCAGCTGCCGTCGACAAGTTTAGGCAGGAACCGGTTCTTTTGCGCATCGCTGCCATGCGCGTGGATGGCGGCGTAGGCGCCGTGCGACAGGCCCGGATACATCGACCAGGCGACGTTGGACGAGCACAGCATTTCCATTGCCGGGAAGGCGAGCACCTTGGGCATGCCGAGTCCGCCAAACTGCGGATCGCAATCGAGACCGGGGAAGCCGAGTTCGCAGTACTGGCGATAGGCGGCGGCGAAACCCTCCGGCGTAGTGACGCTATGGCTCGCCGGGTCGAACTGGCAGCCTTGCTCGTCGCCGGCTCGGTTTAGCGGCTGCAGTTCGTTTTCGCAGAAGGTGGCGGCTGCTTCCAGGTAGGACGACAGCGTTTCGCGGTCCAGCTCTTCGAACCCCGGCAGGGTTTGCAGTGTCTGCTGCACGGAAAACAATTCGTTGAGAACGAAGTCAAAATCGCGCAGCGGGGCGTGATAAGCGGGCATGGGTTTCTCCAGGTCGTGCGGTGGCGTTAAGCAGTCGCTTCATCGAGATTGGCGCCCGGCGGCCATGCGGTTCATGACCTGTCTTTGAGGAGGCTGCGCGGCGCGTCAATTATTCAAACGTTTGTTTAAATTATTTTTCGGCCTTTGACAAGTGTTATATGACGTTCGGGAGGGGGGGCGGGGGGCGGCTTGCGTTGTATTTTTGCACAGGGCGCTGGGCGAGTTGGATGCAGGTTTTCGGTATATCTGGAGATCGTGTACTAGAATGAACTCAATATTTTGTGTTTACGGCTGGCGACCGCCGGTACAATGAGCTCGGCCGATCTCATCGATTTTTTTACTGTGGCATGAAAGGGTTGCCGTGGATTTGACCGAGAAGACGATTGATTCGCAGTTGGTGTTCGAGGGTGGGTTCCTCAAAGTGCGGCGCGATCGTATTCGGTTGCCGGACGGAAGCGAAAGCTGGCGGGAATATATCCGCCATCCCGGCGCGGTGGCGGTATTGGCGCTGACGGACGATGGCCGGCTGGTGATGGAGAGGCAATATCGCTACCCGGCCGGGCGTGAGTTTCTCGAGATTCCCGCCGGCAAGCTCGATCCCGGAGAAGCGCGCGAGCAATGCGCGCGGCGCGAGCTCATGGAGGAAACCGGCTACTCGGCCCGCGAGTGGACGTTTCTCGGTACCGCGCACCCGTGCATCGGCTATGCCGACGAACAGATTCATTATTTTTTGGCGCGTGGACTGACGCTTTCGGAGCGACAGCTCGATCATGGCGAGTTTCTCGAGGTGGTGACCTTACCGCTGACGGAAGTGATCGCGCGAACGCTCAACGGTGCAATCTGTGATAGCAAGAGCCTGGTCGGTCTTTACTGGCTGCAAGCTCATCTTGAAGGGAGAATGCCCGGTGCCGTTTGATTCCCATCACAACCGACGCGGCTCGCGCCGCGTGTCGATGCGCTGCAAGGCGCGCATCAAATCGTTGCACACCGGCGAGACGCACTATGGCGAGTGCGCCGATATTTCGGTCGATGGCATCGCGCTGCATACTTCCTATGTGCCGCAGTACGGCGAGCACCTGATGGTGCTGGTGCTGACGCCAGCCGTCGGCAGCGTGCCCGGCCGGCCGTTCGAGGCTGAGGTGGAGGTACGTCGCTGCAACGAACTGGAGCGTCATCGCTTATACGAGATCGGCGC
Organism: Paludibacterium sp.; assembly: GCF_019232825.1. Lineage (GTDB taxonomy): Bacteria > Pseudomonadota > Gammaproteobacteria > Burkholderiales > Chromobacteriaceae > Paludibacterium. The sequence goes on along the minus strand of NZ_JAFAND010000059.1, from coordinate 21,317 downwards.
AAAGATTCTTACCCGTCGTTAGCAACACATGTTGATGCTTTTCTTTGTCTCGTTTGTTTTTGTTTCTACAGTGTTTTTTCCTGCCGTCGCGACGATTGTCGCCTGAAACGACGGATTTATCGGGCTTTCTGGCTTGTGTCATCGGCCTGTCATTGTGCTATACCCTAAAAAAACAGAACGGAATTTGCTGCAGTCACTCTAATTTGTGCAAGGGGCGCTGGGTGCGAACAAGCAGTCCCGCGTTACCCTGCAATTTGCCAGGAGAGAGCCATGCACCCGGATATCTTCAGTCAGTACGCGACGCGCTACGATCGTACCCGTGAAGAAGAATTCACCATCCAGGAATATCTCGAATTGTGCAAGCAGGACCCCGGGGCTTACGCCACGGCCTCCGAGCGCATGTTGATGGCAATCGGCGAACCTGAACTGGTCGACACGCGCCACGATTCGAGACTATCCCGTATCTTCAGCAACAAAATCGTCAAGGTGTACCCGGCCTTCCGCGATTTCTACGGCATGGAAGAGGTCATCGAGCAGGTGGTGGCCTATTTCCGTCACGCCGCGCAGGGCTTGGAGGAAAAGAAGCAGATTCTTTACCTGCTCGGTCCGGTGGGGGGCGGCAAGTCGTCGATCGCGGAGAAGCTGAAGGAGCTAACCGAACTCGTGCCGTTCTATTGCTTGAAGGGTTCACCGGTTAACGAGTCGCCGTTGGGCTTGTTCAACTACGAGGAAGACGGCCCGATTCTGGAAGAGCAATACGGCATTCCGCGCCGTTACCTGAAACCGATCCCCAGCCCGTGGGCCGTCAAGCGGCTGCACGAATTCAACGGCGACATCGGCCAATTCCGCGTGGTCAAGCGCTATCCGTCGGTGCTGCGCCAGATCGCGGTGGCCAAGACCGAGCCGGGCGACGAAAACAATCAAGACATCTCGTCGCTGGTCGGCAAGGTGGACATCCGCAAACTGGAGAAATACGCGCAGGACGACCCAGATGCCTACAGCTATTCCGGCGGGCTGTGCCTGGCCAACCAGGGGCTGTTGGAGTTCGTGGAAATGTTCAAGGCGCCGATCAAGGTGCTGCACCCGCTGTTGACCGCGACCCAGGAAGGCAACTTCAAGGGCACGGAGGGGTTTGGCGCGATTCCGTTTGACGGCATCATTCTCGCCCACTCGAACGAATCGGAGTGGAAACAGTTCCGCAACAACAAGAACAACGAGGCGTTCCTCGACCGGATCTACATCGTCAAGGTGCCGTATTGCCTGCGCGTCAAGGACGAGATCCGCATCTACGACAAGCTGATCACCAACTCCTCGCTGGGGAGCGCGCCTTGCGCCCCGGGCACGCTGAAGATGATGGCGCAGTTCGCGGTGCTCTCGCGCCTCAAAGAGCCGGAGAACTCCAGCATCTACAGCAAGATGCAGGTCTATGATGGCGAAAACCTGAAGGATACCGATCCGAAGGCCAAGTCGCTGCAGGAGTATCGCGATTTTGCCGGGGTGGACGAGGGCATGAGCGGGCTGTCGACGCGCTTCGCCTACAAGATCCTGTCCAAGGTGTTCAACTTCGATCACACCGAAGTGGCCGCCAACCCGGTGCACCTGCTGTACGTGCTTGAGCAGCAGGTGGAGCGCGAACAGTTCCCGGCCGAGACCGAGCAGCGCTACATGTCGTTCATCAAGGAGTACCTGGCGCCCAAGTATGTCGAGTTCATCGGCAAGGAGATCCAAACCGCCTATCTGGAAAGCTACTCCGAGTACGGCCAGAACATCTTCGACCGCTATGTGACCTTCGCCGACTATTGGATCCAGGACCAGGAGTACCGCGACCAGGATACCGGCGAGATTTTCGACCGCAACGCGCTGAACGCCGAATTGGAGAAGATCGAGAAGCCGGCGGGGATTTCCAACCCGAAGGACTTCCGCAACGAGATCGTCAATTTCGTGTTGCGGGCCCGGGCGAGCAACGGCGGCAAAAACCCGACCTGGACCAGTTACGAGAAGCTGCGCACGGTGATCGAGAAGAAGATGTTCTCCAACACCGAGGAGCTGCTGCCGGTGATTTCGTTCAACGCCAAGGCCAGCGCGGAGGATGCCAAGAAACACGAAGACTTCGTCAACCGCATGGTCGAGAAGGGCTATACCGCCAAGCAGGTGCGGCTCTTGTGCGAATGGTATTTGCGCGTGCGTAAGTCCTCATGAAGGCACGGCTCCCACCATTCTGAAGCGGGGCGCCCCAACGGGCGCCCCAAGCGAGGTCGCCATGGCTCATCTGATCGATCGACGTCTCAACGGCAAGAACAAGTCCGCGGTCAACCGCGAGCGTTTCCTGCGCCGTTTCAAGGCGCAAATCAAGGAGGCCGTGTCACGCGCCATCAAGGGGCGCAGCATCACCGATATCGATAGCGGCGAAAAAGTGTCGATTCCGGTCAAGGATATCTCCGAGCCGCAATTCCATCACGGGCAAGGCGGCGTCTGGGAGAACGTGCATCCGGGCAACGAGGATTACGTGCGCGGCGACCGCATCGACCGGCCCCAGGGCGGCGGCGCGGGCGGCGGGGGCGGCAAGGCCAGCAAGGACGGCTCGGGCGAGGACGACTTCGCCTTCGAGCTGTCGCGCGAAGAGTTCATGAACGTGTTCTTCGACGATCTGGCGCTGCCCAATTTGATCAAAACCCAGCTGATGGGGATCGACGAGCTCAAATCGGTGCGCGCGGGCTACACCAACGACGGCACGCCGACCAACATCAGCATCGTGCGTTCGTTGCGCGGCGCGTTGGCGCGCCGTGTGGCGATGGCGGCCCCGACCTTGACGCAGCTTAACGAGGCGGAGGAGGAGCTCGATGCCCTGATCGAGTCCGACGACGACGTGGCGCTCGACGTGCGCCAACGGCGCGAGAAGATCCACAAGCTGCGCGAGCGCCTGGCCAGCATTCCCTTCATCGACCCGTTCGACTTGCGTTACAACAACCGCATCAAGTTGCCGATGCCGACGAGCCAGGCGGTGATGTTCTGCCTGATGGACGTTTCCGGCTCGATGGACGAAGCCAAGAAGGATATGGCCAAGCGCTTCTTCATCCTGCTGTACATGTTCCTGCAGCGCAATTACGACAAGATCGAGGTCGTTTTTATCCGCCACCATACCAGTGCGGTCGAGGTCGACGAGCACGACTTTTTCCATTCGCGCGAGTCGGGCGGCACCGTGGTGTCCTCGGCGCTCAACCTGATGCGCGAGGTGATCCAGAAGCGGTATTCGACCAGCGACTGGAACATCTATGCCGCCCAAGCCTCGGATGGCGACAACTGGGACAGCGACTCGGCCAACTGCGCGCGCATACTGGAGGAGCAACTGCTGCCGTATTGTCAGTATTACGCCTATATCGAGATCACCGACGGCGAGCCGCAAAATCTATGGTATGAATATCTGAACGTCAAGGAACGCAACCGCCACTTCGCCATGCAGAAGATCCACGCGGCGGCGGATATTTATCCGGTGTTCCGCGAGCTGTTCAAGCGCCAGCCAGCCTCACGCTGAAGGAGATGCGCCATGACGCCGATTTCTACCGGTTCCGAATGGACCTTCGACCTGATCGATGAATACGACCGCGAGATCCGTGCCATCGCGGTGGACGAATTTGGCCTGGATGTCTATCCGGTGCAACTGGAGATCATCACCGCCGAGCAGATGATGGACGCGTATTCGTCGGTCGGCATGCCGGTCAACTACCATCACTGGTCGTTCGGCAAGCACTTCGTCTCGACGGAGAAAAGCTACAAACGCGGCCAGATGGGGCTCGCCTACGAGATCGTCATCAACTCGAATCCTTGCATCGCCTATCTGATGGAGGAAAATTCGATGACCATGCAGGCGCTGGTGATTGCTCACGCCGCCTATGGTCACAATTCGTTCTTCAAGAGCAACTACCTGTTCAAGACGTGGACCGACGCCTCGGCCATCATCGACTATCTGGTGTTCGCCAAGGGGTATATTGCCCGCTGCGAGGAGCGCTACGGCATCGACGCGGTGGAAAGCCTGCTCGATTCGTGCCACGCGCTGATGAACTACGGCGTCGACCGCTACAAGCGGCCGCAGAAGCTGTCGCTGGCCAAGGAGCAGGCGCGGCAGGAGGAGCGCGAGCACTATCTGCAGATGCAGGTCAACGATCTATGGCGGACCATTCCGCGCCGCGATCGCGACGATGCCGACAAGGGCAGCGTGCGTTTCCCGCCGGAGCCGCAGGAAAATCTGCTGTATTTCATCGAGAAGTCGGCGCCGCTGTTGGAGCCGTGGCAGCGCGAGATCGTGCGCATCGTGCGCAAGGTGGCGCAATATTTCTATCCGCAGCGTCAGACGCAGGTGATGAACGAAGGATGGGCCACGTTCTGGCATTACACCATCATGAACCGGCTGTTCGACAAGGGGCGGGTGACCGACGGCGCGATGCTGGAGTTTTTGCAGTCGCACACCAACGTGATTTATCAGCCGCCGGTGACCGCCAAGTGGTATCACGGCATCAACCCCTATGCGCTGGGGTTTGCCATGTATCAGGACATCCGCCGCATTTGCGAGGCGCCGACCGACGAGGACCGTGCCTGGTTTCCGGACATTGCCGGCGGGAATTGGCGCGAGGTGTTGGATTTCGCCATGCGCAACTTCAAGGACGAAAGCTTCATCTCGCAATATCTGTCGCCGACGCTGATCCGCAGCTTCCGCCTGTTCAGCATCCGCGACAACGACTTGGACGACAAACTGGAGATCACGTCGATCCACGACGAGGACGGCTATCAGCAGGTGCGTCAGAAGCTGTCCGAGCAATATAACCTGGGTTCGCGCGAGCCCAATATCCAGGTGTGGTCGGTGAACGTTCGCGGCGATCGCAGCCTGACCTTGCGTCATAGCATGTACCAGCGCCGGCCGTTGGAAGAGAGCAGCACCGAGGAAGTGCTCAAGCACGTGGCGCGGTTGTGGGGCTTCGACGTCCGGCTGGAAAGCATGGACGAAAGCGGGCACGTCTGTCAGACCTTCGAGGCCAAGGCGTTGCCGCAGGAGTATCAGATCGCCTAGCGGCGGTTTCCCTTGCCGCAAAGGCCGCCCTAAACGGGCGGCCTTTGCTTTTAACCTAGCGCGTCGCCAGCGCCGTCACCAGCTTGTTGGCCTGATTGATCATGCCGCGCGGCGAGATATGCCGGCTACGCGTCATGGCGACGAACACGCCGATGCGGCGTTGCGGATCAATGGCGACATAAGTCAAAAAACCGCCGCCGCCGCCGGTCTTCTGCAGCATGGCCGGCTGACCGGCGCGCGCGTCCATGTAGACCCAGCCGAGCCCCAGCGCATCCGCCTGACCCGCGTGATCCATGCCGTTGATGGCGCGCAAATCGCGCCGGCGGTAGACCATTTGCTGGGCACGCTGCAGCACCGGGCTTTTCGGATGCAACTGTGCCTGCAGCCACAGCGCCATGTCGTGCGGCGTGGAGTAGAGTCCACCGCTGCCTTCGGCCGACTGCGAGTCGGTACAGGGGCTCGCGTCGATGCCATCCATCAGCCGGGCGCATTGCGCCGCCGAGGGGGTGAACGTGGTATTGCTCATGCCGAGCGGGGCGGTGATCTTCTCCCGCAGCAAGACCGGATAGGGTTTGCCGCCAGCGCGCGCGAGCGCGTCGGCCAGAAAATCGAAGGCCAGGTTGGAGTAAGCCGCGCGCGTGCCCGGCACGGCGTTCAACCGTCCCTGCGCCAGCCACTGCCAACGTTGGCCGGTGGTCGGCCAGGAGAATACGGGCGCGTCGGCGGGGCGTTCGCCTGGCATTTCGCGCGGTAGGCCGCTGGTGTGGGTGGCCAGATTGATCAGCCGAATGACTTGTCCCTTGCCGCCTTGCGGCACGGCAACACCGGCCGGCGCGTATTTTTGCAGCGGGTCGTTCGGGCTCAGCCGGCCATCGGCGGCCAGCGATACCAGCATTTCGCCGGTGAATAGCTTGCTGAGCGAGGCAATACGAATCAGCGTGTCCGATTGCGGCGGCGTGTGGTTGCCGTAGTGCGTTTCACCGAGATAGCGTTGCCAGGTACGGTTGCCGTCGACCACCACCAGCGTGAGGCCGACCGGCTGGGCGGCGGCGCGGAGTTGCCGGGTATATTGGTCGATCAGGGGAGTGGGGTCGGTGGCCGCGGCATGAACGGATAACGGCAGCAGCCCCAAGCTCAGGCTCAGAGAAATAATATGTCGTGCTTGCAATTGAATTCCTCGAAATAGCGTGGTGTTAATCGCGCGTTCGCGGCTCGGCGAGCGGAACGAACGCGCGCAGTTGTTCATCGTGGCTGATCAGCTCGGCCAAGCGGACACCGTAAAGGGCTTCCAGCCGGTCTTTTTGCATGATCTCGCCAGGGGGACCGAAAGCGGCGCCACGGCCGCTTTCCATCAATAAAATCTGATCGGCGTGCCGCCAGGCTAGATTCAAGTCATGCACCACGGCGACGACGCCGAGACGCAGGGTCTGCGCCAGGGCGCGCACTTCGGCCAACAGCGCATCGGCCAAGCCGAAATCGAGCGCGGCGGTCGGTTCGTCCAGCAGCCAAAAGCGCTGCGATTCGCCGGAGCTCATGAGCTGCCATAGCGCGCGCGCCAGATGCACCCGTTGGCGCTCGCCGCCCGATAGCGTCTCCAGCTGGCGTTTTGCCAACGCATCGCACTGCATCAGCCGCATCGCCTCGCGCCAGCCGTTTCGGCTACCGCCTTGCAGGTAACCGCCCATCATGACCAGCTCCGCGGCATTGAAGCCCGGCTGCCAACCCGGTTCTTGTTCGACCACGGCGCGCAGGCGCGCCAGATCCCGGGCGCTGAGTGTGCGCACATCGCGCCCGGCCAGCCGCAGGTCGCCGCTGGTGGGCGGCGTGAGCCCGGATAACAGCGAGAGCAGCGTGCTTTTGCCGGCACCGTTGGGTCCGACGATCAGCGTCAGTTCGCCGCAAGCCGCCGTGAGCGAGAGGTCGTCGATCAGCGCGCGCTCGCCGCGGCGCAAGGTCAAGCGGCGCGCTTCAAGCATGCCGCCTCCGACGATTGCTTTGCCATAATAGCCACAGGAAGAAGGGCGCGCCGGCGAGACTGGTGATTACGCCGACGGGCAGTTCGGCCGGGTAGATCAAGCTATGCGCCAGCCAGTCGGCCAAAAGCGCGAGCCAGCCGCCCAACAAGGGCGCCGCGATCTGCAGCCGGCGCGCGTGGCTGCCGACCAGTTGACGCGCCAAATGCGGCGCCATCAGACCCACGAAGCCGACCATGCCGCAATGAGACACCACCAGCGCGGTGGCCAGCGCGGCCAACAGCACGACGCGGGCGCCGCCGCGACGGACGTCGAACCCCAGATGAAATGCGGTTGCCGCGCCTAGCTGCAGCGCGTTGAGCAGGCGCCACTCGCGAAACAGCAGCCAAAGCAGGATGGGCGCGGCGATGACGAAACGCTCCGCCTGCGGCCAATCGGCATTGGCGAAGCTACCCATCAGCCAGAAAGTGATGGTGCGCAGCGAGCCGTCCGGCAGGGTGGCGATCAGTATGGTCAAAAGGCTGCCGAAAATGGCATTGACGGCAATGCCGGCGAGAATCAGGCGGTCGCCATCGGTGCCGGGACGGCTCATCAGACTGGTGAGACCGAGCGCGGCCAAGCCGCCGCCGAAAGCGGCCAGCGGCACCCAGGGCGTCGGTAAGCCGCATTGCAGCGCTAACGCCGCGGAAAGCGCTGCGCCGCCACTGATGCCGATGAGCCCCGGCTCGGCGAGCGGATTCTTGAATCGGGCCTGGATGGCGCCGCCGGCCGCGGCCAGCAGCGCGCCGGCCGTAAAGGCCAGCAACTGGCGCGGCAGGCGCAGCTGCCACAACAGTTCGCGTTCGATGGGCGGAAGATTGCCGGAAAAGAGGGCAAGGAGCGGTTCGGGCCTGCCATCGGGTGTAAGCGTCAGCGCGGTGCCCGCCGTCAGCGCGATGACGGCGGACATGAGCACGACGAAAGGCAACAGACGCATGGGACGGCTTGCCTCAGTGGAGGTCCAGGACGTCCTGCATATTGAAGAGCCCCTGCTTGTGCTGAGCGAGCCAGCCGGCGGCGCGGAGCGCGCCGAGTGCAAAGGTGGCGCGGCTCGATGCCTTGTGGGTGATTTCGACGCGTTCGCCGGTTCCGGCGAAGAGCACCGTATGGTCGCCGACGATATCGCCGCCGCGCACGGTGGCGAAGCCGATGGTGGACGGGTCTCGCGCGCCGGTCGTGCCTTCGCGGCCATAGACGGCGCAGGCGTCGAGATCGCGGTCTAGCGCCTGGGCGACGACCTCGCCCATCGCCAGCGCTGTGCCGGACGGTGCGTCGACCTTATGGCGATGATGCGCTTCGACGATCTCGATATCGTAGCCCTGGGACAAGACCCGGGCGGCGATGTCGAGCAATTTGAACGTCAGATTGACCCCCACGCTGAAATTCGGCGCGAAGACGATGCCGATGCGCTGAGCGGCCGCGGTAATGGCCCGCTTGCCCTCCGCGTCGAAACCGGTGGTGCCGATCACCATATTGACCCCGCGCGCGGCACAGGTCTGGAGGTAGTCCAGCGTGGCCTCGGGACGGGTAAAGTCGATCAGCACATCCGCGTCCGCGAGCGCGGCCTCGACGTCATGGGTGATGGCAACGCCGGTGTCGTGTCCGAGCAATGCGCCGGCATCACGGCCCTGTTCGGGCGATTCGGGACGGTCGAGCGCGGCGTGCAGGCGGAAAGCCTGCGGCTGGTCGAGGACGGCTTCGATCAGGGTCTTGCCCATGCGCCCGCCGGCGCCGACGATCACGACGTTCAGCGGCTTCATGGGCGAGTCGCCGCGGCGGGTGCGGAAGCCGCGGGCGCCGAGGTGTCGAGGCGCGCGGCCGGCACTTCCGGCGGCATGGCGTCGCCGTCGATCTGGCTCAATACGTCGCCGTTGAAGGTGACCGTCAGGTGTTTATCGGCGACCTTCTTGCCGTTTTGGAACAGTTGGTATTTGTAGTCCCAGCGGTTGGCGTGGAAGCTGTCGACGATGAGCGGCGTGCCGAGCACAAAACGCACCTGCGAGCGGGTCATGCCGACCTTGAGCCGGGCAACGTCGTCCTGGGTGACTAGATTGCCCTGCTGAATATCCATATGGTAGGGGTGCCAGTTCGCGGGGTTGAGATAGGTGCAGCCTGAAAGGGCTATGACGGCAACGAGGGTCAGGGCGCGCATGAGACTCCACAACGAGTAGCGAAAAATTCGGGATGAATTAGGCAAACCAGCCAAAAGGCATTATGATGGCCTAAATCTGATGCCACTTTATATCACGATGAGCAAAGCCAGTCACCTCAAAGATATCGGCCTGAAAGCGACCGGCCCCCGATTGAAAATTCTGGACCTGTTCGAGACTGCCGGCGTGCGCCATATGTCCGCTGAGGACGTTTACCGCACTTTGCTGGCCGAAAACATCGACATCGGTCTGGCCACGATTTACCGCGTGCTGACGCAGTTCGAGCAGGCCGGTATCCTGGTGCGGCACCATTTCGAGACCGGCAAGGCCGTGTACGAATTGAACCAGGGTGGGCACCATGACCATATGGTGTGCGTGCAGTGCGGGCGGGTGGTCGAGTTTTTCGATCCGGAGATCGAAGCGTTGCAGGACCGGATTGCCGGCGAACACGGTTTCCGCATCATGGAACACGCGCTGTACATGTATGGCGAGTGTCCGGATTGCTTGGCTAAACACGGAGCCGGACAGGAGTCCTGATGCTTCCTTGGCTAGGGCGCGCGCCGGTCTTTCCGCCGCCCGAGTCCGCGCTTGACGACCCACCCGGCCTTTTGGCCGCGGGGGGCGACTTGTCCGTTGCGCGTCTGCTTGCTGCCTATTCGCACGGCATTTTCCCCTGGTATGGTCCGGATGAGCCCATCCTATGGTGGAGTCCGGCGCCGCGCATGGTGTTGTTCCCTCCTCAGCTCAAGGTCAGCCGTTCGCTCGCCAAGACCTTGCGCAATACCCGTTACGAAATCCGAGTCGACACCGCGTTTCGCCAGGTCATGGAGGCCTGTGGCGCGCCGCGGCGCGGCCAGCGCGGCACCTGGATTCTGCCGGAGATGGTCGATGCGTATTGCCGGTTGTTCGACCGCGGCGTCGCGCATTCTTGGGAAACGTGGATCGATGGCGAGCTGGTGGGTGGACTTTACGGCGTCTCACTCGGCACGATGTTTTTCGGTGAATCGATGTTCTCGCGCCAAAGCGACGCGTCGAAGCTGGCCTTCGTGCATATGGTGCGCCACTTGGCGGCGCACGGCTGCGGTATGATCGATTGTCAGATGCACACCGCGCACTTGGCCAGTTTAGGTGCGAGATTGATTCCACGCGACGCGTTTCTTGCTACTCTGAAAGAGCAGCTTGCCCGAGCGCAGCCCATCAACCTGTGGAATTACCATTACCGCAATGAGCCATCGTGACGCCGGCCAGTTTGTGGCCATCCACTTTTACGCGACCGCGCCCTATGCTTGTAGCTATCTGCAAGGCCGTGAGGCGCGCTCGCAGGTGGCCATCCCCGCCGAATCGATCGATCGCCGCGTCTACAGTCAACTGGTGCAGTTGGGGTTTCGCCGCAGTGGGTTGCATACGTATCGCCCCTATTGCGATTTGTGCCAGGCTTGCGTTCCGGTGCGGGTGCCCGTGCGCGACTTCGCGCCTAATCGCAGCCAGCGCCGCGCCTGGAAGCTCCACGGCAATCTCACTGTGCACCTGCTGCCGCTCAAATATTCCGCCGAGCACTATGCGTTGTACCGCCGCTATCAGGCGGCGCGGCACCGAGGCGGCGGCATGTCCGAAGATGATCCGGCCCAATACGCCGAGTTCATCTTGAAAAGCGGCGTGGAGAGTTGGCTCGCGGAATTCCGCGAGGGAGAAACGCTGAAGATGGTGAGCTTGATCGACAGGCTGGATGATGGACTGTCCGCGGTGTACACCTATTACGACCCGGACGACAAACACGCGAGCTACGGCGTTTACAATGTGCTGTGGCAGATCGATTTGGCCCGCCAGCTAGGGCTTTCCCATCTGTATCTCGGCTACTGGATCGCCCAGAGCCGCAAGATGGCCTACAAATCGTCTTACCGGCCGCTGGAGCGACTATCTGCCGGGCGATGGGTGCCGTTTGATCCGGCGCACAGCTAAAAAATGACGCCCCGCCAAAGCGGGGCGTCGTCGTTTTCAGCCGCGTTGTTTACAGCGGTACGACGCGGTCGGTGCCGCCGCCGGATAGGACGCGCACGCGTTGGTTGACTTCCAGTTGGACGTCGGTGTCCTGCACGATGGAAATCAGGCGTCCGCTATCGAGCTTGACGGTGATTTCATAGGCGTCCTTCGTGCCCATGCTCTTTTGCGCGGCTTGCGCGCCAAAGCCGCCCAACAGGGCGCCGGCGATGGCGCCAGCGGCGTTGGCCCTGTTGCCGTTGCCGAGGTTGCTGCCGGCGATGCCGCCCAGTGCGGCGCCGCCCAGCGTCAAGAGTTCGTTGTTGCTGCCTTCGCGCTTAACGGCATGGACCGAAATGACCGTGCCCAACTGAACGCTTTGCGCTTGGCGCGTCTGGCCTTGCGAGTACACCATGGCCGAATCGGTAGCGCAACCTGCCAGCATGCCGCCTGCCAGCGCGGCGGCGAGTGTCATCGCCATTGCCTTCTTATACATGTTTGGTCTCCCTTACAGTGAAACAGAATTCAATTACCGTTCGCGGCACGCTGGGCAATTGCCCGGGCGATTTCCGCGATCAGGGCCGGGCCGCGATAGACCAGGCCGCTGTATAGCTGTACCAGTGTGGCGCCCGCTGCGATTTTATCCGTAGCATCACGTCCGCACAAAATACCTCCTACGCCTATGATAGGCAAAGCGCCGTCGAGTTCCACGGCGAGCGCGCGAATCAGTGCAGTCGCTTTGTCGGTGAGCGGCGCGCCGGATAGGCCGCCCGCTTCGGCCGCATGACGGTGTCCGGCGATGGCGTCGCGCGACAGCGTGGTGTTGCCCGCAATGACGCCATCGATGCGATGCGCAATCAACAAGCGTGCGATATCGGCGATTTGCGCGGCATCAAGGTCGGGTGCGATCTTGACCGCCAGCGGCACGTAGCGGCCATGCTGATCGGCGAGCGCCTGCTGGCGGGTTTTCAGTGCCAGCAGCAGGGCGGACAATTCGTCTCCCTGCTGCAACTGGCGTAGATTCTTGGTATTCGGCGACGAGATGTTGACCGCAATATAATCGGCGAGCGGATAGACTTTGTCCATCGCCGCCAAGTAATCGTCCGCGGCGCGTTCAATGGGCGTGACGGCGTTCTTGCCGATGTTGATGCCTAGTATGCCCGCGCGCTTGCTGTGGCGGACGTTGGCCACCAACGCGTCGACGCCGAGGTTGTTGAAGCCCATGCGGTTGATGATGCCTTGCTGTTCGACGACGCGGAACATGCGCGGCTTGTCGTTGCCCGGCTGGGGTAGGGGCGTCACGGTGCCGATTTCGACAAAGCCGAACCCCATGTCGAACAAGGCGTCGATATGAGCGCCATTCTTGTCCAGGCCCGCCGCCAAGCCCACTGCGTTGGCGAAGGTGATGCCCATGGCCGTGACCGGCGCGATCACCGGTGCAGGCACGGCTAGCCGCATGAGATGACAGTGATGCGCCAGATCGAGCGACCGCAGCGTCAGTTCGTGCGCTTTTTCCGGATCGAGCCGGAACAGTAGCGGGCGTAGCAGCGGATAGAGCATCGCGGATTTTCTCCAGCAAAATGCCCGGCGGCGCCGGGCATGGGATCGAGAAGCAAGCGCGATTTTACAGGATTTGGCAGACTTCGTCGAAGTCGAAACGCGGAGAGCGGCCATAAAGCTTGCTTGCCTCGCCGTATCCGAGATTGATCAGGAAGTTGGTGCGCACGTTGCCCTGCGGGAAGAAGGCCGCATCGATCAGCGCGGCGTCGAAACCGGACATCGGTCCGCAATCCAGCCCCAGCGCGCGCGCCGCGAGAATGAGGTAGGCGCCTTGCAGCGCGCTGTTGCGGAACGCGGTGCTCTTGATGAGTTCATCATGACCGTTGAACCAGCTTTGCGCGTCGGCATGGGGGAACAGCCGCGGCAAGTGCTGGTGGAAGGCCAAGTCCATGCCGACGATCACCGTGACCGGCGCTTCGCGGGTCTTTTCCACGTTGCCTTCCGCCAGGCAAGGCAGCAGCCGGGCCTTGGCATCGGTGCTGGTGATGAAGACGAAACGGGCCGGCGAGCAGTTGGCGCTGGTCGGGCACTGCTTGAGCAGTTCGAACAGCTGGTGCAATAGGGCCTCCGGCACCGGGCGCTTTTGCCAGTGGCTGTGCGTGCGGGCATTGTAGAACAGCTGATCCAGGGCTGATTTTCCAATGGGGGTGGTCATGCAAAGTCTCCCGTTGACTGCGTGGCTAGGGTTATTGCGCTGGCGGTGCCGCGCTGAGCGGCGCCGACGCCGCGAAATCCTTCAGTGCCCGCATCTGCTCCACCGGCACCGATTGCCCAGACGCCGAAGAGACGTCATTGGTCAGTACCGTGATGGAGACCCGGCGATTGCGGGCGCGGCCATCGCTCGCGTCGTTGCTGGCCACCGGCATGTTTTCCGCGCGGCCTACGGCCACTAGTCGATCCGGCGCCACGCCGTTTTCCTGGAACAGTCGCACCACGCTGCCCGCGCGGGCGGCGGACAATTCCCAGTTGGACGGGAAGTTGGCGGTTTTGATCGGCACGTTGTCGGTGAAGCCCTCGACGCTGACCGAATTGTCGACGCGGGTCAGCAGCGTGGCGACCTGGGTCAACACCTGGACCGAATTGTCCGACGGTTGTGCCTGACCGGTCTGGAAGAGCGCGCTGTCCTTGATTTCGATCTCGATCCCCTTGGGGTTTTGCGAAATCTTGACCTGGCCGCCTTTGACCAGTGGCTCCAGGATGCGCCGCATGTCGGCCGCGAGCTTGCCAAGCTTGGCTTGTTCGCGCACGGCCGCCTCGCTTTGAACCGATTTGGCGATCGGCTTGGTTTCCGGTACTTGGATCAGCGTGTTGGCCGAGCCGCTCGGGTTCGTGCTAAGGCTGATGTTGGTGCCGGAACGGAAGGCGTTGACCAGCGATGTGGACAGTACGCGATATTTGCCCTCGTTGAGCGAGGAAATGGCATACATCACGACGAAGAAGGCGAACAACAGCGTAATGAAGTCGGCGTAAGAGACCAGCCAACGGTCGTGATTGTCGTGATCGTCCGGCAGTTTTCGTGGCATGACGAATTCCTCTTTCCAGTCCTCGTGTCAGAACAGGTGTGTGTCGAACAAGCTCTTCAAGCCGGTGCCGAAGGCAACGCCGAAGCGGCGCGCCACGCGGCTCCCCAGATCGTCGGTTGGCGTGTAGTCCACCGTCTGGTCGGTTTTCAACTCGGTGTGCGCGACCGAGGCCACGGTGCCGTAGCCATCCGCCAAGCCGAGCGGGATGCTTTTCTCTCCAATCCAAATCAGCCCGCTGAACATGTCGGGTGTTTCCTTCAACCGCTGCCCGCGTCCGTCGCGCACCGCCTTGATGAACTGTGCGTGAATGTCGTCCAGCAATTGCTGGCGGACCGCTTCCTGTTTCGGATTGACCGGCGAGAAGGGGTCGCCCATCGCCTTGTTCTCGCCGGATGTTTTCAAGCGGCGGTCGATGCCCAGCTTGTCCATCAGGCCGGTGAAGCCAAAACCGTCGGACAGCACGCCGATCGAGCCGACGACACTGGCTTTGTCGACGAAAATCTTATCCGCTGCGCTAGCAATATAATAACAGCCTGACGCGCACATTTCCTCGACGACAACATACACCGGAATGGCCGGGTGCAGTTTTTTCTGTCGGCGGATGTCGTCATAGACCATGCCCGAGAGAACGGGACTGCCGCCAGGGCTGTTGGCGCGCACGATGATGCCGCGCGTGTCTTTGTCGGCATAGGCGTCCGCCAGTCCCTGGATCATTTTGTCGGCGCTTTCGTTCTCGCTGCTGATTTCGCCATCCAGACGCAGGATCGCCGCATGGCCGCCGCCGGTCAGGCGTGAGACGGACTTGTCGTCGCCGCGCCAGAACAGCGAGGCGGCCACGGCGGCGAACAACAGGAGCCACGCGAAGCGAAAGAAGATCTTCCAGCGGCGCGCGCGCCGTTGTTCGACCAGCGCGGCGCTGGCCAGTTGTTCTAGCAGGGTGCGTTCCCAGTTTTGATCGCTCACTCGGTGACTCCAGGGGCGGGCCGCTCTGGCGCGGCGATTGGTTTGACATAATATATCATCCCGTTCAACTCCTTTGTGATGACCGGGATGAGGCGCTGTCCCTTGCACGGGCCGGCGACGCACACGCCGCTATCGGGAAGATAGCGCGCGCCGTGCATGCTGCAGATCAGATAATGCCCACTCAGATCGAATATCTCGCCTTCGCGCCAATCGAGCTGCACGGGGACGTGCCGGCAAGCATTGAGATAGCCGTACACCTTGCCTTGATAGCGGACAACGAAGGCGGGCCAGGCGCACGGTTCGGCCGGTATGTCGAAGCGCCTGGCCGGGCCGCGTTCGACCAGCTCGGCCGACGGGCAGATCAGGTGGTCTGTGTCTTCAACCATGCGTAGAACGCCTCGAAGTCTTCGAACAACCCTAGTGTAGGGCAAGTCGCCAGCTCTTCGCGCGTGTGCGCCCCGGACAGCACGCCGGCCGCCAACGTGCCGGCGGCTTCGGCCATGCGTAAATCGTGGGTGGTGTCGCCGACCATCAACGTGCGGCCGGGGGCTGCGCCCAGCTGGTCCATCAATTCCAGCAGCATGGCGGGGTGGGGTTTGGATGGGCAATCGTCTTGCGTGCGCGTCGCGGCGAATGTCCGTGCAAGCCCGGTTGCCGTCAGTGCCCGTTCCAGGCCGCGCCGGCTCTTGCCGGTGGCCACGGCCAACAGCGCGCTGCCCGCGGACAATTCGGCCAGGGCCGCGTCGACGCCGGCAAACAGATCCACTTCCTCGTCGCCGATGAAAAAATGATTGCGATAGGCCGTTACCATTTCCGGATAGCGATCCGGCGGCAGGTCTGGGCAGGCCGTGGCCAGTGCCTCGGCCAGGCTGAGCCCGATGACCGCGCGCGCCTGGCGGGCATCCGGCACGGCGAGCCCCAGATCGGCGCAAGCATGCTGGATGGCGCGGGTAATGTGCGCCGTGGAGTCCATCAGCGTGCCGTCCCAGTCGAAGACGATCAAATCAAAGGCTTGGCTCATCGTTTTGCAGGGTGTCCAGGAAGCGTTGCAGGTCGGGCGGCAGCGGCGCGCTCAATTCGAGCGGCGCGCCGGTCAGCGGATGCGGCAGCGAAAGGCGCCAGGCGTGCAGGAACATGCGTTTCAGCCCACGCTTGGCCAAGACCTTGTTCAGCGCGAAATCGCCGTACTTTTCGTCGCCGGCGATCGGACAGCCGCTGGCGGCCATGTGCACGCGGATTTGGTGCGTGCGGCCGGTGCGTAGCCGGGCCTCGACCAGCGTGAAATCTCGAAAGCGCCGTTCGACGCTGAAAATGGTGTGCGCGCTCAATCCGTCCTCGGTCACGCGCACCATGCGCTCGCCATCGCCGGTAGTGAATTTATGCAGCGGTAATTTGACATGCTTCTTCTGGGCGTCCCAATGGCCGACCCCGAGCGCCAGATAGCGCTTGTCCGGCGTGCTTTCGCGCATCATGTCGTGAAGCTTTACCAGCGCCGAACGCTTTTTTGCCAGCATCAATAGGCCGGAGGTCTCGCGGTCGAGCCGGTGGACCAACTCCAAATAGCGGTATTCCGGGTGGCCGCGGCGCAACTGTTCGATGACGCCGAACGATACGCCGCTACCGCCGTGCACCGCCACGCCGGCGGGTTTGTCGATCACCAGCATGGCGTCGTCTTCATACACGACGGGGAAGGTGGCGCCGGGTACGACGGATTCGTCGCGCTCGGCAAGCCGGATCGGTGGGATGCGTAGCGTGTCGCCGGCTTGGAGGCGGCGCGAGGCGTCGGCGCGGCCTTTGTTGACGCGCACTTCGCCGGAGCGAAGGATGCGGTAAATATGGCTTTTGGGCACCCCTTTGAGCAGGCGCGTCAGGTAATTGTCGATCCGTTGCCCGGCCGCGTCTTCGCCGACCTGGTGGAAGGTAACGGAATCTTTGCGAATATCAGTCATTTTGCTTATACTTCCTGCGCTTGACCAAAGAAATGGTCATGGCAAAACCTGCAGAGCAAGGTCGCGAGCGGTGTCCGCTCAAAGACGCTGCTGCTGCGCAGCCATACGGCCGGCAGGGCATGGCCCTGACCTGACGCCGCAATCTGCGCACGCAGCCGAGGTTAACTCGCTCACCGAAAAGCAGCGATGGTAATGCATTTGGACACATAGCGCACTCACCAGTATTCCATCTCCTGATGCAAAAGCCAGTCAGGGGGTACCATGGCAAAGTTTGACCCGGCACGGGTGTCACGGCGCCGAAGCAGGTCCAGGCAAGACGGACCGACGCGCGACGGAAAATGCAACGCCCGTGTGACGTACTTCAGGAAGTCGGCTTGATATATTGATTTATTGTTCTTTATACAGACACTTCTTTCGGAAAGCGCCCATTTTAGCCACTGGGCCGTCAAATACTTGCTGTGCCTTGCGTGAGTGCCGCGCAAGGAAAATAGAATGAAACGGATGTTGTTTAACGCCACGCAAGCGGAAGAGCTGCGCGTGGCGATCGTCGATGGGCAGAAGCTCGTCGATCTGGATATCGAAACGGTCGGCAAGGAGCAACGTAAGGGGAACGTCTACAAAGGCGTCATCACCCGTATCGAACCCTCGCTGGAAGCCTGCTTCGTCGACTATGGCACCGAACGCCATGGTTTTCTGCCCTTCAAAGAAGTCTCCCGCACCTATTTCCAAAATTACGACGGCGGCCGCCCGCGCATCCAGGATGTGCTGCGCGAAGGCATGGAAGTCATCGTGCAGGTGGAAAAGGACGAACGCGGCAACAAGGGCGCCGCGCTGACCACGTACATCAGCTTGGCTGGGCGTTACCTGGTGTTGATGCCGAATAACCCGCGCGGCGGCGGCGTGTCCCGTCGTATCGAGGGCGAGGAACGGCAGGAACTGAAGGATCTGCTGGGCCAGTTGGAAGTGCCGCAGGGCATGAGCCTGATCGCCCGCACCGCAGGGATCGGCCGCAGCTACGAGGAGCTGCAATGGGATATGGGCTATCTGCTGCAACTGTGGCGTGCCATCGAGGGCGCGGCGGGCGCGCAAAGCGCACCGTTCCTGATCCTGCAGGAAAGCAGCCTGGTGATCCGCGCTATCCGTGATTACTACCATGCCGATATCGGTGAAATTCTGATCGATACGGAAGAAATTCACGACCAGGCGCGCCAATTCATCAGCCACGTCATGCCCAATACCCTGAGCCGCGTCAAGCTGTACAAGGATCAGGTGCCGCTGTTCTCCCGCTTCCAAATCGAACACCAAATCGAGACCGCCTTCTCGCGCAGCGTGCAACTGCCTTCCGGCGGCGCGATCGTCATCGATCACACCGAGGCGTTGGTATCCGTCGACGTGAATTCGGCGCGCGCCACCAAGGGTGCCGACATCGAGGAAACGGCATTCAAGACCAACCTCGAGGCCGCGGAAGAGATTGCCCGTCAATTGCGTCTGCGCGACCTGGGCGGCTTGATCGTCATCGACTTCATCGACATGGAGAGCGCGAAGAACCAGCGCGACGTCGAAAACCGTCTGCGCGAAGTGCTCAAGCATGACCGCGCGCGGGTTCAGATGGGCAAACTGTCGCGTTTCGGTCTGCTCGAGCTGTCGCGCCAACGCCTGCAGCCGTCGCTGGGCGAGACGAGCCACGAGCCGTGCCCGCGTTGTCACGGCATTGGCTTCATTCGTGGCACCGAATCCTCGGCGTTGCATATCCTGCGCATCATTCAGGAAGAGGCCATGAAGGAAAACACCGGCGCCGTGCACGCGCAGGTGCCGGTTGATGTCGCCACCTTCCTGCTGAACGAAAAGCGCGCCGAGATCCACATGATCGAAGAGCGGCTCGACGTTAGCGTGGTGCTGATTCCGAACATTTATCTGGAAACGCCGCACTACAAAATCGTGCGTCTGCGTCACGATGATTTGAGCGAACTGGGCGATGCGCCAAGTTACAGCCGCGTCGAAGTGCAGGAAGAAGACGTGGTGACCAACTTCGGTCAAGAAAAGCCGAAGGTCGAGCGCCAGGAAGCGGCGGTGAAAGGCATTACGCCACAGCAGCCGGCGCCGCAAGTGGCGGCCCGCCCGACCGAGACGGAAGAGCCCGGACTGTTCGCCCGTCTGGGCAGCTGGTTGAAGGGACTGTTCGCCGATGGCGACGAGCAGGCGAAGAAGCCCGCGAAGAAGGCGCCGCAGGCGCGCGAGGCTCAACGTCCGCCACGCCGTGGCGACCGTCGGCCCGCCGCTGGTCAGGCACGGCGCGATGCGCCGCGTGAGGAGCGCCGCGCCGCGCCCGGCGAGGAGGGGAATCGCCGTCGCAATCCGGGTCAGGCGGATAACCGCCAAGGTCGCCAAGAGCGTGGTGACCGCCAGGAGCCGCGTAGTGAACGTCAGGAGCCGCGTGGAGACCGCCAGGAGCCGCGTGGAGACCGCCAGGAGCCGCGTGGAGACCGCCAGGAGCCGCGTGGCGAACGTCAGGACCGTGTCGAGCGCCAGGAGCGCAACGAGCGTCAGGAGCGCAACGAGCGTCAGGAGCGCAACGAGCGTCAGGAGCGCAACGAGCGTCAGGATCGCAACGAGCGTCAGGACCGCAACGAGCGTCAGGACCGCAACGAGCGTCAGGACCGCAACGAGCAGCGCCCGCGCCGAGAGCGCGAGACCCGCGAGGAGACCGCGAGCGACGCGCCGCGCGCCGAACGTGCGCCGCGCGAGCAGAACGTGCCGTCGCGACGCCGTCAGCCGCTGCCGGTGGATGAGGCGCCTATCGAAGAAGCAAAATTGGTGGAAGGCGAAGAGGTTGAGCAGCCTGTTGCCGCCGATGGAGCGGAAAGTGGCGAGCGCTCCGAGCGTAGCCGCCGCCGTCGCAGCCGGGGTCGCCGACGCGACAACGGCGAGCAAGGTGGCGTGGAATCGGAGGCCGAGGTAGCCGCTGAGGCAGGCCAACAGGAAACGATGGCGGCTGAAGAGGCTGTGTCTGCGCCCCAGATTGAAGAGTCTGTCATTGCGCCGGTCGAGCCAGTGGCTACGTCCGTATCGCAGGCGTTGCCCGCAAGCGAACCGGCGCCGGTAAGCACGGTTTCTCCCGTGGCCGAGCAACTTGCGATGCCGCTTGATGTGCCCGCTGCGCCGGTGGTAGTGGAATCGGCGCAACCCAAGGCGGAAGCCGTGAGCGAACCGACTGCCGTGGTCGTGGTGGAAACCGTTGCCGCGATCGAGCCCGAACCGGTGCCGACGTCGTTCAGTGAGCCTGCGGTGATGGCCTTGGCCGAGCCGGTGGTTGCCGAATCCGTTGTTGCCCCGGAGGTTGCCGAGCCCGTTGCCGTCGAACCGGTCGTCGCCGAGCCTGTTGCGGTCGAGAAGGTTGCGCCGGCGGTCGAGGATGTGACCCAGCCGGTTGATTTGGGCGAATTGGTGATGGTGAACACCCGTGCCGGCAATGAGCCGGCTGCGGCGCCGGCGGATGACGGCATGGCGGGCGGCTTGCGTCGCCGTGATGCGTTGCGTCAAACCGCTCAATCCGGTGAGGGTGATGCGGCTCCGCTGCAACAGGTGGAAACGCGGCCAGGCCAGCAGTAAAAAGGCTTGACAGGGAGGGACGCTGTCAGTAATATACGCGTCTCTCAGGCAATTCCCTGATAGCTCAGTTGGTAGAGCGACGGACTGTTAATCCGCAGGTCGCAGGTTCGAGCCCTGCTCGGGGAGCCAACCCATTCAAGACCCAGTCAGCAATGACTGGGTCTTTTCATTTGTATCGTCCGCCCCCTGATTTGCTGTCCTTCGCATACCCATATTCTCCTTTGGGTGCCTGGCGTTGGACGCCGTTTGCTGATCTGCCATCCCTTGTCGCCACATTCCCGGATTCCGCTTGTATGTCGTAATGGCCTTTCCTAGCCTGAACAAGATACGCCTGTAGTCAATCATGCTCTTGTCGGCACTGTGTATACCATTTAAATTGCCATTTCGCTTGGTGAAAACCTAACAATGAGAAGAATGAGGGAGTGGTGGATGACTATCAAAATAAAGATCACCTTGCTGTTGTCGTTGGCGCTCATGGCCTTGCTGATTGTCAGCGGAGTAGGCTTGTTTCA
>NZ_JAFAND010000058.1 GCF_019232825.1 Paludibacterium sp. | reverse complement strand
TTAAAAGCGGGAGTGGGGACGCGCTTTTACTCCCGCCGTGAAGGTTTTGCTTTTACTCCCGCCTTACCCGCTTTTTTACTTTCAGAAATTCCTCACAGCTCCCCCAATTGCCCTTTTCCGGCCGGCTGACTAATCTGTTGGGGCTTGTGGCGGATCATTGCCAAAGGCGCGGGCCCGGGGTGTTGGACGCACCGCCGAGCCCGCTAACCAACCAACTCTTTACCTTTCAGGAGAGTCAGATGGCTATCTGCGATGTTAATGCACTTCCTTCCACCCCGACAAACCGCCGTCTACGTCAGCAGCAGTTACTGACACTGATTTCGGTCTTGTGCGAACCGCGGCAAACCCACCCCAACCCCGACGTGCGCCGGCTGATTTTCGATAGCCGGCTGAGTTGGGCGTCGATGCCGGTCGACGCCCAGTCGTCGTGGTTATACCTGAAGAATGCCGCGCGCCTGCGCGAGGTGGCGGGATGCTTGGTGTTGACCGCCGATTAACACCCTAACCTGGAGGCGGGGAGCGAACGCTCCCCGAACGCGGTGTCACCGTGCGTTGCTACGCGAACGCAAGCTACTCCCCGCATTAACAGGCACTACCTACGGCCCCGGCTATTGAGCGAATTGGCTTTTCCTGCGGTCTTGTGCCGTGGAACAGACAAACCTTGGGGCTGCAATGAAAGCAACCCCTGTCCCCATTCCTTCGTCATCGCTGCAAGAATCGCCGCGTCTATCCGCTCGGCTTCCTTCCGCAGCGTCTCCGCAACTGCCTCGCTCAATCGCTCGATGACTTGTTCCGGGTGCTGAACATGGCAGTGTTCGCGGCCAAACCGAATCAGCTCGGCTCGACTTGGATATTCACGAGATCCATTCAGTTTCAAGGCCAATTGACGATCATAAACCGCCGCGCCGCTCACACGGGGCTGCATGTCATACATTGAGGTGGTGACCACGTCATAAAGCGGCGACAGCCTGGCCCCATCCGGATGTCCTGGATGCTCGTACAGTAAACCGAAGTTTTTCAGGTGTGCATCCCCATTGCGCACCAGCACGGATAGCGCCAGGTATTCAAATAGCCGATGCAAACTGTCCACGCGCCCAGCCAGGTCCGTGCAGAAATAACTCACGCCCTTTGCTAGCGATTCATAGGTGCTGCTGTACTTGGCATCAACCTGGCCGCCTTTGTTGAAGAGCGAGCAAAAATCTTCAAAGCCAAGCGATTGGCCATCCTGGCTTAAGTCAAATCGCGCCATTACAAAAAGTTGGCCATTATCCGATAACCAAAAATCAGGCACGGGCAGACCCGCCGTCTTGGCCGCCGTCATGCAGAGAAACTCATTCTGAGCGAGCCCCGGATAATCGATGCCAGCCGCTTTCACGATCAGATCGGGCTGGACGACCGTGATACGGCTATCGAGCTGAGTTTTGTCGAGGTCTGGAATCAATACCTTGGGC
Source organism: Paludibacterium sp. (assembly GCF_019232825.1). Taxonomy (GTDB): domain Bacteria; phylum Pseudomonadota; class Gammaproteobacteria; order Burkholderiales; family Chromobacteriaceae; genus Paludibacterium. The sequence continues at coordinate 74,192 of NZ_JAFAND010000058.1, read as the reverse complement.
TGTACACCAGATACGCCGGATTCCAGCAGATAGGTATCGACAAGGGATTCAAAAAGCGCTTTGGACGCTTGCTCTTTCAATAACTGGGCGCGGCCAATCTGTGGCGGTTTTCTGGTTTTTTGCGTCGCGGGTTGCTCGAACCGTAGCCGCCCGATCTGACAGCTTGAATACGCCAGGAGGTCCATCTCGTCGAGCCCCCCCTCTTTGGCGAAGCGGTGTTGTAAGCGCTCCAGGAGGAAGCCTTCCGGCCTGTTTTGTAAAAAAGGCGCGGGCAGCGCGCCGCTGGCATAACTTTCCGCGCGTATGGGCATAATCAGCGACACGCCACGCTCGCGTTCGGTCGTCATATAGTTGAACGCATATCGCGCCTCTTTGGCCAACTCGCCAGAGAAGCCCTGAGGTGTCAAGACGTTAAGCCGCTTGATCCTGTTTCTACTCATGAGAGAACAGTGCCTCCAAGTTGTCGAGGTCAGGGAGGATGTCCACGATCTGCAGCCCTTTCCCCAGCGCAGAGAGAATGCTCAACAGTGTGTAGATTTCAACGTTCCGACCCGCCTCAAGATCGCCAATCGTTTGCCGCCGACATCCGATTTGCTCAGCCAGCCAACTTTGTGATTTCCCCAGCGACTGACGTGTCTTTCTGACTGCTAGCCCAAGCTCGGTCGCCGTCATGATAGCAAAGCTCATATGTTCGCCTAAACAGACATTTGTGATGAAATATCAGCATATGTTCGTTTTGGCGAACAGTCAACGTGCGCGCCGATGGTGCTGCAACAGGCGAGGGCCTACCCGCGGCCGCGGCTATGCTCGCGGGCGAGCAGCAGAAAATTGCGCGTGGCGTCGGACAGGGTGGAGCCGCGCCGCCAGGCAATGCCGACCTGCAGCGAGGGCATGGTTTCCTGCAGGCTGCGCACCTCCAGCCGGTCGCCGTCCAGCGACCAAGGACGGTAGAGCAGGTCGGGAAGGATGGCCAGCCCCTCGCCGCTGGCCACGAGGCTACGCGCGCCCTCGACCGATTCGGTGCGCAACACCACGTTCGGGCGGTGACCGGCCTGGCGCCAGGAAGAGGTAATGCTGTCTTCCAATTCGTCCAGCCGCAGCATGACCAGCGGTTCGTTGGCCATTTCGTCGATCGAGATGGTGCCGAGCTCCAACAGCGGGTGGTTGGTCGGCAACCACAGGCGATAGGGCGAGGCCATCAGCGCCTCGGCTTCGAGCGCCTGGCGGTTTTGCAGGTTGGAGACGATCAGCACCGCGGCATCGAGTTCGCCGTTGACCAGCAAGTGCTCGATATAGTCGCGCTGGTCCTCGATCACCTTGATGTCGACCTTGGGAAAGGTGCGGCGGTAGCGGCCGAGCAGATAGGGCAGAAAATAACCGGTCACCAGGCTCGTGACGCCGATGTTGAGTTCGCCGGTCATGGTGTCCGGCCGGGCCGACAGCGCCTGCTGGGCATTGCGCACGCTGCCGAGGATTTGATGGGCGTGGCTGAGAAATTGATGGCCGGCGTGGGTCAGCACCATGCCGCGCGCGTGGCGCTGAAACAGCGTGGCCGCCAGGTCGGTTTCCAGCGCCTTGATGGCCTCGGTCAGCACCGATTGCGATACGTTGAGCTCGTGCGCGGCGCCGGTGATCGACTCGGCTTCGGCCACGGCGATGAAGTAACGGATGTTTTTCAGGGAAAGCGCCATGGGGGGGCAGCCTAACGTAGGTGTACCGGCATGATTTCGGCCGACAACTGCACGTAGACCCCCATGCCGTAGTAGTAATAAGTCGGCTGCGAGACGGTGCGCAAGAACTGGAACAGCCGCAGGCGCAACCGGCGCAGGCTGTTCATGGTGCGCGAGGGCAGCAGATTTTCGTGCGCCACGTGCACGATCCAGCGCCGGCGGTCGGTCGGCAGCGCGATCTGTTCCTGCTGCGCCATTTCCTCCAGCAGGCTCTCCACGTTGGGTTCCTCCATGAAGCCGAAGCTGACGTCCACGCTCAGGATGCTGCCGCGCCCCGGCGTCTGCTCGAACACGGTGATCTTGTAGCGGTTGGCGTGCACGTAGGGCACCTTGGGGTGGCTGACGGTCACGAAAATCAGATTGCGCGGCAGCACGCCGTAGCGGTCCCAGAGCAGTTGCAGCAGCGCCGGCGTGTGATCGTGCGCTTTGTGCGGCGCGCGCGGGATCATCAAGATGGCGTTGCGGTCGAGAAAATGGCTGCTTTGCCGGTGCAGCCCGACCAATTCGGCGATGTCCATCGTGTGTTTGCGCGAATAAGCGGCCGAGGTGGCTTGGCGTCCCCAGCGCCAAGTGACCATGACTGCGAAGACCACGAGGCCGATGCCGACCGGCACATAGCCTCCTTCGAGAAACTTGAGCGAGCTTGCCGCCAGAAAGCTGCCGTTCAGCGCGGTCAGCGGCCACCAAACCAGCGCGGCGCGGCGTGTCGACCAGTGCCAGCGTTCGCGCGCCACCGGGTACATGGCGAGCGACGTGATGACCATGACGCCGGAAACCGCCAGGCCATAGGCGGCGGCAAGACGGCTGCTCGATCCGAAGGTCACGGCCAGGATGATGCAACCCAGATAGAGCGACCAATTGATGAAGCCAATGTAGATCTGTCCCCCGTGTTCAGCGTGGGTGTGCACGATGCGCAGACGCGGGAACAGGCCAAGCCGTACCGCTTGGGTCATGAGCGAGAACGCGCCGGAAATCAGCGACTGCGAAGCGATGATGGTGGCCAGCGTGGCCAGGATCACCATCGGGTAAAGCGCCGCGCGCGGCACCATGCCGTAGAACAGGTTGTTGCCGGCGATGACGGGATGCGTCAGCTGGAATGCGCCCTGACCCAGGTAGTTGCACACGAGCGATGGGAACACCAGCAAGAACCAGCCAAGCCGGATCGGCCGCGCGCCGAAGTGCCCCAGGTCGGCGTACATCGCCTCGCCGCCGGTGACGCACAGCATGACGGCGCCGAGCGTCAGCAGGTCGCCGTATAGATTGCCCTCGATCAGGAACCGTGCCGCCCAGACGGGGTTGAACGCTTGCAGCACTTGCGGCGCGGCCAGTATCTGGCGCAGGCCGAAAAAGGCGATGGCCAGAAACCAGACCACCAGCACCGGGCTGAAAATTTTGCCGACGCTGCTGGTGCCACGCGCTTGCAGGGCAAACAGCACCGTCAGCAGCAAGACCGTAATCGGCAAGATGAACGGCGTGGTGTCCGGGGTGGCGACGGAGAGCCCCTCGACCGCGGAGAGCACGCTGATGGCGGGGGTAATGATGCCGTCGCCGAACAGCAGTCCCGCACCCATGATCAGCGCAAACAACAGGGTGTGGCCATGGTGTTTGCGCGTTTCGCCGGACAAGAGGGCATAGAGCGCGAACAAACCACCCTCGCCGTCGTTGTCGGCGCGCAGCACCAATAAGGCGTATTTGACCGCGACGATGATGATCAACGACCAGATGACGAGCGAGATGCCGCCTAATACCGTGGCGGGGTCCGGCGTCAGTCGCGCGGGACCGTGGAAGATTTGGTTGAGCGCGTACAGCGGCGAGGTACCGATGTCGCCATAAACGATGCCGATGGCGCCAAGCGTCGAGAAGGCGAGTTTGCGATGCGATGGCACGTGCGAGCGTCCCCCTTCATGTGCCGCCACGTGAGCGGGCGGTCGTTATGTTTCTGTTCTGTTTGGATAATAACGTCGTTCCATTCTATTTGGGTATCTATTCGGCCGGTTTTTCCGGCGCGCAGGGGGCGGTGAGGAGGCAAAGCGGGCGGCAAAACTTGCCGCCCGCTTTGCCGTTTTGCCTTCCAATAAGCGGAATGGCCGGTTTTTTTGCGCGAAAACAGTATGTTGCTGGTTGTTTTTATTCTGGCATGGTATGTGCTTATTGTTGGGGACTCAGGAGGGATCATGCTCGACAAACTCGACAACGACTTCAAGTTCGATCAGCGCGCGCTGAATCTGCGCGCTTATCGCACCGAGGTGCTGGCCGGCAACATGGCCAACGCCGAGACGCCTTATTACAAGGCGGTCGATTTCGATTTTGCCTCGGCCATGAAGGCGCAGATGAACGGCAATGGCGGCAGCGGCAAGGCGTTGGCGCTCGTGGCCACCGATCCGCGGCATTTCAGCACCAACCCGGGCGATGGCAGCAGCAATGTGCCGCTGCAATATCGCAACGCGGTACAGCCAAGCGTCGACGGCAACACCGTCGACATGGATGTGGAGCGCGGCCAGTTTATGGACAACGCTTTGCAATACCAGTCGACGCTGACTTTTCTGAATAACCGTATTTCATTGTTGAACACGGCCCTGAAGGATTGATCGCCATGTCTCTGACCAATGTGTTCGCCATTTCCGGCTCGGCGCTGACGGCGCAGTCAATGCGCCTGTCGGTGGTGGCGAGCAACATCGCCAACGCCGAAAGCGCCACGAGCTCGACCGGCCAGCCTTATCGCGGCCGGCACGTGGTTTTCACCGCCATCCCGGTTTCCGCCGATCAGCCGCAGGTGGCTGGCGTGCGCGTGACCTCGGTGGTCGAGGATCAGAGCCCGCCGATCTTGAAATACGACCCGGCCAATCCGCTGGCGGATGCCCGCGGCTACGTCAATATGCCCAACGTCAATCCGGTGGAAGAGATGGCCGACATGATTTCGGCTTCGCGCTCTTATCAGACCAACGTTGAAGTGATGAACACCGCCAAAACCCTGATGCAGAAGACGCTGCAACTGGGCTCTTGATGCTGAGACGCTGAAAGGAAAACATCATGTCCGTTCCTTCTACCAATAATCAAAACAACAATTCCAATCCGTACGCCATTCTGAATGGCACCAACAGCAACGCGTCGAGCACGTCGAGCAGCAGCTCGACCGGCACCAACACCGCGCAGTCGATTCAGAACGAGTTTTTGACGCTGTTGACGACGCAGCTGCAGTCGCAGGATCCGTCCAATCCGATGCAAAACAGCCAGATCACCAGCCAGATGGCGGAGATCAGCCAGGTCAGCGGCATGCAGAACCTCAACTCGACCATGCAGTCGCTGCTGCAGTCTCAGTTGTCGTCGCAGTCGCTGATCGCCGCCTCGACCGTGGGGCACGCCGCGCTGGTCGCCGGCAGTACCCTTGGCTGGGATGCGAACACGAGCGGCAACAAGACCATGGGCGCCGTGTCGCTCGCCAGCGCCGCGCAGCAGGTCACCGTGTCGATTCAGGACAGTAAGGGCAATACGGTGCGCACCCTGTCGCTGAGCGACGCCACCGCCGGCATGAATAGCTTCGCCTGGGACGGCAAGGACAGCAGCGGCAACGTGCTGCCGGCCGGCAACTACACGTTCACCGCCGCCGCGACCAATCCAGGCAGCAACGGCACGTCGCAAAGCGTGACCGCCACCGATTACAACTACAAAACCATCGCCGCGGTGAGCTTCACCTCCTCCGGCGCGCCGCAGCTGGTGCTGTCGGACGGCAGCACGGTGCAAATGTCCGCCGTGTCGCAGATTTCCTGATTGAGATGACGGTATAGAGATCGGAGCAACAACATGGGCTTTCAACAAGGTCTGAGCGGTTTGAATGCCGCCTCCAAGCAGCTGGACGTGATCGGCAACAACATTGCCAACGCCAATACCGTCGGCTTCAAGGATTCGCGCGCCGAATTCGGCGATATGTACGCCAACAGCTTCTACGGCGTGTCCGCCACTCAGGCCGGTATCGGCGTGCAGACGCTGGACGTGGCGCAGCAGATGACCCAGGGCAATATCACCACCACCAATAACAACTTGGATATCGCCATCAACAACAACGGGTTTTTCATCGTCAAGACCGGCGCCTCGACCGGCGGCACCCAGACGGGCACGTATGAGTACACCCGCAACGGCGAATTCCAGGTGGATAACCAGGGCTATATCGTCAATAACGGCGACCGCCTCGAAGGCTGGCCGGCGGTCAATGGCGTGGTGACCCAGGGGGCGTTGGGCGACTTGCAGCTGCAGACCTCGTTGATCGCGCCGAACGCGACGACCAAGATCGCCATGGGCGTCAATCTCGACTCGCGCGACACGGTGCCGACCACCACGCCGTTCAGTCCGACCACGCCGGCATCCTACAGCTGGTCGAATTCGACCTCGGTCTACGATTCGCTCGGCAACTCGCACAATCTGACGCTGTATTACGTCAAGACCGCCGCCAATACCTGGACCACCTATCCGTACGTCGACGGCACCGCGGCCAGCGTCACGCCGAACGGCGGCGCGGCCGGCGCGTCGGCGCCGTTGACGTTCACCACCGCCGGCGCCTTGAACAACACCGCCGCGCAGCCGTGGTCGATCAGCTTCAGCCCGACCACCGGCGCCACCGCGCCGGAGACGTTCTCGCTCAATTTCTCCAACTCGACGCAGTACGGCCAGAATTCGGGCACCAACTCGCTGACCAACGACGGCTACGCCGCCGGCACCGTGGCGTCGATCAGCATCGACAGCACCGGCGTCGTGCAGGCGACCTACACCAACCAGCAGACCAAGACCATCGGTCAGATCGCGCTGGCGAACTTCACCAACCAGCAAGGCCTGCAGCCGGTGGGCAACAACCGCTGGACCCAAACCTTTGGCTCGGGACCGGCGCAGGTCAACGCGCCGGGGTCCGGCACCGCCGGCACGCTGCGCGATTCGGCGTTGGAAGCGTCGAACGTCGACTTGACGACCGAACTCGTCAATCTGATCACGGCACAGCGCTATTACCAGGCCAACGCCCAGACCATCAAGGCTGAGGACACGATCCAGCAGACCTTGGTGAACCTGTAAGGCTGAGATAGGGGAGCCCTGATACATGGACCGGATGCTGTTTTTGGCGATGAATGGCGCCAAGCATGTCGAGTGGCAACAAGCCACCACCGCCAACAACCTCGCCAACGTCAACACCAACGGCTTCAAAGCCGAACAGGTGTCGTTTCGCGCGTTGCCGGTGATCGGCGACGGCGCGCCGACGCGGACCTACGTGGTCGACAACACCGTCGGCACCGACATGACTCAGGGCACCTTGCAGCAGACCGGCAACCAAAACGACTTCGCGCTGGGCACGCCGGGCTTCTTCGCCGTGCAAGCGCCGGACGGCACCGAGGCCTATACCCGAGCCGGCGGCTACGTCGCCGACAGCACCGGCATGCTGCGCACCCGCAGCGGCCTGCCGATCCTGGGCACCGCCGGCCCGATCGTGGCGCCGGAAGGCAACCAGATCCAGGTGATGACCGACGGCACCGTGGTGGCCATTCCGCTGGGTCAGGCCAATCCGACGGTGCAGACGATCGGCCAGATCAAGCTCGTCAACCCGGGCGATCGTGCGGTGTACAAGAGCGAGGACGGCTTGTTCCGCATGAACGGCGGCGGCACGGCGCAGCCCGACCAGAACGTCAAGCTGGTGGTGGGCGCGCAGGAGGCCAGCAACGTCAACGTGGTCGATAGCATGGTGCAGATGATCTCGCACGGACGCATGTTCGAAATGAACGTCAAGCTGATGACGACCGCCGAGCAAAATGATCAGCAGGCGACGCAGTTGCTCTCGATGAGCTGAACCGGATAAAAATCTAAAGGAACCGACGCCATGATGCGTTCGCTGTATATCGCCAAAACCGGCATGGATGCCAGCCAGTTCAAGCTGGACGTGATTTCCAACAACCTGGCCAACGTCAACACCGTGGGTTTCAAGCGTTCGGTGGCCGAGTTCGAGGATTTGTACTACCAGACGCTGCGCCAGCCGGGCGCGCAACTGCCGAACGGCTCCAACACGCCGACCGGCCTGTTGGTCGGCACCGGCGCCGCCGCGGTGTCCACGTCGCGCGATCATACGCAGGGCACGCTGGTCAGCTCGACGAGCTCGTACAGCCTGGCGATTTCCGGCGACGGTTTCTTCGACATCACCATGCCGGACGGCACCACCGCCTATACCCGCAACGGCGAGTTCCGCCGCGACAACAACGGCAATATGGTGACGCCGCAAGGTTATCAGCTCAATCCGAACATCAATATCCCGGCCACCGCGACCAGCATGACGGTGTCGACGGCCGGGGTGGTACAATATTACGTCAACGGCAGCACCACGCCGCAGACAGCCGGCCAGATCCAGACCAGCACGTTCATCAACCCGCAAGGCTTGCAGAGCCTGGGCGAGAACCTGTACTCGGAGACCGCCGCGTCGGGCGCGCCGCAAACCGGCAATCCGGGCACCGATGACCGCGGCCAGATCAAGCAGAGCTTCCTGGAAAGCTCCAACGTCAACGTGACGCAAGAGCTGGTCGACATGATTACCGCGCAGCGGTCGTTTGAAATGAACTCCAAGGCGATTACCACGGCCGACGACATGCTGCAGCGTCTGACGCAGATGTAACGCCGTGAGGCCCTAAGGGAGGGGTGATGAAAATCCATCGTTTGTGGACATTGGTTCTGCCGGTGTTCTTTGCCGGCTGCGCCATGCAGGACCCGCCGCTGGTGCAGGGTCCGATGTCCGCCCGGCCGCAGCCGCAGCCGCAGCTGCAGGCCAATAACGGTTCGATTTTCCAGACCAGCAGCTACCGCCCGTTGGTGGAGGACAGCCGCCCTGGCCTCGTGGGCGATACGCTGACCGTGACGATTCAGGAGCAGTCCACCACCTCGGCCACCGAACAGGTGACCGAAAGCCGTGCATCGAGTCTGAACGAGACGCTCGGCGCCGGGGTCAACATTCCCTTTGTTCCCAATAGTTTGAGCACGTCGGCCGCGGCGACGCAAAACGGCAAGGGCAGCAATCAGCTGGCCACATCGTTCGTGAGCTCCATTTCGGTCACGGTGATCGACGTGCTGGCCAACGGCAATCTGGTCGTCAGCGGCGAGAAGCAGGTGCGCATCAATGGCGACGTCGAGTCGATCCGGTTGTCCGGCGTGGTCAACCCGCGCGACATCGACTCCACCCGTTCGGTGTCGTCGCTCAAGGTGGCCGATGCGCGTATCGAGCAGGAGACCAAGGGCACCAACCGTCTGTACAACGACCCGGGCTGGCTGACCAAGATTTTCCTGTCCATTCTGCCATTCTGATGGGAGACCGATCATGAAAAAATGGCTTTGTCTCCTGTTGTGCGGTTTGCTGGCGGCCCCGGCGCTGGCGGACCGGCTGAAGGATCTGGCGAATATCGCCGGCGTGCGTCCTAACCAATTGACCGGCTACGGTCTGGTGGTCGGTTTGGACGGCACCGGCGACAAGAACACCTCCTCGCCGTTCATGGGGCAGTCGCTGACCAATATGCTCACCCAGCTTGGCGTGAATATCCCCGCCGGCACCAAGATCGACACGAAGAACGCCGCCGCGGTGATCGTGACCGCTTCGCTGCCGCCGTTCGCGCGCGCCGGCCAGCAGCTCGACGTGACGGTTTCGTCCATCGGCGACTCGAAGAGTTTGCGCGGCGGCACGCTGATCATGGCGCCGTTGAAGGGCGCCGACGGCCAAATTTATGCGATGGCGCAAGGCAACGTGGTCATCGGCGGCGCGGGCGCGTCGTCCGGCGGCAGCAGCGCTCAGATCAACCAGCTAAGCTCCGGCCGCATTCCCGATGGCGCCACGGTCGAGCGCGAGATTCCGTCGCAGCTCGGCACCGGCGATTTTATCCGGCTTGAGCTCGTCAACGACGATTTCACTACCGCCGAACGCGTGGTGCAGGCGATCAACCGCGGCTTCGGTCCGGAAACCGCCCGCGCGCTGGATGGCCGGACCATCCAAGTGCGCGCGCCGTTCGATACCAATGACCGGGTTCAATTCTTGGCGCGGATGGAAAATCTTGCCGTCGACCCGGCAGAAGTTTCCCCGTTGGTGATCATCAATGCGCGCACCGGCTCGATCGTCATGAATCAGGGCGTGCGGCTCGCGCCGTGCGCGGTGTCGCATGGCAACCTGTCGGTGACCGTCAGCAACACCCCGCAGGTTAGCCAGCCCAACCCGTTGGCCAATGGACGCACCACCGTGACCAATCAGGCCAATATCAGCGTCAAGACCGACAACGGCAAGGTGTTCAACGTGCCGGGCAGCGCCAATCTTAGCCAGGTGGTGAATGCGTTGAACGCGCTGGGCGCCACGCCGCAGGATCTGATTTCCATCCTGCAGGCGATGAAGGCCGCCGGCTCGCTCAAGGCGGACCTACAGATCATTTGACGAACCTGTCATATGGCAAGTGGCCCGTTACGGGCCATTTGTTTATTCTGGCATGTAACTTGCTAGATAGCGGGCGGGAGGATGCATGGGCATTTCGAACTTACCTGACAACTCGATGACGCAGTCGCTCGCGGCGGACCCGCAGGCGATGGCCAACATCTCGGCCAAGATCAACACGGACCCGAAAGCGGCCGTGCACGAGGTGGCGCAGCAGTTCGAAGCGATGTTCCTCAATAATCTGCTCAAGACCATGCGCGAAACGCATTACAGCGACGACGACCAGAGCAGCGAAATGCAGACCTATCGGGGTTTGCTCGACGAGCAGATGGTGCAGTCGATGACTTCTGGGCGCGGCCTGGGCCTGACCCAGGTGCTGGAACAGCAGATCGGCCGTCTGGCGCATGTGGATGACGGCGGGCAGGGGACAGCACCCTCGTCGGACGTCGTCGGCAGCTTGCCGCTGTCGAACCGGGCGCTCAAGGCCTATCAGGCGGCGTTGGCGCAAGCGCATGCTCAAGCACAGGCTCAAGCTCAGGCGCCGGCGCCCGCCGCGGCGAGCGGCTCGGTCGACAATGCCAGCCCGACGGCCGCCGGCGCGAGCGGTTTCGCCCGCGCGCTGCTGCCGCAGGCGACGCAGGCGGCGGCCAAACTGGGCGTGGCGCCCGAGCTGTTGGTGGCGCACGCGGCGCTGGAGAGCGGTTGGGGCAAGCGGGCGATCCGCAATGCCAACGGCAGCGATAGTCACAATCTGTTCGGCATCAAGGCCGGCAGCGATTGGCGCGGCGCGACGACCAATATTGTGACGACAGAATATGTAAACGGCGTGGCGCAGAAGAAGGTGGATTCGTTCCGTGCCTACGGATCGTACCAGGAGGCATTTGCCGATTACGCCAACGTGCTCTCCGCCTCGCCGCGCTACCGCAACGTGCTCAACCAAGGGCGCAATATTCAGGGCTATGCCCAGGGGTTGCAGGACGGCGGTTACGCCACCGATCCGCGCTATGCGCACAAGTTGGTGGATGTGATGTCGTCGTTGGCGCAGTACATGGCGTAGGTTGGCTGCGAGTCTCAAGCTCGGTCGCTTTGGGCCGATAAGATGGTTGGAGGATTACCATGGCGGATATTTTCAACATTGGTCTGACGGGTCTCAACGCCGCGAACGTTGCGTTGGCCACCGTGAGCCATAACATTGCGAATGCCAACACCTCTGGCTATACGCGCCAGACGGTGCAGCAATCCGCTTTGGTGCCGCAAGAACTCGGCTCCGATTTTATCGGCATGGGCGTTTCCGTCGACTCGGTCACCCGTCAGTACAACAAGTATTTGAGCGATCAAGTCCTGTCGGCGCAGTCGACCAGCAGCTATTACTCGTCGCAACTCAGCCAGCTCAATCAGGTCGACAATATCATCGGCAGCTCCACCGCCGGTCTGAGTCAGAGTCTGCAGAATTTCTTCACCAGCATGCAGACGATGTCGCAAAGCCCGGCATCGTCGCCAAGCCGGCAGAACGTGCTCTCCAGCGCCCAGGCGCTGGTGACGCAGTTTCAATCGATCAACAACCGTCTGACGCAGATTCAGCAGGGCACCAATACCCAGATCACCTCGACGGTCACGCAGATCAATACCCTGGCCAAGACCATCGCCAGCCTCAACCAGCAGATCTCGGCGCTGGCGCCGGCCGGCGCCAGCAATCAGCCAAACGACTTGCTCGATCAACGCGATCAGGCGATGAACGATTTGAATAAGCTCGTCGGCGCCACCTATGTACAGGAATCCAACGGCACTTACGACGTATTCATCGGCAATGGCCAGACGCTGGTGCAAGGGGTGACGACGATGCCGTTGTCGACCCAGGCCAATGCCACCAACCCGGCCAACGTCGACATCATCCAGCCGAACCCCAACGGCACAAACACGCTGATGCCGGATAATCTGTTCTCCGGCGGCTCGCTGGGGGGCTTGCTGACCTTCCGCGACAGTACGCTGCTGCAGACGCAGCAGACACTGGGCAATATCGCTATCGACTTCACCACGTCGATGAACTACCAGTCGAAGCTGGGCTTGGATCAGAACGGCAACGCCGGCACCAACATGTTCACCGATCTGACCTCGTTTGCCAGCCAGCCGCAAAACGCCGTCGCCAACATGCAGCTGTTGACCGGCGACCCGCGCGCCATCGCCGCGGCGTCGGACATGCAAGCGGGTACGATGACCTATACCGCCGGCGGCAATACCGGCATCGGCGTATCCAGCGTTTCGGCGACGCTGCCGGGGTCTTATGGCTGGACCGCGGCCACCGCCGCCGGGGCGCCGCAGATCAGCCAGAACCCGACTTTGGGCTCGAACGGGATGACGAGCATCGTCGTCACCTCCAGTGCCGCCGGCGCCATTACCGCGACGGTGAACGGCGGTCCGGGGGCCGCGGGCAGTCCTTACAACGTGGTGGTCGATCCGACGCAGCAGAACGGTTACAAGCTGGTGACCTCCGCCGGCGCCGATCTTGGCGTTGCCTTCACGCTGTCGGCGCAGATGCCCAACAGCGCGAGCTTCACCATCACGCCGAACACCGCGGCGGCCATGGGCAGCGGCGACAACAGCAACCTGCTGCAAATGCTTAATTTACAAACCAAGGCGGTGGTGGATCCGAACCGCAATGGCTCGACGACCGGGCTGCAATCGTTCTCCGATGCGTACGCCTCGGCGGTCAGCGTCGTCGGCAACAATACCAGCGCCGTCCAGTCGGCCAATTCCGCCGCTAGCACCAATTTGCAGCAAACCACGCTGGCCAAGTCGAATTTTTCCGGCGTCAACCTCGACCAGGAGGCGGCGGATTTGATTCGCTACCAGCAGGCCTATCAAGCGTCGAGCAAGGTGATCAGCGTGGCGCAAACGCTGTTCCAGCAAATCCTGCAAATGGGCTGATGGATAGAGGGATATGAATCATGCAGATTAGTAGCTACTCCAAATACGCCACTGGCACTTTCGACATGGATAACCTGCAGCAGACGATTCAGAATCTGCAGGAACAGCTCGATACCCAACAGCGGGTCAACAACCCCTCCGACGATCCGGTGGCGTCGACGCAGATCGTCCAGCTCAACCAGTCGAGCGGGCGCAATACGCAATTCATCAGCAATAGCCAAAACGTCAAGTCGCAGCTGGGGATGATCGACACGTCGATCGGCAACGCGTCCAACCTGATCGCCAGCATGAAGTCGCTGGTGGTGCAGGCCGGCAATGGCAGCATTACCGCCACGCAATTGCAGATGATGCAACAGCAGGTAAGCCAGGACGTCACCGAAATGGCCAACTATGCCAACGCCACCGATGGTCGCGGCGATTATTTGATGGGCGGCAACAAGATCGGCAATCCGCCGTTTTCCTTCAACGGCACGCAATACGTCTACAACGGCGATTCCGGCCAACGCCGGGTGCAAGTGACCGATACGCGGTCGCTGCCGGTGTCGCTCGACGGCTCGCAGGTGTTCGGCAATTCCACCGACCCGGCCGCCTTGCTCAACGCGATGCAGTCGTTCAGCACGCTGTTGGGTCAAAACCCGAAGCCCGCCAACTACCAGACGCAGCTCGACACCATCATGTCGAACCTGGACAACGCGCAGCAGCAGCTCCTGACGTCGCAGGCCTCGGTGGGCGCCGCGGAGCAGGAAAATAACAACACCTTGAGTTCCAATCAGACGCTGGGCGTGCAGTACCAGACCGCGATCGGCGATTTGCAGAATCTCGACATGCCCCAGGCGATCAGCAATTTCACCATGGCGCAGACCTCGCTGCAGTACAGCCAGCTCACCTATACCAAGGTGACTCAGCTGTCGCTGTTCAATTACATTCAGTAGCGCGCATTCGCCGTAGGCAATGCATGATCAATGGGGTTGTCGCGTGACAACCCCTAATCTTTCGCCCAATGCGGCGCGCGGTGCTCGATGAAAGCCAGGATACCCTCGCGGCCCTCGTCGCTGGTGCGGATCAATAGCGAGCTTTCCTCCATGCGCGCCATCAGCTGGCTGTCGAGGGGGCTGTGGCTGATGTCGTGAATCAACCGTTTTGTTTCGCGCATCGCCTGCGGGCCATTGAGCAGCAATTGTCGCACCAGCTGTTCCACCGTGCGGTCGAGCAGAAGGGCGGAGACATCTTGGTGCAATAAGCCCAGACGTTTGGCCTTGCCGGCATTGAAGCGTTCGCTGCCGATCATGTAACGGCGCGCGGCGCGCGGACCGATGGCGCGCACGATATAGGGCATGGCCACGCCGGTGGTGACGCCTTGGCGCACTTCGGAGAAGCCGAACAACGCATCGGTAACGCCGATGGCGAAATCGCAGCAAGCGATCAGGCCGATGCCGAAACCGAACGCGGCGCCCTGCACACGGGCGATGGTCGGTTTGCCGTAGTGGTCGAGCGTGCCGAGCAGGGCCGCGTACTCGCGCACAATGGCGCGGATACCTTCTTCGTCGGCTTCGGCCAGGCGGCGCATGGCAGCGATGTCATGCCCGGCGGAAAAGCTGATGCCGTTGCCGGTGAGGATGACCGCGCGGATCTCGGCGTCGTCCGCCAGCGTTTGCAAGTGCGCGGTCAGCAGATTGGCGCAATCGTGATCGATGGCGTTATGGCACTCCGGCCGGTTCAGGGTGAGGGTGGCGACGCCACGTTCGTCGACGCTCAACAGGATGGATTGGCTCATGATCTTGTTATCAATGCATTTTCAAGGTGGACAAAAGCCGGTAACGGCACGGCAAAAAGCCTCTGGCGCTTCCAAGTGCAATACGTGGCCGGCACCTGGCAGCAGCGCGAGCGTCGCGCCGGTGATGCGTTCGCGGAGCAGTTCGGCCTGATAGCGTGGCGTCAGGCGATCCTCCGTGCCAACGATGATGTGCGTCGGCCGCTGCAGCGTGTCGAGCCAAGTGCGCGCATCGTGTAATTTGACGCCGGCCAATAACCGTACCACGCTGGGCCAGTCGGCCAGCGAAGCGATGCGCTTGAGCTCCGGCAGCATGGCCGCCTGAGCGGCCAGAAACCGGCTGGAAAATAGCCACGGAATACTGATCTGATAACCCAGATCGAAGCCGCCGGCGTCATGCGCCGCGATCCAGCTGTCGCACATGGCGGCGTTGACGCTATCGGACCAGGTGAGCGTGGCGGCCAGCAGCAATTTCTCGATGCGCGCCTGATGGCGCCGAGCGAAGTGCTGCGCCACCATCCCGCCGTACGACAACCCAACCAGATAGCAGGTTTCAATTTCCAGCGCATCCAATACCGCCAGGGCCATGTCGGCTTGCGTTTCGAGCGGATAAAACGCTTGCGGCGGCTTACTGCTCTCGCCTTGGCCGAGAAAATCCAAGCGCAGCAGACGGTAGTGCGCCTCCAAGACCGGCAGCATGAAGGTCCAAGCCACGGTCGACATGGTGATGCCATTGAACAGCACCAGGGTTTTCTCTCCCCGGCCGCTCAATTCGTAGTAAATCGCGTGTCCGTCGACTTGATGGTGCGGCATGGCGCTCTCCTTGGCCTCCTCGGAGCAGAATAACTATAGATGGTGCAAATGTCATTTTTCTTAATAGGCAGATACCGCGTCAGCGCCGGCAGGATATGCCGCGCGGTTTGAACGGCCCTGATCGGTTTGTGCAAGTGCGCCGTCGTGGCCCCTGCTGTAATCGCTCCCGCCAAGTTTCTGGAGGGAGCGTATGCGGCGGTTCATCGACAAGGGCGTGGCCGCGCCGCTGGTGGTCAATCTGGGGCCGGCACGGTTGAGCCTGTTTGGGATGGACGGACGTTGCCGGGTGGCGCGCCGGCCCGCGCCGCTCAGAACGCTGGTCCTGTCGGGCGGCGGCGCCAAAGGCGTGGCCTATGCCGGCGCGATCGCGGCACTGGCGCGCCGGCGCGTGCTGCCGGGTATCCGGGAGGTGTGGGGGGCGTCGGCCGGCGCGGCGGTGGGCGCTTTATTGGCCTGCGGCATGTCGGCCCATGCGCTGACGGCGTTGATCGACCGCGTGGACTTGCAGGCGTTGCTGGCCGGCAAGGGCGATCCGCTCGACACGCCGGTCAGCCTGCATCGATTACCGGTTTGGCTGTTCCGTCTCTTCGGCAGCGGCAAGCCATTATACGAACTGGTCCGCCATCACAGCCGGGCCGCCTTGTTGGCGCGCCTGGACGATTGGCTCGCACGCGCCGCGTCGCGGACCGCGGGTTATTGCGTGGTCTCACGGCTACGGCAGCGGGTGGGCCGGCAGGATGAGCCGCTGACTTTTCTTCTGTTGGCCGAGGCGAGTCTCTGGGTGCCTGCGTTGAAGCGCTTTGCCTGCTCGGTATCGTTTCGGGCGCGGCGGGGCGCTTTGCCGCAGTGGCGCATCCTCGACGCCGTGAGCGCGCCGGATGTGGAAATCGCCCGCGCGGTGCAGGCCTCGTGCGCTTTGCCGTTTCTGTTTCGCCCTGTTTGGCTGGATGTACCCACCGCGCCGGGCGACTACTTCGATGGGGGCTGCACGTTGAATACGCCAAGCCCGAGCTTGCTCGCGCCGGCCGATGCGCTGACCGCGTTTCCCGATGGCGGCGAGCTGGTGTTCCTGTTTGAGCCGCCGTCAAAACGGCGCTGGCTGCAAGCATGGTTGGGGAAGTTATTCGACTGGGCGAGCGGCACCGCATCGGCGACGGCGTCGGCGTGGCTGCGTGCTCAACTGGCTCGGCCGGTGACCGGCCGGCAAGTGGTGCAGATTCCGCTACGTTTGCCGCAGGGCGATTACACGACGGCGACCACGCGCCTCACTTTGCGCCAAGAGGAGCGGGGCTGGCTCCGTGACAGCGCGCGCCTGGCGGTGGCGCGGTTCTGGCGCGGCTACCGGCGGACGCGGGAGTGGCGCGACTACGATAGCGTGTTCCAGGCTTTGTTGGCGATGCGTGACGCGGATTTTTCCCGTCTGCTTCGGCATGGTTTGGCTGGGAGGGAACACGAGGCGCTGGCGTCGGCCGCGATGTTGCGCGAGCGCGTCGCAGCGGCCTTGCGCGAGGTCTGCCAGTCGCCTGCGGGGAGCATGGGGTGGCATCATCTGGAGGCGCTATTGGTGCCGTTGGACGATGGCGATGATGCCGACCGACGGCGCTATCTCTTCGATCGCTTGCACCGGTTATCCTGCCGCGCCGCGCGGCAAACGCTCGATCTGGCGCTCTTTCGTCCGCCGGCGGCGCGCAGCCGGCTGGAGCGGGGATGGCTGGTCGATCAGGAACGCCGGGTCGTGCGCCGCCTGACATGGGAGATCGAACGGCAATGGCCTTATCCCGCGGCGCGCCGGCTCGCGCGCCTGTCGACATTGCCGGCGTTGCAACACGAACTGGAGAGCCTGTTGGGACAGCATCGCGCGGACGTTATCCGCCGCTGGCGGCACCACGATGCGGTGCGTCAAGCCGAGCGGTGGATCGAGGAGATTCGTCGTCTGCGTCAAGGGCGCGGCCATATCTGGAGCGGAGTGACGACCTTTGCGCAACAAACGGCAGGAAATGACGACATGTAACTTGGTTGTCACTTTTTAGGCATAGAGTCTGAAACCGATTTCTAATGGGTTAGGTTTTGATGAATATGTCATTAACCGCGGAAATGAAATCGGCGCTTTGCGAGGAAGTCAGCTGCGACGAGCTCGACAGCATTATCCGAGAGCGTCGCCTTTTCCCGGTCTATCAACCGATCGTCGACTTGCATAGCGGCGTCACGTTGGGGTACGAGGGGTTGATTCGCGGTCCGGCTGACAGCTTGTTGCATATGCCGGCCGATCTGTTTCGGCAGGCGGCGCACTGCGGTCGGTCGGTCCAGCTCGACCAATGCTGCCGACGCGTCACCATGGAACGTTTTGCCGAGCTGCAATTGCCGGCCCGGCTGTTCCTCAATATCAATCCCGAGTCGCTGTTGTCGCCGGATCATCGTCCGGGACGCACCTTGGCCTATCTGAAGCAGATCGGGCTCGAGCCGGAACGCATCGTCATCGAATTGACCGAAACGCTGCCATTCTCCAGCTACGATGCGCTGCGCGAGGCGGTGGACTATTACCGCCGCAGCGGTTTTCACATTGCGCTCGACGATCTGGGCGAAGGTTATTCCAACCTGCGTTTGTGGTCGGAGCTGCGGCCGGACTTCGTCAAACTCGACAAGCATTTCGTGCAGAACATCCAGCGCGATCCGTTTAAAGAGCAGTTCGTGCGCTCGATGGTCGACATGGCGCGCCAGGCCGGCACGCTGTTGATCGCCGAGGGGATCGAATCGGCCGCCGAATTGCGCCTGCTGCGCAATTTGGGCGTCAAATACGGACAGGGCTATTTGATTGCCCGGCCGGAAACCGCGCCGGACACGCCGTCGCAGCATTCGATCGGCGGTATTGTCTGGAGCGGGGAGCGCCAGCGCGCCAGCGCGCGCCAGATTGTCGCCCGCGATCTGCTGATCGAGGTGGCACCGCTCACGACGGTGG
Organism: Paludibacterium sp.; assembly: GCF_019232825.1. Classification (GTDB taxonomy): domain Bacteria; phylum Pseudomonadota; class Gammaproteobacteria; order Burkholderiales; family Chromobacteriaceae; genus Paludibacterium. The sequence continues at coordinate 55,572 of NZ_JAFAND010000058.1, read as the reverse complement.
ACACCAACGAAACGGCCTACCGGCTGTTTGCCGAGGATCAGGACTGCTTTGCCATTCCGGTGGTGGATGCGGGGCGCCCGGTCGGTTTGCTGCGGCGCAATCACTTTCTGGAAAGCTTTGCCCGCCCGTTCAACCGCGAGCTGTATGGCAAGAAAAGCTGTACCGTGATGATGGAAAAGCACCCGCTCATCGCGTCCGCCGATACCGATATCACTACGTTGTCTTCGCTGGTCTTGGCCGGGGGCAAGGATTATCTGGCCGATGGCTTCATCCTGACGGAGGATGGCGCTTATCTTGGCATGGGCACTTGCTACGATCTGATGCGCAAGATCACCGACATGCAGATCAGCGCCGCGCGCTATGCCAACCCGCTCACCGGCCTGCCCGGCAACGTGCCGATCAACGAGGCCATCGACCGGCTGATCGATACCAGCCAGGCATTCGTCGTGGCCTATGCCGATCTGGATCATTTCAAGCCCTTCAACGATCTGTATGGCTATGCCGCGGGCGACGAGCTGATCGAGCTGGTGGCGAACATTCTTTCCGAGGAGGTGGACGAGTCCGTCGATTTCGTCGGCCATGTCGGCGGCGACGATTTTGTGGTGCTCATGCAGTGCGCGGACTGGGAGCATCGGCTGCGCAAGGTGTTGTCCGCGTTCGACCAGGCCGTGCCCTATTATTTTTCTCCTGAGCATTTGAGCGAGCAGGGGTTTTATCTGGCCGATCGCCGCGGCGAAATGACGTTTTTCCCGCTGACGTCGTTGTCCGTGGGCGTGCTCAAGGTGTTGCCCGGGCAATTCCGCAGCCATGTGGAAATCGGCGCCGCCGCCGCCGAGGCGAAGAAGATGGCTAAAAAGCAGAGCGGCAGCAGCCTATTCATCGAACGGCGTCAGCCGGGGATGCCCTTCACCGTGGCGGATTGAGGGCCGTTCGCAAACGACCCTCGGCCGCCCGCGTCTCAGCCTTGCTCCGCTTGTGCCGTCAACGTGTGTCCGGCATGGGCGGGCAGCCGCCGCGTCGGCAATACCGACAGCAGGGAAAACAGGCCGATGATGACGAACGCCGGCCAGAAGTCGCCGCTGACGAGCGTCGCGTGACCTTGCAGCCGGCTGCTGCCCTCCAGCACCAGGCCGGCGATGGTGACCCCCAGCCCCAACGACAATTGCTGCATGACGCTGGTCAGGCTGGTCGCCTTACTGATGTCCTGATCGGTGATATCCGCATAGATGATCGTGTTGAGGCAAGTGAACTGCAGCGAGGGGAACAGCCCGCCGAACAGTACCACGGCCATCATCAGCCACAGCGGCGTGGCGGCGGTGAACAGGCCGTAGCCCGCCAGCACCAAAGCGCTCAAACAGGCATTGACCATCATCACCCGCCGGTAGCCGAAGCGCTGCAACACCGCCGCGGCAATGGTTTTCATCGTGATGGCGCCGACGGCGGAGGCGCAGGTGACCAGCCCGGCGACGAAGGCGTTGTGTCCCATACCCACCTGTAGCGATAACGGCAGCAGAAAGGGCGTGGCGCCGAGTCCCAGCCGAAAGAACGACCCGCCGAGCACACTGGCGCGCAGGGTGGGGATGCGCAAGAGGCGCAGGTCCAGCAAGGGCTCCTCGGTCCGTTCCGCATGGCGCCAATAGCCGATAAGCAGTGCCGCGCCGCCGGCGCATAACAACCCTATCCAAGGCGCGGGCACGAGGCCGGTGCCGACCAGCGCGAGCCCGAGCATCGCCAGCGCGCTGCCTATTCCCGACAGCAAGAAGCCGGGCCAATCGAGCGGCGGACAGTTTTCCTCGCGCCAGGCCTGCAGATAGCGGCTCGATAGCCACAGCCCCAGCCCGCTCAATGGCAGATTGATCAGAAAGATCCAGCGCCAGTCGAAATACGTGGTGATGAAGCCGCCGACCGGCGGGCCGATCACCGGTCCCAACAGCGCGGGAATGGTCAGGTAGCCGATGGCACGGATCAATTCCGATTTGGGTACCGTGCGGAAAATGACGATCCGTCCCACCGGCACCATCATGGCCCCGCCGATCCCCTGTAGAAACCGTGCCAGCACGAAGCCCGTCAGCGTCTGCGATACGGCGCAGCCGAGCGACCCCGCCATGAAGACCACGATCGCCGCGCTGAATACGCGGCGCGCGCCGAAGCGGTCGGCCATCCAGCCGCTGATCGGAATGAAAATGCCGAGTCCCGCGACGTAGGCCGTCAGCGCGAGCTTCAAGGTCACGGGGCTATAGCCGAGTTCGTGGGCGATCGCGGGCAACGATGTGGTAATGACGGTGGCGTCCATACTTTCCATCAGCATGGCGCAAGCGACGATCAGCGGGACGAGCATGGATGACTATGTAAGTGTTTTCTGACGGCAGGCGCACAGTCTGAGCTTGCCGTGCGGGTTTGGCAATGTGAAAACCGTGTGCAAAGTTATTTTATGCTGTTGTCAAAAATATTAAGCATGCGCTAATCTTTTTAGACACCCATCGATCAGCGAAAGGTCTTTATGCTGCAATGCGCCCGCCAGCCTCACGTCGATTCTTATTACGCCGCCACCGCCACGCCCTGGGTGACGCGGCCGCCGCTGGATGGCGATGCCCGTTTTGACGTCTGCGTGATCGGCGGCGGCCTGGCAGGGGTGTCGACCGCGCTGAATTTGGCCGAGCGCGGCTTCAAAGTGGGATTGCTGGAGGGGTCGCAGATTGGATTCGCCGCCTCGGGCCGCAACGGCGGGCAGGTGATCAGCGGCTTCGCCTGCGATATGGATACTTTGCGCCGCCAGGCGGGCGACGAGTATGCCCGGGCTTTCTGGGATATGTCGGTCGAGGCGGTGGAAATCATCGACGCGCGCGTGAAACAGCACGCGATCGACTGTGATTGGACGCGCGGCTATTGCACCGTGGCGGTCAAGCCGCGTCAGCTGCGCGCGCTCGCCGCCTGGCAGCGGGAAGCGGAGACCCGCTACGGGTATCGTCAGTACGATTTCTGGGAGCGGGACCGTCTGCGCGGCGAACTGGCCAGCGAGCGCTACGTCGGCGGCTTGTACGATCCGCTGGCGGGGCATTTGCACCCGCTGAACTACACGCTGGGTCTAGCGCGCGCAGCCGAAGCGGCCGGTGTGACGATTTTCGAGAACACGCCGGTGCAGTCCATCGTGCGTGCACCGTCTCCGCAGGCGGTTACGGCGAGCGGCACCGTCAGCTGTCAGCATCTGGTGCTGGCGTGCAACGTGTTCGGCGGTCGTTTGGCGCCGGAATTGGCGTCGCGCATCATGCCGGTGGGGACCTACGTCATCGCCACCGAGCCGTTGGGTCCGGCGCGGGCTCGCTCGCTCATCGCCAACAACATGGCCGTGTGCGACAGCAACTTCGTGCTCGACTATTATCGGCTGTCGGCGGATCAGCGCGTGCTGTTCGGCGGCAAGGTCAGCTACACCGGCCGCGAACCGCGTCAGCTGGGGCAGGCCATGCGGCAAGACATGCTGCGGGTGTTCCCGCAGCTTGCCGATGTCCGTATCGACTACGCCTGGGGCGGTTTCGTCGACATCACGATGAGCCGGGCGCCGGATTTTGGCCGACTGGACAAGTCGATCTACTATTTGCAAGGTTTCTCCGGCCATGGCGTCAACATTACCGGCATCGCCGGCAAGATGCTGGCTGAGGCCATCGCGCAGGAAAGCACGCGTCTGGAGCTGTTTTCCCGCTTGCGCCATCGGCCGTTCCCGGGGGGCACGCGGTTTGCTGCGCCGGCATTGGCGTTGGGCATGCTGTATTACCGGCTGATGGATTACTTGTAACCGCTGAAGTCTGTCGTGGCAGTATCCCTCCTATTATTGTGGTTGCGACTTTCCATGCTGTAGGGATATGACGGATAATCGACAGCAAACTTTAATGTTGGCGGAGAAACCATGAAGAACACGATCCAAGCCCAGCACACGACGCCATGGTACCGGCAGCGTTGGCCATGGCTCCTGATGTCGATTCCCTTTGCCTCGATCTGTGTGGGCAGTTATTTCGCCTACATCGCCACGCATGGCGCCGATCCGATGGTGCAAGAGCAGTATTATGCCGCGGGCCAGGCGATCAACTCGGTGATCGACGCGGGCAAGGCCGCGCAGCAAATGGGACTGTCCGGCCAACTCACTTTGCAGGGAACGAGCGTTTCGCTGACGTTGACAGCCCGCGGCGCCGAACCGCTGCCGCCCGTATTGACGCTGCAGCTCTCGCACCCGACCATCGCCACCCTGGATCAAACGCTCACGCTGGTGGCGGGCTCTCCGGGCCATTACAGCGGTGAACTCAAACCGACCAGCGCCACGCGTTGGGATCTGACGCTGACGCCGCAGGACAAGCGCTGGAGCTTGTCGGGCGAATGGAACCGCGACGAGGGCAGCCAAACCGCGTTGACACCGACGGATATGCGCGAAGCGCAAAACTGACGCAAGGCGCACGGCGCATGGGCGACATCGAGAAGGTACCGGCCTTGGTGGTTTGCCACGATTGCGACCTGGTGCAACGTCGCGGCAAGCCCTCCCGCGGAGAGCGTGCGCAGTGCGCACGCTGTGGCGCGGTGCTTCAGCGCGGTCCGGGCATGAGTCTGCAGGCGCGCGCCGCGCTGGTGCTGACAGGGCTTGTGGTGTTCGTTCTTGCCAATGTCTTCCCCTTGGTCGTCATGAGCGCGCAAGGCGCGCGGACCGCCACGACGCTCGTCGGCGCGGCGTTGGCACTCTGGCGGCAGGGCATGGCGCCCGTCGCCTTTCTGGTGATCGCCACCGCGTGGTTCGTGCCGTTGGCGGAGCTGCTGGTGCTCGGCTATCTGTTGTTTCCCCCATTGTGGCGTAGGGCGCCGCCCGGCTTCGAACGCATTTTGCGCGTCTTGCATTATTTGCATCCGTGGGGCATGGCGGAAGTCTTTCTGATGGGCGTTCTGGTGGCGCTGGTCAAGCTCGCGCATTTGGCGGACGTCGTCATCGGCCAAGGTCTGTGGGCTTTTTGCGTGTTGATTCTCTTGTTGGCGCTCAATGCCAGCCAATTCGATTCCGAGGGGTTATGGGCATGTTGCCGCGCGCTGAAAACAGCCTAGCAGGCACGACGCTCCGTCTGCTGTCCTGTCCGGTCTGTGGTCAAACGACCCGTCATGACGGCGCGAGAACGCTGGCGTGTCCGTGCTGCGGCACATCGCTGGCGGTGCGCAAGCCCGACAGCTTGAGCCGAGCCTGGGCGTGGCTCGTTGCCGCCACGCTGTGCTACATCCCGGCCAACGTGCTGCCGATCATGGAAACGCGCACGCTGTTCGGCCGGCAGGACAATACCATTCTCAGCGGCGTGGTGTACCTATGGTTGGACGGCTCCTGGCCGTTGGCGCTGGTGGTGTTCATCGCCAGCATCCTGGTGCCTTTGCTGAAAATTCTCTGTCTGAGCTTTCTGATGCTATCTGTCCATTTTCGCTGGCGCTGGGCGCCGTTGCAGCGCACGCGGCTCTATCGCCTGCTGGAAGCGGTGGGGCCGTGGTCGATGTTGGATATCTACGTGGTGGCGCTGTTGGTTGCCTTGGTGCAATGGCAGAGCTTGGCGATGATACAGGCCGGACCGGGCGCGCTGGCCTTTGCCGCCGTGGTGGTGTTGACCATGCTCTCCGCGCATGCCTTCGACCCCCGCTTGATTTGGGACGCCGCCGAGGAGGACCGTGCATGACTGAACCGCCGATGAACGATCTGCCGGATGCCCGCGTGTCGCCGCGGCGGCGTTTCCACCCCTCGCTGGTTTGGCTCGTCCCGTTGGTGGCGGCGCTCATCGGCGGATGGCTGGTGGTTTCGGCGGCGCTGTCGCGCGGGCCGGCGATCACCATTGCCTTCGATTCCGGCCAGGGGCTGGAAGCGGGCAAGACACGCATCAAATTCAAGGACGTGGACATCGGCGAGGTGACGTCGGTCACGCTCAGTCCCGACCGGCGTCATATTTTGGTCGAAGCCCGGTTGGTGCGCGAGGCCGCGCCTTATCTCGTGACCGACAGCCGGTTTTGGGTTGTCCGGCCGCGAATCAGCGGCGGCACGGTTTCCGGGTTGGATACCTTGTTGTCGGGCTCGTACATCGCCATGGACGTCGGGCACTCGACGCGATCCAGCGACACGTTCACCGGGCTTACCGAGGCGCCGATCGTCAGCGGCGACAGGCCTGGCCGGCAGTTCACCTTGGATGCGGAGGATCTGGGTTCGCTGGAGGTCGGTTCGCCCGTCTTGTTTCGGCGCGTGCCGGTTGGTCAGGTGGTCGGTTATCGCCTGACGCCGGATGGCCGCAGCGTGGCCGTCACCGTGTTCGTCAACCAGCCCTACGACCGCTATGTGACCGGCAATAGCCGCTTCTGGCATGCCAGCGGGATCGACGTCAGTCTCGACGCCACGGGTATCAAGTTGGCGACGCAATCGCTGGTGGCGGCCACCCTGGGCGGTGTCGCGTTCGACACGCCGGATATCGACGCGCAGGCGCCGGAAGCAGCGTCGGACCACTTGTTTGTGCTGGCGCGCGATCATGAGCAGGCGTTGCGTAGCGGCGAGGCGGACGTCAAACGCATTCTGGTTCGCTTCAGCGATTCGGTGCGCGGGCTGGCGGTGGGGGCGCCGGTGGATTTCCGCGGCCTGGTCATCGGCGAAGTCGCCAGCATTGCGTTGGATGCCTCCACGACCATCGGCCGCCCGCAAATGCTGGTCGGCATGCAGATCTACCCGGGCCGGCTCACCGCGGCGGCGGGCGGCCGTCCGGTCGCGCAGCGGCTGGACGACGCGCAGGTGGCGCGGGCTGTGGCCAAGGGCTTGCGCGCCCAGTTGCGCACGGCCAGCCTGCTGACGGGGCAACTGTATGTGGCGCTCGACTATTTCCCCGATGCGGCGCCCGCAGCGCTGACGCATGTCGGCGGCGTGGCGCTCCTGCCCAGCATGGCTGGCGACACGAGCGAGCTGCAACATAGTCTGACCCGCATCGCCCGCAGCATCGACCGCATGCAGCTGGACGTCTTGTCGGCCGATACGCGCCGCACGTTGCACACGCTCGATGGCGCCTTGCACCAAGCCGACGGACTGATGAGCGACGTGCGCGGCCAGGGGTTGCCGCAATTGTTGAACACGCTGCAAGCGCTGCAGCAAACACTGGATAGCGCGCGTCAATCGTTGCGCCCGGATGCGCCGCTACAGCAAGATTTGCGCGATGCCGCACGCCAAGTGGCCGCTGCGGCGCAGAGCGTCCGTCACTTGTCCGATACCCTGCAGCGCCACCCTGAGGCCTTGCTGCGAGGGAAACCTGGAGATGCGCCATGACCTTCGTGCGGGTCTTGCTGTGTTGCCTGCTGTTGTCGGCCTGCGCCTCGGCGCCGGTGGACTATTATCGCTTGCAAACGCATGGCGACGTAGCTGGCGGTCATCCCGCCGCTGGACCCGTGCTGCAGGTGGGGCCGGTGTCGCTACCGCCGTGGCTCGACCGGCCCGAGCTTGTGCGTACCGATGCCAGTGGGCGGGTGGTGCTGCTCGCGCGCGCCGAGTGGGCGGCGCCGCTGCCGCAGTTGATTGCCGCGGCGTTGGCGCAAGGCATTGGCGCGGATCTGCGCTGGGGCCAGGCGCGCGCCTGGCCGTCGACGATGCCCTATGCCGCCGATTGGCTGGTGACGCTCGACGTGCGCGACTTGACCGCCGGCGCGGACAGCTTGCGGCTCGATGCCAGTTGGCGCGTGCTGCGTGACGGCCGGGTGCTGGCCTCGGGTTCGCTGACGCGCGAGGAGCCCTTGCACGGTGGCGACGCCGCCGCGCTCGTGGCGGCGCACGATCAGGCGCTGACCGATCTGGCGGCGGCCATGGCCGCGTCTCTCAATACGATTTCACCTTGAAGCTGTTTTGTTCCTGGCGCCAATCTCTTACAATACGGGCCTATTCGATTGTAAGAAAGGCGATCCTGTCGGCGTCACGGGTCGCCTTTATTGTTGGGAGTTCAGATGGAACCGGTACGTCTTTCCAAACGCCTTGCCGAGTTGGGTGTTTGTTCGCGCCGCGAGGCCGACAGCTATATTGAGCAAGGGTGGGTCAAGGTCGATGGGGAGGTGGCCGTACTCGGGCTGAAGGTGCTGCCGCATCAGAAGATCGAGGTGGACGCGCGCGCGCGCGCCGCGCAGTCGGCACGCGTGACGATCCTGCTCAACAAGCCGGTCGGTTATGTGTCCGGCCAGGCGGAGAAGGGGTACCCGCCGGCGGTGACGCTTGTCACCGGCAGCAGCCGCTGGGTGGGCGACACTGCTCGCCAGCGCTTTACGCCCGGGCATTTGAAAGGGTTGGCGCCGGCCGGTCGGCTGGATATCGATTCGGTGGGTTTGCTGGTGCTGACTCAGGATGGGCGTATTGCCAAGCAGTTGATCGGCGAGAACTCCCAGGTGGAAAAGGAATATTTGGTGCGGGTGACCGGCCAGCTGATTCCCAATGGCCTGGCGCTGCTCAACCATGGCTTGTCGCTGGATGACGAGCCCCTGATGCCGGCGGAAGTCGGCTGGCAAAATGAAGATCAGCTGCGGTTTGTCCTGCGTCAGGGAAAGAAGCGGCAGATCCGGCGTATGTGTGAACTGGTTGGCCTGCGGGTAACGGGTTTGAAGCGGGTGCGCATCGGCAAGATCATGCTCGGCAATCTGCCGCCGGGGCAATGGCGCTATCTGCGCGACGACGAATCGTTTTGACAGGGTGGCGCGGCGGCGGGCCGCGCTCTAGCGGCCTTTTCGGATGGGCAAGCAATGCTGGGCGGGCTGATACGCAAGGTATTCCAAACCGGCGCGGTGCCAAGCGCCGACGAGGCGCAAGCGATCGACCGGGTGGTGGCGGCGACGGATGCGCGGCTCGCGCTACTGCCTGGATTTCGCAAGGCGCTGCTGCCCGGTGTGCGTATCAGCAGGGATTACGTCGCGTCGCTCGTCCGCGACTGGCCCGCGCCGATGGCGCTGTCGCTGTTGTCCTTTACGCTCGATCGCCGTATCGGTTTGTTTTTCTCTTCTCCTGCCAGTCTTCGGGCGGCGCTCGCGCGCAGCGAGTCGCTGTTGGCCTTTTTTCACACCCCCTCTCTCGGCGACGAAGCGGTGGCGCTGTTGGTGATGCAGCGCACCGATACGCAACGCTACGGGCTGGAAAGCCACAATGGCGAATTGCGCGGCGACGTGCCCCAGGTCGTGGTGAGCTTCGATCATCAGCGCGTGGTGCTGCCCGCGGCTTCCTGGGACGCGCTGCGCGCGCAGGCGGTGCTGCGCGGACAAGACATGATTGCGCATGTCATTGCCCGCCGGTTGTCGTTGCTGACCCAGGAGCGCAGCGAACTGGAGAGCGAGTTGACGCGTATACGTCTGCGGCTGGCCTCGCTGGCGCATCCCGAAGCCTTGCTCATCGACGCCATGCCCGCCGACGATCCGTTGCCGCACGATCAAGCCGGGTTGCTGGCGCGGCAGGCGGCCGCTCAGACGCGGTTGACCGAGCTCCGTGGCGTGACCGAGTTGAGCGGCCTGTTGGAATTGGTGGCGCACATGCTGACCCATCCCCAGGATTATTTCCGCCTGGAAAAGGAGACGCTATGCCTCGACCGCATGGGCGTCTTGCGGACGGGGCAGGGCGAGGATGCGGGTACAGAGATCTGTATGGAGACGCTGCATCTTTCCGCCGGCGAACCGATGCGCCAAGTGGTGCTGCCGGTGCGGATTGACCGTCGGGCCATGGATGAACTCATGCGCAGTACGATGGCGGAATAGGGTTTGTGTAAGAATATTCTGCTAATTGGGTAAGATTTAAGTGTTTCCTCGGCGGTTCGCTGTTCCGGCCCGCCGGATATCGCCATGATGACACCCCTGTCATTTTTACCGGGGAAGTCATGCTCTTGCTGGATCGGAACGAAAACCGCCTTGGCCTGGCCCCTGCGACGCGCGCGCAAATGATTGGCGCGAGCCGCGCAAGCTGGCGTTATCCAGAACAGGAGACTTGGCGCTTGCAACAGGCGCTGGCCAATGTTCACGGGCAGTCGCCGGAGCGTGTGCTGCTTGGCGCCGGCTCGACCAGCGTGCTGCTCGCCGTTCTGGCGGACCGGTTGCAGTCGGGCCGAGCCACGTTGTTCCATCCGTTGCCGGTGTATGCGCCGGTATTGGCTTTTCCCTCGCCGCTCAAGGCCTATCCGGTCGGGCCAACGGCGGACGGACGGATCGATTTGCCCCGCTTGCGCCAGCGGGTCGAGCAGCATCAAGGCGACGCGGTGGTCTATTTGAGCAATCCGGATTGTTATTCGGGCGAGGTCTTGCCGCGCGAGTCGTTGCTACATTGGATCACCCAGTCGGGACCGCGCGTCTTTTTCATCATCGACGAAGCCTATATCGAATTCATGCCCGACCACGGCCAGCGCTCGCTGATCCGTCGGCAAAGCGCGCTGCCGCGCAATCTGCTGGTGTTGCGTTCATTTTCCAAGGCCTATGGCATGGCCGGTTTGCGCGTCGGCTATGCGGTAACGCGCAATGCCCGTCTGGCGGCGCAATTGCGCGTGCCGCTGGCCACCGGGATGAATCTGCCGGGGGTCATGGCGGCGTGCGACGCGCTGGAGGATGCCGCCTGGCTGGAGCACTCGCGCTTTTTGCTTGAGGTGGCGCGTTCGGCGCTGTTGGAGGGGTTGTCCGAACTGGGGATCGCGACGCGTCACGGACCGACGAATTTTGTCCTGCACGAGGTGCCGTGCGACCTTTCGGTTTTTCGCGCACGGTTGCATGAGCAGAGCGTGCGGCTGGCATTTCCTCAAGGCGAACTGTCCAGCTGGTGTCGGGTCAGCGTCGATTGTTTTGCGTCGGTGCAGGCGTACCTGACGCTGCTGCGAAGCGTTTGCGGTTGAAGATGCCGGCATGCAATAAAAAAACGCCACATGGTTCACGTGGCGTTTTTTCTGGTGACAAAGTCTTAGCCGGCGCTTTGTTGGCGCGGCGCGCGCTTGTTGTAGCCGCTGCCGCTGCCACTGCCTGACTTGCGCGGGCCGCCGTAGCCGCTGTTGCCTTGGCCATGCTGGCGACGCTGTCCGTTGTTGCCGCCGTTGCCGTTGCGTCGCTGACCGTTACCGCTCTTTTGCGGGCGGCGGGTCGGCTCCAGGCCCTCGATGACGCCTTCGGTGATGCGGCGCTTCAGGTATTGCTCGATGCGGCGCACGCGGTGGAATTCCTTGGTTTCCGACAAGGTGATGGCAACCCCGTCGCGACCGGCGCGGCCTGTGCGGCCAATGCGGTGCACATAGTCTTCCGCTTGTTTGGGCAGGTCGTAGTTGACCACCAGGTCGATGGTCGGCACGTCGATGCCGCGCGCGGCGACGTCCGTGGCGACCAGCACCTTGATGCGGCCGCGGCGCAGATCGTTCAGCGTGCGGTTGCGCCAGTTCTGCGGCATGTCGCCATGCAGGCAGGCGGCGGAGAAGCCTTGGTCGGACAGCTTGTCGGCCAATTCCTCGGCGCCGATCTTGGTGGCGGTGAAAATCACGGCCTGATCAAAGCCGGCTTCGCGCAGCACGTGATCGAGCAGGCGATCCTTGTGGGCCGTATTGTCGGCGTAGAGCAAGTGCTCCTCGATGTTGCCGCCGCTTTCCGCGCGCGCGATTTCGACGCGGCGGGCATTGCGGGTCAATTTGGCCGCCAGCTTGCCGACCACGCCGTCGAGCGTGGCGGAGAACATCAACGTCTGACGAGACTCCGGTGTGGCGCGCACGATGGTTTCGATGTCTTCGATGAAGCCCATGTCCAGCATGCGGTCGGCTTCGTCGAGCACCAGCACTTCCAGGCGCGAGAAATCGACGCGGCCCTGGCGCATGTGGTCCATCAAGCGGCCCGGGGTGGCGACCATGATGTCGACCGGACGCGCCATGGCGCGGACTTGATAACCGAAGGAGGCGCCGCCGACCAGGCACACGGTGCGCAGCCAGCGCAGGTGCGTGCCGTATTCGGTGGCGTTCTTCTCAACTTGCTGCGCCAATTCGCGCGTCGGCGTCAGCACGAGTACGCGCGGGCCTTTGCCGGACGCGGCGGAGCGTTGGGCGAGTTTGACTAGCGACGGCAGCAGAAACGCCGCGGTCTTGCCGCTGCCGGTCTGTGCCGAGACCAACAAATCTTCGCCCGCGAGCGCCGCGGGAATGGCTTCGGCTTGAACCTGGGTGGGTTCGGTATAGCCGGCCTCGTCGAGGGCGCGGAGAATCAGGGGCGAAACGCCCAGCTCGGAAAACGTCATGATGTCCTTTCGATCCGGAGGTGTCCGGATGTCACTTGGCGGTTGTGCGGCTTCACTTGGATGTTTGAATAGCCGCGCGGCTCATCGGCACCAACCTGGCAAGCGGCGAACAACAACGGTCCTAGAGCGGGACATCTCGTGGACGAAGCCTGGAAAACGGTTAGGGACGATGAATACAGCAGAGTTCACCGCGCAGAAGCTTGAAACGAGATGCGCGGCGAAATGCAAGGAAAGGGAAGATACGCTAAATAAAACCGTCTGGCAAGTAAAACGGTAAAAATTGCTTTATAAGTGTTTGATTCTATATAGTGTGTGTCGCATTGGCGTTAAAGCCGTGCGCGATTTGCGCACGGCGGCGCCTCATTCGCGGTTGGCCAACAGCTGGCCGGCCAGCTTGCGCACCACTTCAATGCCGAAGGGTTTGTCGCAAATCGCGGATACCCCGGCGGCTTCCACCGCGGACAGCCGGCCTTGGTTGTCCTCGCTCGACACCATGATGATCGGCACCGAACTTTGCATGCTTTCCTTACGGATAAACTCGACGAGCGCGCGGCCGTCCATTTGCGGCATGTTGTAGTCGGTGAAAACCAGGTCGAACAGCTGCGCGTTAAGCATCGGCACCGCTTCCAGGCCATTGTTGGCTTCGTAAATTTTTTCAAAGCCGATCTTTTCCAGGATGGTGCGAATGTGGTGCCGCGCGGTGCTGCTGTCGTCGACCAGCAAGACCGCGAGGTCGGCGAAGTCGGCGCCGACATCGATACCGAGATCGAGCGACTCGGCATTGAGAAAATCCAGCGTGTTTTCCAATGCCATGGTGAGCTGCGCTTGGGTGAAAGGCTTGGGCAGGATGGCCATGGTGCCCGCTTGTCGGACCGGGTCGAGGTAATAAGGGTTGGTTTCGCTGGAAATCAGGATGTAGGGCAAATCCGCCCAGGCCGGCGTGTCGCGCAGCGTGTAGACCAGATCGGTGCCGGTCATGTCGGGCAAGTAGAGCGCGCTGAAGATCAGGTCGGGTAGTTTGGTGCTGAGCGCGTCGAACAGTTTGGCGCCGCTTTCATACACGGTGACCTGGTCGATGCCGCGTTCGGCCAGCGCGGCCTTGATGATTTGCGCCTGCACGTGCGACGGTTCGACCAACGCGGCAATTAAGTTCTCCACTTCCAGCATGGCCAGTTCCCTTCATCGCTTGCTTTAAAATGAATTTAGACCAGCATACTGCAAGCGCCAACCGCGATACTGATTTAAGTCATGGTCGCGGCCGGCGAGAGAAGAGGGTGCCGGCCCGGATTGCGGGCCGGCGGAAGGCGGAGCGGACTTAGGATTGGTGGTACGCGGAGACGGTTTCGACTTCCTCGCGCGAGCCGAGGAACACCGCCACGCGTTCGTGCAACGCGCTCGGCTGAATGTCCATGATGCGCTGATAGCCGTTGGTGGCCAGACCGCCGGCCTGCTCGATGACGAATGCCATCGGGTTGCCTTCGTACATCAGTCGCAGCTTCCCTGGTTTTTCCGGCTCGCGCGCGTCGCGCGGGTACATGAAGATGCCGCCGCGCGTCAGGATGCGGTGCACTTCGGCCACCATCGAGGCGATCCAGCGCATGTTGAAGTCGCGGCCGCGCGGCCCGGTCTTGCCGGCCAACAGCTCCTCGACGTAGCGCTTGACGGGGGCTTCCCAGTGGCGCTGGTTCGACATGTTGATGGCAAATTCGCCGGTCGTTTCCGGAACGCGCATATCGGGATGGGTCAGGACGAAGCTGCCCTGCTCGCGATCGAGGGTGAAGCCATGCACGCCGTTGCCGAAGGTGAGCACGAACATGGTTTGCGGGCCATAAATGGTATAGCCGGCGGCGACCTGCGCATTGCCGTTTTGCAGGAAATGGGTTTCGCGCGGCGCCAGGTTGCCGTTCGGATTGTGCAGAATGGAGAAAATGGTGCCGACGGAAATGTTGACGTCGATATTGGACGAGCCGTCGAGCGGATCGAACAGCAACAGATAGTCACCCTTCGGGTATTCGCCCGGGATGTGATACGGCAATTCCATTTCCTCGGATGCCATGGCCGCCAAGTTGCCGCCCCATTCGTTGGCGTCGAGCAGATAGTCGTTGGCGATAACGTCCATCTTCTTCTGTGCTTCACCCTGGATGTTGCCGGTACCCGCTTCGCCCAGTACGCCGGCCAGTGCGCCCTTGTTGACGGCGAAGCTAATGGCCTTGCAAGCGCGGGCAATGGTTTCAATCAGGAGGCGCAGATCGGGCGGCAGCGAGCCCGCCTTGCGTTGTTGCTCGATGAGAAAGCGGGAAAGTGTAATGCGGCTCATGGCATTCCTTAGTTTTGTCGCGGCGGAAACATGCCGTGTGGCCCCGATTATAGCGCAGCCGGCGCTATTGCCCCATATCCTCCAGCCAGCGGCAGAAGGCCGTGACCGTGGGGTCGTCGCTGCCGGCGCGCGGAACGATCCAGCAGAAGTCGCGCACCGGGACCACGGGGGTTGCCAGCGGGGCAAGCAGCAATCCCTGATCCAATAGCCGCCGCGCCATGGGGAGCGGGCCGAGTACGACGCCCAGGCCGTCGCAGGCGGCCTGCAGCGCCAACGAGAAGCGGTCGAAGTGCATGGCGCCGGCCGGTTTCAGTTCGGCGACGCCGGCGAGCGTCAGCCAGCGCGGCCAGGCGGTCGGACGCGTGTCGGCATGCAGCAGCGTGTGCGCGGCCAGGTCTCCCGGCGCGCGCACCGGCAAGCGGGTGAGCAGCGCCGGGCTGGCCAGCGGTAGCTCCCATTCCTTGAGAAACGGGCGGGCGATGTGGCCTGGCCAGTCGCCGGGGCCGCGCCGGATGGCGATGTCGAATGGCGCGTCCAGACGGCGGATGTCGCGATCGGACGTGACCAGGTGCAGTTCAAGATCGGGGAATTGCTCGCGAAACGCCGCCAACCGCGGCAACAGCCAATAACTGGCAAAGGTCGGCGTGGCGTTGATCGACAATCGGCGCTGGCGGTCCGGCTGCTGTAACTGCGCGGTCGCGTTGGCGATCAGATCGAGACCGTCCTGCACTTGGACGAGATAGCGCCAGCCGGCATCGGTCAGGCGTACGCGCCCACCGCTGCGTTCGAACAGCGGCTGGCCCAGCCACTCTTCCAGTTGCTTAATCTGTTTGCTCACAGCGCCATGGGTGACAAACAGCTCGGCGGCCGCGGCGGAAAAGCTTTCCAGCCTAGCGGCGGCCTCGAATACGCGCAATGCGTTGAGCGGCGGATAGGTGTTCATATTGTGATTTTATCTCACAGTCCATGTGGCGAATACTCGTTTGAATGCCGGCCATGAAAGGCGTAATCTTCAAAACACTACAAAAGCATAAAAAGGGGTGAAGAATCCCTCCTTATGCAAAACAACGGATATCCCGCCGGATGCCCAGCGTGCCGGCCAACCCAGCAAAGAAGGTCCATGTCATGTTAGAAGCCTACCGTCAGCATGTCGCCGAGCGCGCCGCGCTGGGCATTCCGCCCCTGCCGCTGTCCGCCAAGCAGGTCGAAGAACTGGTTGAGCTGTTGAAAAATCCGCCCAAGGGCGAGGAAGTCGCGCTGGTCGACCTCATTACCCATCGCGTGCCGCCCGGCGTGGACGACGCCGCGCGCGTCAAGGCCTCGTTTCTGGCCGCGGTGGCCGAAGGCAGCGTCAAATGCCCGTTGATTGCCCGCGCGCGCGCGACGGAACTCCTGGGAACGATGCTCGGCGGCTACAACGTCAAGCCGCTGGTCGATTTGCTCGACGATGCCGAGGTGGCGCAGGTGGCCGGCGAGGCGTTGAAGAAGACCTTGCTGATGTTCGACGCCTTTCATGACGTGAAGGAAAAGATGGACCAGGGCAATGCCGTGGCGCGTGCCGTGGTCCAGTCGTGGGCCGACGCCGAGTGGTTCACCTCGCGGCCGGAGGTGGCCAAGAAAATCACCGTGACCGTGTTCAAGGTGCCGGGCGAGACCAATACCGACGATCTATCGCCTGCGCCGGATGCCTGGAGCCGGCCGGATATTCCGCTGCACTATCTGGCGATGCTGAAGAATACCCGCCAGGGTGCGGCGTTCGTGCCGGAAGAAGACGGCAAGCGCGGCCCGATCCAATTCATCGAAGACTTGAAGAAGAAGGGTCACTTGGTGGCTTACGTCGGCGACGTCGTCGGCACCGGCTCGTCGCGCAAGTCGGCCACCAACTCGGTGGTGTGGGCTACGGGCCACGATATCCCCTTCGTGCCGAACAAGCGCTTCGGCGGCGTGACGCTCGGCGGCAAAATCGCGCCGATCTTCTTCAATACGCAAGAGGATTCCGGCTCGCTGCCCATCGAGGTCGACGTGTCGAAGATGGACATGGGCGACGTGCTCGATATCTATCCCTACGACGGCAAGATCGAGAAGAGCGGCGCCGTCGTTGCCGAATTCAAGCTCAAGAGCGACGTGATTCTGGACGAGGTGCGCGCCGGCGGTCGTATCAATCTGATCATCGGCCGCGGATTGACCGCCAAGGCGCGCGAAGCGCTGGGCCTGGCGGCCTCGACCGTGTTCCGCCTGCCCAAATCGCCGGTCGATAGCGGCCGCGGCTTCACGCTGGCGCAAAAGATGGTCGGCCGCGCCTGTGGCTTGCCGGAAGGACGTGGCGTGCGTCCGGGCACGTATTGCGAACCGCGCATGACCACGGTGGGCTCGCAAGACACCACCGGGCCGATGACGCGCGACGAGCTGAAGGACTTGGCTTGCCTGGGCTTCTCCGCCGACATGGTCATGCAGTCGTTCTGTCATACCGCCGCGTATCCGAAGCCGGTCGACGTCAAGATGCACAAGGAGTTGCCGCTGTTCATCACCAGTCGCGGCGGCGTATCGCTGCGTCCGGGCGACGGCATCATTCACAGCTGGCTCAACCGCTTGCTGTTGCCGGATACCGTCGGCACCGGCGGCGACTCGCATACCCGTTTCCCGATCGGTATTTCGTTCCCGGCCGGTTCCGGTCTGGTGGCGTTTGCCGCCGCGACCGGCGTG
Organism: Paludibacterium sp.; assembly: GCF_019232825.1. Classification (GTDB taxonomy): domain Bacteria; phylum Pseudomonadota; class Gammaproteobacteria; order Burkholderiales; family Chromobacteriaceae; genus Paludibacterium. Next base: position 38,308 of record NZ_JAFAND010000058.1, on the reverse strand, counting down.
ATGCCGCTCGACATGCCGGAGTCGGTGCTGGTGCGCTTCAAGGGGCAGTTGCAGCCTGGCGTTACCTTGCGCGATTTGGTCAACGCAATCCCGTTGTATGCGATCAAGCAAGGCCTGCTGACAGTGGCCAAGGCCGGTAAGAAGAACGTTTTCTCCGGTCGCATCCTGGAAATCGAAGGTCTGCCCGACTTGAAGATCGAACAGGCCTTCGAATTGACCGATGCCTCGGCCGAGCGTTCGGCCGCCGGCTGCACGGTGCGGTTGAACAAGGCGCCGATCGTCGAGTATCTGCGGTCCAACATCACGCTGATGAAATCGATGATCGCCAACGGTTATCAGGATGCACGCACGCTGGCGCGCCGCATCAAGGCGATGGAGGATTGGATCGCGCATGGCGTGTTGCTGGCGCCGGACGCCGATGCCGAATATGCGGCGGTCATCGAGATCGATTTGGCGGATGTCAAGGAACCGATCGTGGCCTGCCCGAACGACCCGGACGACGTGAAGGTCATGAGCGACGTGGCGGGCACCAAGATCGACGAGGTATTCATCGGCTCATGCATGACCAATGTCGGCCACTTCCGCGCCGCCGGCAAGCTGCTGGAGGGCAAGGTGGACATTCCGGTCAAGCTGTGGGTTGCGCCGCCGACCAAAATGGACGCGCAGCAGCTGACGGAAGAGGGCTACTACGGCATTCTCGGCCGTGCCGGTGCCCGGATGGAAATGCCCGGGTGCTCGCTGTGCATGGGCAACCAAGCGCAGGTGCGCGAGGGGGCGACCGTCATGTCGACCTCGACCCGGAATTTCCCCAACCGTCTCGGCAAAAACGCCAACGTCTTCCTGGGCTCGGCCGAATTGGCGGCGATTTGTTCCAAGCTGGGGCACATCCCGACGGTGGAGGAATATCACGCCAATATCGGCATCATCAATCAGAAGGCCGGGGAGGTGTATCGCTATATGAACTTTGATCAACTCTCCAGCTATGCTGACGAGGCGGAATCGGTCAAGGTCTGAGCTGCACGGCGGTAATGACGAAGGCGGGGGAAACCCCGCCTTTGTTTGCGCCTGGCTCGTTCCCCGCCGGGGGTGGACATGGGGAGGAGGGGCGGGGGAACGAGTCATGGCGGTTGATGGCGACCTCAGCCTGCCATGCCTGACGCGGAGGACCTCGAATACGCGGTCATGGCGGATCGGTTGCGGATGCGATGAGGATCGTTGCCATTGGTTTACCTTCTGTGGGTGAGTGTGCTTGTAATCGATTACATTCAAACTATATCGCCTTGTTATCCCAGGGAGTAGGGGGCGGCGGCGATTCAAGCTTAATCTTACCGATGATGAAGAAGTGCTTGTCGGTGAGGTGATCGGCGAGGCGTAATTTGACTTGCGGTACGCTTGTCGGCAGGGTTTGAGTGAAAACGATTCCTTTTTGTTTGCGCCGCAAAGGCCTTGCGCAGCGCGGGGCGCCCGCTTGATTAAGAAAAAACGGTACAATTTGCATCTATTGAGCCGAATGGGTCTGCGGTGGGCTCGCGTGGCCCGTTTTTTTCTCTCTTCGATTCGTGGGTGTTCGTGTGTCTTGGCTTGTTCTGTCGGTAGTGATCGGTGCAATGGTGTGGCTGGGTTTGACCGGGCGGCTGGTGCCTCTGTGGCGGCGGACTGTGGGCTGGTGGCTGGATCCCGATCCCGCGCGCGGCGGTGAGGACGCGTGGTTGTCTCGGGCCGAACCGGAAGCCGAGCCCGATACGAAGGCCGTGGTCGATGCGCCTCTGCCTGTCGGGCGTTGGGCCGAACCGGTCGATGCCGTCCTCGCGGCGTCCCCACCGGTTGATGCCGTGCCGGTCGATCTCCCGGTGCTCGATCAGCGCACGCTGCGCAGCAATGTGATGGGCCGGCTCAGAACGCCGGTGGCGAAGCCGGCGCCGACGGCCCCGTTGCCGGTAATCGGGCCGGCGGAAGTGGAACAGAATTTACAGTCGATAGGCTCGCGTCTGCGTGACGGCGGCGACACCACGGGCAGCGAACGCGTGCTGCCGGTCATCGGGGCGGCCGAAGTGGAGCAGAACCTGTCGTCTATTGGCGCGCGCTGGCGCGATGGCGGCGAGGCGCTCAACGCCGAGCGCATCCTGCCGGTGATCGACGCCGATGAAGTGCGCGAGAGTTTGCGGCAGATCCATGGTCAGCGCTGGCGCGACCGTGGCCGCGCCGGCGGCGACACGTCGCCGGCTGTCGCCGAGAACGTGCCCGTCTCGCCGTTGTTGCGTCAACCCGCCGATATTCGCCGCTCAGCGAGTTTTGTCCCTGCGCCCAGTGCCGAGCCGCCGGTGGCAGAGGCAGAGGACGCGTTCGTGCCGCCGGCAAGCGTCCCCCGCGCCGCGCCGCCTCGCCCGGCTGCCCTGGAAATCCATCCCGCCGTGTCGACGCGGACGTTCTCCGTTGCGCCGGAGCCCGTTACGCGGCCGGTTATTCCCGACATTCAGCCGGCCATGCGCGCACCCCAATCCGTGCCTGTAGCGCCTGCTGCGGCGATGCCGATGCCACGCGAGTCGGAAGAGGCGACGGCGTCCGACGTGCGGTCGCCCTTCACCGCCGATGAGGCGGCCAAGCTGATCTGGACGTCGATCGAGGAGCGGCCCGAGATCGTACGCGAGGCGCCACCGCCGTTCGCCGCCGAACCGGAGGTCATCGCGCCGCCCGCGGCGGCGCCACAACCACAGCCGAAACCGCAATCCGTCTTGCGCGACTGGTCGCCAAGCGATTTGCCGAGCCTTGCCTTGCTGCGGCCGGCGGAGGCGCAGCAGGTGCGCGAGGACGAGGACGCGCTGATCGAGCGCGGTATCGTCATTGAAGAAAAATTGGCCGAGTTCAAGGTCAAGGTCAGTGTGGTGGACGCTTACGCGGGGCCGGTGATCACGCGTTTCGAGGTCGAGCCGGCAGTCGGCGTGCGCGGCAGCCAAGTGGTGAATCTGGTCAAAGATCTGGCGCGCGCCTTGGGGCTGGCGTCGATCCGGGTGGTGGAGACGATCCCCGGCAAAACGTGCATGGGGCTGGAGCTGCCCAATCCCGTACGGCAGATGATCCGCCTGTCAGAGATTGTGTCATCCGACGCCTTCACCGATTCCTCTGTCCGGTTGACGCTGGCGTTGGGTAAAGACATTACCGGGGAGCCGGTGGTCATGGATTTGGCGCGTGCGCCGCATCTCTTGGTTGCCGGCACCACCGGTTCGGGCAAGTCGGTCGGCGTCAATGCCATGATTCTGTCGCTGCTCTACAAGTTCACGCCGCAGGACGTGCGCTTCATCATGATCGACCCGAAGATGCTGGAGTTGTCGGTCTATAACGACATTCCTCATCTGCTCGCGCCGGTGGTTACCGATATGAAGCTTGCGGCAAACGCGCTTAACTGGTGTGTCGGCGAGATGGAAAAGCGCTACCGCTTGATGAGCGCGCTTGGCGTGCGCAACCTGGCGGGTTTCAACGAGAAGGTGGGGGCGGCACGCGCCGCCGGCATGCCTTTGACCAATCCGTTCACGCTCACGCCAGAGACGCCAGAGCCGTTGGAAACGCTGCCGTGCATCGTGGTGGTGGTCGACGAATTCGCCGACCTGATGATGGTGGCCGGCAAGAAGATCGAGGAGTTGATTGCCCGTCTGGCGCAAAAGGCGCGCGCCGCCGGCATCCATCTGATCTTGGCGACCCAGCGGCCGTCGGTGGATGTGATCACCGGTCTGATCAAGGCGAACATCCCGACGCGTATCGCTTTCCAAGTGTCGAGCAAGGTCGATAGCCGCACGATTCTGGATCAGATGGGCGCCGAGGCGTTGCTGGGGCAGGGCGACATGCTGTACCTGCCGCCGGGCAGCGGTTATCCGCAGCGCATTCACGGCGCGTTCGTTACCGACGACGAGGTGCACGCGGTGGTGGAAACGCTCAAGTCGTTCGGCGAGCCGGATTACGTCGAGGGACTGTTGACCGGCGAGGCGGAGTTGGAAGAAAACGCGGCGGGCGGTAGCGAGCGCGCCGCCGCCGAGTCCGACCCGTTATACGACGAGGCGGTGGAAATCGTGCTGCGTACCCGGAAAGCGTCGATTTCGTCGGTGCAGCGCCATTTGCGCATCGGTTATAACCGCGCGGCGCGGCTGATCGAGGAAATGGAAGCGGCGGGTTTGGTCAGCGGCATGGAAAGCAATGGCAATCGCACCGTGCTGGTGCCGGATCGTTCGAATGGAGGCTGAGCCATGCCGCAACTCGACGCATTGTTGAAGATGGTCGACGGGCCGCGTGATAACGCGCTGTTGCGCTTTGCCGTTGCCGGCGAATGCGTGAAGGCGGCACGGCTGGCGGAGGCGGAACGTCACCTGCGCCAGGCGCTGGCGTGGCAGGCGGATTACACCGCCGCGTGGAAACTGCTGGGAAAGGTGTTGACGGCCGCCGGCGAGTCGGCCGCCGCGGCCGATGCCTACCGCCAGGGTATCGCCGTCGCGGCGGCGCACGGCGATATTCAGGCGCAGAAGGAAATGGCGGTCTTCCTGCGCCGGCTGATACCGGCCCCGAAGGGCTGACCTGGTAAACGGCCATCTGCGTCGTTGGGCGGCTTGGCCTTAGAATGACTAAGGTTTGCAGACAGGCCCTAAACGCTCATTCGCTGGCCGTCATGCGCCGGTAGACGTCTTGGTCCAGCCGCTCCATCAGCCGTTCCGGTTTGGACAGCGGGGTGAAGCCATAACCCGCGTACAGGCCGTGGGCGTCCGCAGTGGCGAGCATGAAGCGGCGCAAATTTTGCAATTCCGGGTAATCGAGAATGTAGCGCATCAGCGCCTTGCTGATGCCTTGACCACGCCAGCCGGGCAAGACGAATACATCGGCCAGATAGCCGAAGGTGGCGCGGTCGGTGATGACGCGGGCAAAGGCCACGAGCGCGCCGGTTTCGTCGTAGCCGCCGAAGCAGAGCGAGCCTGCCAACGAGCGGTCGAAGACGGCGCGCGGCAAGCCGCGCGCCCAGTAGGATTCCTGGCTGAGATAACGATAGATCGCATCGCGGTCGAGCCGTTCGGGGCGGGTGTCGAAAATGATGGCCATCATCAAACCTAAAAATATTATTTAGGCTTGTAGCATACCGCAACGGCCGTAAGTTACATCAGACGCATCTTGCGCGCCTTGCCCTTGATGGGGCACGCGGTCAACCGGCTGAAGTGTTTCTCCGCAACGTCGCGCTGTAGTGCGACATAGCTCGTGAATTCCCCGATCTGGATTTTGCCGATCGTCTGTCCGTCGAGCCCGCCATCGCCTGTGAGCGCCCCGAGGATGTCGCCCGGACGCAGCTTTTCTTTTTTGCCGGCGGCGATGCAAACGGTCACCATCGGCGGCGTGAGCCGCCCCGCGCCTTTGGCCGTCAACGTCGCGCTGTCGTGCCATACCGCCGGCGCCTGCTGATAACGCGCGATTTCGTCGACCCAGCGCTGATCCGCCGCGGCCGCGAGCGTGAGTGCGATACCCTGCTGGTCGCCGCGCCCGGTCCGGCCGATGCGGTGGACATGCACCTCGGCGTCGCGCGCGACGTCGACGTTGATCACCATGTCGAGCGCTTGGATATCCAGCCCGCGCGCCGCCACGTCCGTTGCCACCAGCACCGAGACGCTGCGGTTGACGAAGCGCAGCAGGATCTCGTCGCGCTCGCGCTGCTCCAGTTCGCCATAAAGCGCCAGCGCGGCGAAGCCCTGATCGGTCAGCGCGGCGGCCAGCTCCCTGCAGTGAATCTTGGTGTTGCAGAACGCCAGCGTCGAGGTCGGGCGGAAATGCAGCAATGCCTTGGCCACGGTGTCGTTGCGTGCGCCGGCGTCGATTTTGTAGAAGCGCTGCTCGATTTGGCTTGCCGCATGCAGCGACTCGACTTTGACTTCCAGCGGGGCGCGCAGGAACGGCGCGGACAATTTGCGGATGTTATCCGGGTAGGTAGCGGAAAACAGCAGGGTCTGGCGCTTTTTCGGGCAGGCGCTGACGATGCCGGCGATATCCTCGAAAAAACCCATGTCGACCATGCGGTCGGCTTCATCGAGCACGAGCGTGTGTACGGTCGACAGGTCGATCGTGCCGCGGCCCAAGTGATCGCGCAGCCGCCCCGGCGTGCCGACCACGACGTGCGCGCCGTGCTCCAGCGAGCCGATTTGCGGCCCCATGGGGCTGCCGCCGCACAACGTGAGCACTTTGATGTTGTCGATGTGACGCGCCAGCCGCCGCAGTTCCTTGGCGACCTGTTCGGCCAGTTCGCGCGTCGGACAGAGCACCAGGCCCTGGATGGCGAACCAGCGCGGGTTGATCTTTTCCATCAGCGGGATGCCGAAGGCCGCGGTTTTGCCGCTGCCGGTCTTGGCCTGAGCGATCAGGTCGCGGTTGGCCAGCGTGGCGGGCAGACTCTCGGCCTGAATCGGCGTCATCGACTGATAGCCGAGGCTTTCCAGGTTGGCGAGCATCGGGCCGGACAGGGCGAGGGCGGAAAAAGCGGTTTTATTCACAGGCACTTAGCTTCTGGGTAAAAGGCGCACAGTGTAGCACGTCCGGCCGCCGCCATGCGCCCCGCGCGCGTTGGCAAGCCGCCGCTAACGCCAATCCCAGCGCTGCCAGGTGGCGTTGCGCACCGGCGCAAGCGCCTGAACGCCAAGGCCGCCATCGATCGAGAGATGCGGCTGGCCCGGCCCGCCGCTGATCAGGTTGCCGTTCCCGCCGAGCCGCCAGTGCTGTCCGGCCGTATTCGGCTGGCACGGCGACAGGGTGGCGCCGGCGTTGTGCGGAGACGGCGTTAGGCAATGCCCCGCGTGCGCCGTGCTTTCGATCAGGCCTGCCGGCAGCGCGCGCCACTGCTGCAATGGTTCGCCCGGCCGGCAAAACGCGGCCTTGAGGCGGGTGTCGGCACTGAGTGCCGGCGGCGCCTGCAGGCAGCGGTTACCGCCATAGCGCGACACCAGCTGCCGCTCTGGCTGCGATGCCGGATGAGCGCTGGTTTGGCGCCGGGGGGCGACCCTGAGCGTTAGGGCTGGCGCCTGAACGGCTTGTCCATCGGCGTCGGCAAGTGTCAGCGACAGTTTGGCGACCCCATGAAAGCTGCCCGGTTTGACCGTCAAGGTATAGTGATGCCGGTTGGTGCGGTCGATGATGGTGCGAAATGGCAAGGCGTTGCCATATTCGTCGCGCCAGACCATCTTGTCGGATGTGAGCGCCGGGTGGCCGAGGCGAAGTTGCGCTTGGCCGAGGCCGCCTTGGTCGATGACAAGCTGCGGCACGTTCCAGGCGGTTTCCGGGCGCGGCATGCGGCGGCCGGACGCTTCGCCGGCGGGGTAGTAGGCATTGATCGCGGCGATTTCCCGCCGCGTCAGGCCGAGGTGTCCACGGTCGATATCCTCGTGGAAGAATCCCAGCGCATGTTGTAGCTCGTGGCGCGCCACGCCGGGCGTTTCGCATGTTCGCTGACTTGGCGGACGTTGCACCAAAAATAGCGTCTGCGGCCCGCCCAGCCGGCCGACGGTGGCCTCGCCGCACAAGGTGGGACGCTTGGGATCGACGGGGCGGGTCTCGATGACGACATAGTCCGTTTCCTTATCGCGCTCCTTGAAGCGCACATGGGTGTCCTGCTCGATGTCCCGCATGGCTTCGCGGATCGCGGCTTGCGTGCGCGCCGTCGCCGAGGGCGCAAAGGCGAACATCAGCGTGTTGCGCGGCCAAGTGCTGGCGCCATAGCCGGCGACGGCGTTCGCGCCGATGTGGCGCTTGCCGCGCCGCCCACCGGGTTCCGAGGCATTGCGCCGCTGATCCGCCTGTGCGCGCCGCCAATCCGTGACCGGCATGCGGATGAAGCCCTGCCATTGAATCATGGCGTGTTCGCCGAGCTGCATGTCGCCAAGCACGGCCATGCCATCGATCACGCAGTAGCGCAAAACGCGTTCGGTGCCGGCGATCTTGGCGCTGGCGGTTTGTTGGCAGGCAAGCACCGGCACGGCCGCCGCGAAGGGAAGGGCGGCCGCGACGAAAAACGGCAAGGGTCTGAACATGGTTTCTCCTGGATGGTTGGCAATGGCCGCGAGGCGAATAACGCCGCGCGGCCATGTGTTTTAACCGGTTTATCCAGGAGAAAATCCCGCCGGCGGCGCAGGCCTCCGGCAGGTTCCGTTTTGCCCGTCAGCGGGCCCAGGCGTGGTGCTTAGATAACCCAAAGGTCGGTGAAGCGATTCACCGGGGTGGCCAAAAGCCTTGCCGGGTCGCTGCATAGATCGAAAATCGCCTGTTGCTGCTTTTCCGGGAAGCGGCGGGCCAGATTGACGCGGAACTTGGCTTCCAGCAGCGGAATGCCGTCACCGCGCCGGCGCTGATGGCCGATCGGATATTCGCAGACCACCTCGGGCAGCACGCTGCCGTCGTCGAGTTCGACGGTGAGGGCATTGGCGATGCTGCGCTTGTCCGGATCATGGTAGTCGCGGGTGAATTGCGGATCCTCGACGCAGACGATCTTGGCGCGCAGCGGGTCGATGCGCGCGTCGGCGGCCACGTCGTTTTCGTAGTCGGCGGCGGTCAGCCGGCCGAACAACAGCGGTACCGCCACCATGTACTGAATGCAGTGGTCACGGTCTGCCGGGTTGGCCAGCGGTCCCTGTTTGTCGATGATGCGGATGCAGGCCTCGTGGGTGCGGATGGTGACCTTGCGGATGTCCGCGGCGGTCTTGCCCATTTCGCGCAGCTGCTTATTGAGGCTCATCGCGCATTCAACGGCGGTTTGACTGTGGAATTCGGCCGGGTAGGAGATCTTGAACAACACTTTTTCCATCACATAGCTGCCGTAAGGGCGCTGGAAGGCAAACGGTTTGCCCTTGAACAGCACGTCGTAGAAGCCCCATACCGGCGCGGTCAGCACGCCGGGCACCCCCATCTCGCCTTTGAGCGTGAACAGCGCCAAGCGTACCGCGCGGCTGGTGGCGTCGCCGGCGGCCCACGATTTGCGCGAACCGGTGTTGGGCGCGTGACGGTAGGTGCGCAGGCTCTGTCCATCGACGAAGGCTTGCGACACCGCGTCGGCGATTTCGCGTTCGGTCGCGCCCATCAGTTTGGCGCATACGGCGGCGGAGGCGGCCTTGACCAGCACCACATGATCCAGACCGACCTTGTTGAAGGCATTTTCCAGCGCCAGGCAGCCTTGGATCTCGTGCGCTTTGATCATGGCTTCCAACACGTCCCTCATGGTCAAAGGCGCATCGCCGCGGGCGAGGCGCTCGCGGCTGATCCAGTCGGCGGTCGCCAGGATGCCGCCCAGATTGTCGGAGGGGTGGCCCCATTCGGCGGCGAGCCAGGTGTCGTTGAAGTCGAGCCAGCGGATCATGGCGCCGATGTTGAACGCGGCTTGCACCGGGTCGAGCTGGAACGAGGTGCCTGGGACGCGCGCGCCGTTCGGCACCACGGTGCCGGGCACGATCGGCCCCATCAGCTTGGTGCAGGCGGGGTACGACAACGCTTCCAGACCGCAGCCCAGCGTGTCCATCAGGCATAGTCGCGCCGTGTTCCAGGCGTCGGCGGAGTCGATGGCGACATTGGCCACGTAGTGGGCGATATCCTTGAGCACCTGATCGTGCTCGGGGCGGGTGTTGGAGATGTGTGCGGACATGGGGTTTCCTTGGCTAGCGATCCTTGAGCGGAACGAAGGTTTGCTCCTCCGGCCCGATGTAGTTGGCGGACGGGCGGATGATCTTGCCGTCCTGGCGCTGTTCGATGACGTGCGCGCTCCAGCCGCTGGTGCGGGCGATGACGAACAGCGGCGTGAACAGCGCGGTGGGCACGCCCATCTGGTGGTAGCTGACGGCCGAGAACCAGTCGAGATTGGGGAACATGTGCCGGGCCGACCACATCACCGTCTCGATGCGTTCGGCGATGTCGAAGAGGCGCATATTGCCGCTTTGCTCGGATAGGTCGCGCGCCACGCGCTTGATCACCTGATTGCGCGGGTCCGACTCGGTGTAGACCGGATGGCCGAAGCCGATGATCACCTCCTTGGCGGCGAGGCGCTGCAGAATGTCGGCCTCCGCTTGGGTCGCGTCGGCGTAGCGGCTTTGGATTTCGTAGGCCACTTCGTTGGCGCCGCCGTGTTTGGGGCCGCGCAAGGCGCCGATGGCGCCGGCGATGGCCGAGTACATGTCGGAGCCTGTGCCGGCGATGACGCGCGCGGTAAAGGTCGAGGCGTTGAATTCGTGCTCGGCATATAGATTGAGCGAGGTGTGCATGGCGCGGACGTGTTCCGTCGCCGGCGTCTTGCCGTGCAGCAAGTGCAGAAAATGGCCGCCGATGGTGTCGTCGTCGGTTTCGGTGTCGATGCGGCGGCCGCTGTGGCTAAAGTGATACCAGTAGAGCAGCATCGAGCCGAGGCTCGCCAGCAGGCGGTCGGCGATGTCGCGCGCGCCGGCTTCGCCATGATCGTCCTTTTCCGGCAGCATGCACCCCAGCGCCGAAACGGCGGTGCGCATCACGTCCATCGGGTGGGTCGCGGCGGGCAGGCCCTCCAGGACGCCGCGCACGGCGGCGGGCAGCCCGCGCAGTCTTTGCAGACGGGTCTTGTAGGCGGCAAGCGCGACGCGGTCGGGCAGGCTGCCGTGCACCAGCAGATAAGCCACTTCCTCGAACTCGCTCTGCCCGGCGAGATCCAGAATATCGTAACCGCGATAGTGCAGGTCGTTGCCGCTGCGGCCTACCGTGCACAGAGCGGTGTTGCCGGCGGCGACGCCCGAGAGCGCGACGGATTTTTTCGGTTTTCCAGCCAGTACGGCTTCTTGCATCGATTTCTCCTTCAGTGCAGGCGTCTGTTTATTGGCCCTGGCTTTGCGCGAACAGCGCGTCCAGTTTTTGTTCGTAGTCGTGATAACCCAGATGTTGGTATAGCTCCGCGCGGGTTTGCATCGTCGCGAGCACGTCGCGCTGGCTGCCGTCGCGGCGGATGGTTTGATAGACGTTGAGCGCCGCCTGGCTCATGGCGCGGAAAGCCGACAGCGGGTAGAGGACCAAGCCCACGCCGGCATCGCGCAATGTCGCCGTGTCATAAAGATCGGTGGCGCCGAATTCAGTAATATTGGCCAGGATCGGCACGCCGGTCGCCTCGGCGAAGCGGCGGTACATGGCCAGATCGGTCATCGCTTCCGGGAAGATCATGTCGGCGCCGGCCTCGACGCAGGCGACGGCGCGCGCCAGGGCTGCATCGAGGCCCTCGACCGCCAGCGCGTCGGTGCGCGCCATGATCACGAAATCGTTGTTTTGGCGTGCGTCCACGGCGGCGCGGACGCGGTCGACCATTTCGTCCTGGCTGACGATGGCTTTGTTGGGGCGATGGCCGCAGCGCTTTTGCTGCACCTGGTCCTCGATGTGCACGGCTGCCGCGCCGGCTTTTTCCAGGCTTTTGACCGCGCGGGCGATATTGAAGGCGCCGCCCCAGCCGGTGTCGATGTCGACCAAGAGCGGCAGCGGACTCGCATCGGTGATGCGCCGCACGTCGATGAGCACGTCTTCCAGCGTGGTGATGCCGAGATCGGGGATGCCGCAGGAGCAGGCGGCCACGCCGCCGCCGGACAGATACAGCGCCTTGAAGCCGCTGTGTTCGGCCAGGAGCGCGGCGTAGGCGTTGACGGCGCCGACGACTTGCAGCGGACGCTCCTCTTCAATGGCTTGGCGGAAACGTAATCCAGGGGTGCTCATGCGCGGCTCCATGACGTAAGAAATTGAGGGAAGGGGGACCGTTGATTTAATCGATCATCTCAGTCAAATGTCATTCTAGCAAGTGCTTGGTATAATGAGAAGCAACGCCATGCGCCATTCACCTTTGTGAGCGGCTCTGCTAAGGTTCTCACTTTCCCTTCCCGACTCTGGGAACTTCCCAACAGGCGTAGTGGTCTAGCTACAGCCCGCTACGCAAATTTAGAAAGAAAATCCCGTGGGCTATTCAGGGAGCATTAAAAACGAATGAGTGATCGTGATATCGATCAACAGCTGGTGGCACGTGCTCAAAAAGGGGAAAAAAGAGCCTTTGATCTGCTGGTTGCGAAATATCAACGGCGCCTGGCCCGTCTCTTGTCACGCTTTCTACGCGATAGCGCCGACATCGAGGACGTGACCCAGGAGGCCTTTGTCAAGGCGTACCGTTCGCTGCCCGCCTTCCGCGGGGAGAGCGCGTTCTACACTTGGCTTTATCGCATCGGCATCAATACGGCTAAGAATTTTCTCAGCGCCAGCGCTCGCCGCCCGGTTGTGCACGCCGACTTCGAGGATGAAGACGGCGAGAGCTTCGACCTGGCCGCGCAGTTGCCGGACCTGAACACGCCCGAATCGGCGTTGATGAACAAGCAGATTATCGCCACCGTGAACGCGGCGGTGGAGCGTCTGCCCGAAGAATTGCGGACGGCCATTTCCTTGCGAGAAATGGACGGGTTGTCTTACGACGAAATCGCAAAGGTGATGGACTGTCCGATTGGCACAGTACGTTCGCGGATTTTCCGTGCGCGCGAGGCGATCGCGACCGAGTTGCGGCCGCTGCTGGATACGGCCAAAAACAAAAGGTGGTAGAGAGGTGGTAGAGATGAGACAGAGCATTTCCGAACTGATGGACAGCGAGCTTGGCGAAAACGCCGCCGCGCAAGTGATGACCGCCATCGAGGCTGACGCCTCCCTGAAGCAGGCCTGGAATGACTACCACTTGATCGGCGATGCCATGCGCGCCAACGCGCACGTCAGCATCGACGTGCGCGGCCGCGTATCGGCGCGGCTCAAGGAGGAGCCCACCGTGCTGGCGCCGCGCCGCTGGCATGGCGCCCAGCGCGTGCGCATGGCGGGCGCCGCGGCCTTGGCCGCCAGTGTGAGCTTCGCCGCCGTCGTGGCTTGGCAGCAGCTGGCGCGTCCTGCGCATACCGCGGTGGCGGTCAATGCCCAGGCTCAGCAGCAGGTGGCGCTGTTGCCGGTCTCCAGCAGCAACGCCGATGCCTATTTTCTGGCGCATCAGGAGCTGACGGCGGATCAAGGCCTGGTGCAAGTGTCGTACAGCCGGAGGGCTGCGCACTGATGAGGAAGATTGCGCTGGGATTGACTCTGTTGGCTTTGCCGTTGGCGGCGTTGGCCGACGACGACTGGTCGTTGTTTCAACGGGTGACGGATGCGGGACGCCAGCAGCCGATGAGCGGTACCTATCTGCATCAAATGAAAGACACGCTGGAAACCTTCCATATCGTGCGTCTTGGCGGCCCCGGGTCGGTGCAGGAGCGCCGCGTGGCGCTCGATGGCCCGCCGCGGGAAATCGTGCGCAACGGCGAGGCGCTGACCTGTTTCGCGCCGGACAAGCGTTCGCTTTTGGCGGCCAAGATCAGCGCCATGCGCTTATTTCCGGCGTTGATGTCCGATGATGTGGCGGATATCTCCCAGTCGTATACCCTGCGCAAGCTCGGCCCGGACCGGGTCGCGCAGCGGGACTGCAACTGGATCGAGGTACGCGCCCGCGATCAGCAACGCTACACCGAACGGATTTGCGCGGATCAATCCACCTCGTTGCCGTTGAAGATGATGACGCTCTCGCCGCGCAACGGCGACGTCATCGAGCAATACACCTTTACCCAAATCGACCTGACGCCATCGCGCGACAAAAGTCAGCTTAAGCCGCAATACAAGCTGAGCAATCAATTGCGCGGACCCGCGCAACCGCCGCAGTCCGCCGACGGGGCCGCCAGCCATACCGACGTCGCCGGTCTGCCGTCGGGGTTCAAAATGATTCGTTCGATACAACGGACCCTGCCGGGCGGCAATAGCACCCAACTCGTGCGCCACATGGTGTACTCCGATGGACTGGTGATGCTGTCGCTGTTCGTCGAGCCGATCCCGCAGGACATGCCCTCGGCGCTGCGCCGGGTGCAGAGCGTGAACCTGCATGGCGCCATCAATATGGCGACCAACAGCCAGGGCGATCAGATGCTGACGCTGGTGGGGGATATGCCGGAGCCGACGCTCGCCGCGCTGGTGCGCGGTCTGCACATCGTTCCCCGTCCTTGATGTCCGTTTGAGGCTGGGCGCGCCAATGGCGCGCCCTTATTGTGAGTTCGTTTTTCCGTGTTGGAGGGAAAGCATGTCATTGAAGCGTTGGATGGCCATTGCCGCGTTGGCAACCTCATTCTTCTGTGGCGTCTCGTCGGCGGCTGACGTGACCGGCCTGCCGGACTTTACCCGTATCGTCGCGGCCGAGGGGCCGGCCGTGGTCAACGTCAGCACGTCGCGCATCGAACGTCAGGCGGCCAACGGCTTGCCGGATGCTTTCGGCAACGACCCTTTCTTCGAATTTTTCCGCCGCTTCGCGCCGCCGCAAATGCGCGAGCGCGAGGTCGGGTCGCTGGGTTCCGGCTTTATCATTTCCGCCGACGGTTATGTGTTGACCAATGCGCACGTTGTGGCCAAGGCGGAAAAGATTACCGTGACGCTGACTGATAAGCGGGAATTCAAGGCGCGCCTCATCGGCTCCGACGAACGCACCGACGTGGCGTTGTTGAAAATCGAGGGCGCCAACTTGCCGTTGGTCAAGCTCGGCAAGTCGTCTAGCCTGCAGGTCGGACAATGGGTGCTGGCCATCGGCTCGCCTTTCGGCCTCGACAATAGCGTGACGTCGGGGATCGTGTCGGCGCTGGGGCGTCAATTGCCCGATGATAGCTACGTGCCGTTCATTCAAACCGACGCGGCGGTCAACCCCGGTAATTCCGGCGGCCCGCTGTTCAATATGAATGGCGAAGTGGTGGGGATCAACTCGCAGATCCTCAGCCGCTCCGGTGGTTTCATGGGTATCTCGCTCGCGATCCCGATCGATGTGGCGTTGGAAGTGGCCGATCAGTTGAAGGCGCATGGCAAGGTCGCGCGCGGCCGTATCGGTGTGACCTTGCAGCCGCTTACCAAGGAACTGGCGGATTCCTTCGGTCTCGCCCGTCCTGACGGCGTGCTGGTGGTGCAGGTTGACCCCAAGGGCCCGGCGGCGCGCGGCGGTCTGCGCGTGGGCGACATCATCACCGCGGTCAACCAGCAGCCGGTGGGCAATAGCGGCGACCTGCAACGCGTGATCGGCATGGCCAAGCCGGGGACGCGATTCAATCTGCAGATATGGCGCGACAAGGCATCGCATCAAGTGGCGCTGGTAAGCGACGAGTTCAAGGAAACGCCGGCCGACAGCGAATCGTCCGACCCTTCGTCGCCCCCGAGCAGCACCGATCGTAACCTCAGCCAAATCGGCTTGGTGGTGAGTCCGCTCACGCCGCAGCAGCGGCAGCAGCTGGGTATCACCTTCGGCGTGCTGGTGCGCGCGGTCAGCGCCGGCAGCGCGCGCGCCGGGCTGGCCCCGGGCGACGTGATCGTCGGCATCGCCGGCGAACCGCTGACGTCGGTGAAACAGCTGGAGTCCGCCATCCAAGGCGGCAAGGGCAGTCTGGCGCTGCAGGTGATGCGGCAGGGCAATCTGATGTTTATCGCCATCGCGCTGGAGCGCGGCGAATGACGCTGACCCTTTATTTCCGCGAATACTGCAGCTTGTGCCACCGCATGCTGGCCGAACTCGCGCCGTGGCGAGAGCGCTATGGTTTCGAGCTGGAAATCCGCGACGTCGACGACGATCCGGCGCTGACCGAACGCTTCGATGAACTGGTGCCGGTGTTGATGATGGGCGAGACCGAAATCTGTCATTACCACCTCGACACCGAGCGTTTGGCTGCACATCTGCGGGAAATCAGCTAAAATCCGCGCCAGTGTAATTATTTAGCGGCACGCCTCAGTGGCCGGGCTCGTCCCGGCCGCGTGCCGTTTTTGGCTGTCGAGGGCAGGCGGAACCTGCTCTTATTTTTCCCGGATTCCGATGAAACATATTCGCAACTTCTCGATCATTGCCCACATTGACCACGGCAAGTCCACGCTCGCCGACCGCTTCATTCAATATTGCGGCGGGTTGGACGCGCGCGAAATGAGCGCGCAGGTGCTCGACTCGATGGACATCGAGAAGGAGCGCGGCATCACCATCAAGGCGCAAACCGCGGCCTTGCAATACAAAGCACGCGATGGCCAGGTCTACCACCTGAACCTGATCGATACCCCGGGACACGTCGACTTCTCCTATGAAGTCAGCCGCTCGCTATCGGCCTGCGAGGGCGCGCTCTTGGTGGTCGACGCGTCGCAGGGCGTGGAAGCGCAGACCGTGGCCAATTGCTACACCGCCATCGACCTGGGGGTGGAAGTGGTGCCGGTGCTCAATAAGATCGACTTGCCCTCGGCGGAGCCCGAACGCGTGAGTCAGGAAATCGAGGACATCATCGGCATCGAGGCGGTCGACGCGGTGCGCGCTTCGGCCAAGTCCGGCATCGGTATCGAGGATATTCTGGAAACGGTGGTCAACAAGATTCCGGCGCCCAAAGGCGATCCGGCGGCGCCGCTGAAGGCGCTGATCATCGATTCGTGGTTCGACAACTACGTCGGGGTGGTCATGCTGGTGCGCGTCGTCGACGGCGCGTTGCAGCCCAAGGACAAGATCAAGTTCATGGCTACCGGCGCGGAGCATCTGTGCGAGCAAGTCGGCGTATTTACGCCCAAATCGGTGCAGCGAGACCAGTTGTCCGCCGGTGAGGTGGGGTTCGTCATTGCCGGTATCAAGGAACTGAAGTCGGCCAAGGTCGGCGACACCATCACGCTGGCGGCGCGCAAGGCGAACGCGGCGCTGCCGGGCTTCAAGGAAGTGAAACCTCAGGTGTTCGCCGGTCTGTATCCGGTGGAAAGCCACGATTACGACGCGCTGCGAGACGCATTGGAGAAGTTGCAGCTCAACGACGCCTCGCTGCAGTTCGAGCCGGAAGTGTCGCAGGCGCTGGGCTTCGGCTTCCGCTGCGGCTTCCTGGGGTTGTTGCATCTGGAAATCGTGCAGGAACGGTTGGAGCGCGAGTTCGACATGGATCTGATCACCACGGCGCCGACCGTGGTCTATCAGGTGCTGATGAAAGACGGCGAGCTCATCGAAGTGGAAAACCCGTCGCGCCTGCCCGATTTGTCGAAAATCGACGAAATTCGCGAGCCCATCATTACTTCCACCATCCTTGTGCCGCAAGATTATGTCGGTTCGGTGATGACGCTGTGCAACCAGAAGCGCGGCGCACAGCGCAATATGCAGTATATGGGCCGTCAGGTGATGCTCACCTACGATATGCCGATGAATGAAGTGGTGATGGACTTCTTCGACAAGCTCAAGTCGACCAGCCGCGGCTATGCCTCGCTGGATTACGAGTTCAAGGAGTTCCAGACCGCCGACCTCGTCAAGCTGGACATCCTGGTCAATAGCGAAAAGGTCGATGCGCTGTCGTTGATCGTGCACCGTTCGACCTCGATCTACCGCGGCCGCGAGCTGGCCGCCAAGATGCGCGAACTGATTCCGCGGCAGATGTTCGATATCGCGATTCAGGCCGCCATCGGCAGCCACATCATCGCGCGCGAAACGGTCAAGGCGCTGCGCAAGAACGTGCTGGCCAAATGTTATGGCGGCGATATCACCCGTAAGAAAAAGCTGTTGGAAAAGCAAAAGGCCGGCAAGAAGCGCATGAAGCAGGTCGGCAACGTGGAAATTCCGCAGGCGGCATTCCTCGCCATTCTTCAAGTAGGGGATAAATAAGTGTCGGGCAATTATTTTTGGGTTTTCGTGGCACTGGCGATCATCGGGCTGATGCTGACCGTATTCGGCGGCAAGAAACAGCCGGGCGCCAAGGACTTTCCGCCTTCCGTGCAGTGGGGCGCGCTGTTCGTGGTGATCGGTGTCTTCGGCGTGCTATCCCAGTACATCAGCTTGACCGCGGTGCTGCTGCTGTTTGTGGTGATCACTGGCGCCGTCTACGCGCTCGACAAGTGGCTGTTGGCGAAAAAGCGCGCCGAGCGCGAGGCCGAGGCGAGCCTGGTCGTCGATTATTCGCGGGGCTTTTTCCCGGTGATCTTGGTGGTGTTCCTGCTGCGTTCCTTTTTGGTCGAGCCGTTCACCATCCCGTCGAGCTCGATGCGCCCGGGGCTTGTGGTCGGCGACTTTATCCTGGTCAACAAGTTCATCTACGGTATCCGCGTGCCGGTGCTCAATAACGTGTTGATTCCGGTGGGGCAGGTCGAGCGTGGCGACGTGATGGTGTTCAACTTTCCGATGAACCCCCAGATCAATTACATCAAGCGGGTGATCGGCCTGCCCGGCGATGTGATCGAGTATCGCAACAAGCGCCTGACGATCAATGGCCAGCCCGTCGCCGACGTCAAGGATGGCACTTACGATTACCTGGAGCAGGGCGTGGCGATGATTCACAACGACCGTTACCAGGAGCATCTTGGCGCCAAGAAGGTCGAGGTGCTGAATATCCCGGACGCGCCGACGCTGGTGCCGTCGCAGGTGATGGACTTCCCCGATCGGGATCAATGCCGCTACGACGATAACGGCTTCGTCTGCAAAGTGCCGACCGGCAGGTATTTCATGATGGGCGACAACCGCGACAATAGCTTGGACGGCCGCTACTGGGGCTTCGTCGACGATCGTCTGGTGGTGGGCAAAGCGTTCTTCATCTGGATGAACTTCTCCCAGCCTAGCCGTATCGGTAGCCTCGTCCGCTGAGCGGGCGCGATTTTTTCATGCTTTACGCGCGCTGTATTATCATGGCGTATGCAGGCACCCAACTTACTCCGGCTCGACCCGCAGGTCGGGCCGGCAACCTTTTGAACTGAATCATGGTGACCCCCCCAGAAACCCGTTTTCGCCGCCTCTCCGAGGCCCTCGCTCATGCTTTCAAAGATCCCGTGCTGTTGCGCCAGGCGCTGACGCACCGCAGCTTCGGCACCCCCAATAACGAGCGTTTCGAATTCATTGGCGACAGCATTCTCAACTACACCGTGGCGCGCATGCTGTACGATCAGTTTCCGACGCTGACCGAAGGCGAGTTGTCGCGGTTGCGCGCCAATCTGGTCAATCAAAACACCTTGGCCGAGATTGCCCACGAGTTGCAGTTGGGCGAATACCTGTTCCTGGGCGAAGGGGAGTTGAAGAGCGGTGGTTTCAACCGCCCGTCGATTTTGGCCGACGCGCTTGAGGCGATCTTCGCCGCGGTCAGTTTTGACGTTGATTTTTCCTGTGCCGAACAGGTCGTGCGCAAGCTGTACGACGCGCGCGTGCGCGCCATCGATCCGACCCGGCACGCCAAGGACGCCAAGACCCGCTTGCAGGAAGCCTTGCAGGCACGCAAGCTGCCATTGCCGAAGTACCGGATTCTGACCCAGAACGGCGAGGCGCATGAGCAGTGGTTTTGCGTGGCGTGCGATCTGGGCGATCTGGTGATCGAAACCACGGGCGAAGGCGGTAGCCGCCGCGCCGCCGAGCAGCAAGCCGCCGAGGCGGCGCTCGAACAACTGACGCGACATTTTGCCAAAGGCAAGCATTCTCGATGACTGATACCACCTTCCACTGCGGCTTTGTCGCGATCGTCGGCCGTCCCAACGTCGGCAAATCGACGCTGATGAACCACCTGATCGGCCAGAAGATCAGCATTACCTCGAAAAAGGCGCAGACCACCCGTCACCGCGTCACCGGCATCCGTACCGAGGATGACGCGCAATTCGTATTCGTCGACACGCCGGGTTTTCAGACGCACCATCGCAGCGCGCTCAACGACGTGCTCAATCAAAGCGTCAGGGACACCCTGTCCGACGTCGATTGCGTGCTGTTCGTGGTCGAGGCCATGCGCTGGACCGATGCCGACCGCGACATCCTGCCGCTGTTGCCGAAGAACAGCCCGGTGATCCTGGTGGTCAACAAGCTGGACCGCGCCAAGGATAAGCCTGGGTTCGCGGAATTCATCGCCCGTGTCGAACAGGATTTCGCTTTTGCCGGCGTCGAGGCGGTCAGCGCCAAGCACGGCCAGCGCTTGGCGGAACTCTTGCTGCAGGTGCGGCCGCATCTGCCCGAATCGGTGCCGCTGTATCCGGAAGACATGGTGACCGATAAGAGCGAACGCTTCTTGGCGGCCGAGATCGTGCGCGAAAAGCTGTTCCGTTACCTGGGCGAAGAGCTGCCCTACTCGATGAACGTGGAGGTCGAGCAGTTCGAGCTCGATGGCGCGTTGCGCCGTATCTACGTCGCCGTGCTGGTCGATAAGGAAGGGCAGAAGAGCATCGTCATCGGCAAAGGCGGAGAGAAGCTGAAGAAGATCTCCACCGAGGCGCGGCTCGATATGGAAAAGCTGTTCGACGGCAAGGTATTTCTGCAAGTCTGGGTCAAGGTCAAGAGCGGTTGGGCCGATGATGTGCGTTTCCTGAAGGAATTCGGCCTCGATTGAGAGCGGATGCCATGAACCCAGGCAAGGTCGACCGCCAGCCAGCCTACATCCTGCACGCCCGGCCCTACCGGGAAACCAGCCTGCTGCTGGAGATTCTGACGCCCGACCACGGCCGGCTCGGCCTCGTGGCGCGCGGCGCGCGCCGCCCGCGCGCCGAGTTGCGCGGCTTGCTGCTGCCGTTTCAGCCGTTGACCCTGTCCTGGTTCGGCAAGAACGAAGTGCGCACGCTGCACGCGGCGGATTGGCAGGGCGGGGTGCGGCAATTGGCCGGTCTGCCGCTGATCTGCGGGTTTTATCTCAACGAATTGCTGATGCATCTGCTGGTGCGCGAAGACCCGCATCGCGACATTTGGCGCTGTTACGACCGCACCGTGCGCGGCCTGGCGGCCGGCGAGCCCCCAGGGGCATTGTTGCGGCGTTTCGAGCTGGCGCTGGTCGGGCATCTTGGCTATGCGCCGACCTTGGATGAAGACGAGGACGGCGCGGCAGTCGACGCCGCGCGCTGGTATGTCTGCCAGCCGGGGCAGCGGCCGGCGCCCGATCGCGGCTTTGAGCCGGACAACCACCAGGCGATCGTGTCCGGCGCCACGTTGCTTGCCATGGCCGCCGACGATTTTTCCGCTGAGCAGACGCGGCGCGAGTCGCGCGGCCTGTTGCGGTTGATGCTGGAGGCGCTGCTGGAGCCGGACGTGCGTCTGGCCTCGCGCGAGCTGTTGCAATCGCTGGCGCCGCAAGTGGAACAGGAGCCGGAATGATTCTAGGCATCGGCACCGACATGGTGGAAATCGCCCGCATGGCGGCGTTGCTGGCGCGCCACCCCCATGGTCCGGCTCGCCATATCCTGGCGCCGGGGGAACTCGACGATTGGCGGACGGCCGAAGATCCTGCGCGCTTTCTGGCCAAGCGCTTTGCCGTCAAGGAAGCGTTCGCCAAGGCGCTCGGCACCGGACTGCGCGCGCCTGCCGTGCTGCCGGCCATCGCGCTCGAGCACGACGCGTTGGGCAAGCCCCGGCTCGTGCTTGCCGATGCGCTGGTCGACTACCTGCGTGTGCGCGGCGTGACCCGGCACCATGTATCCCTCAGCGACGAGCGGCTTTATGCCCTCGCCTTTGTTGTGCTGGAGGGCGCGGACGCCGCGTCCCCACTGGAGACGACATCATGACACAACCTCTGAATAGCGCGCGCGGCCCGGTCATGGTCGGCGTGGATGGCCTGACCTTGACCGAGGCGGAGCGCCAGCGCTTGCGCCATCCGCTGGTCGGCGGGGTGATCCTCTTTCGCCGCAATTTCACCTCCGTGGCGCAAGTGACCGCATTGTGCGCGGAAATCCGCGCCGTGCGCACGCCGGCGCTGTTGATCGCCGTCGATCATGAGGGCGGGCGCGTGCAGCGTTTCTTGCAGGGTTTCACCCGCCTGCCGCCGATGCAGGCCTTAGGCGCGTTGTGGCGGACCGACCCGGTGCAAGGCATGCAGCAAGCGGAAAACGTCGGTTACGTGTTGGCGGCCGAGTTGCGCGCCTGCGGCATCGATCTGTCGTTTACGCCGGTGCTGGATCTCGATTGGGCGAAGAGCGCCATTATCGGCGACCGTTCGTTCGGTCGCGATCCGGTCGCGGTGGCCGCATTGGCGCTGGCCTTGCGCCAAGGGCTGCAACGTGGGGGCATGGCTTGCTGCGGCAAGCATTTCCCGGGGCATGGCTGGGTCGCGGCGGATTCGCACCTGGCGCTGCCGGTCGACGAGCGTTCGCTGGCCGATCTGCGTTGCGAGGACTTGCTGCCGTTCGCGCGCCTATCCGCCGCCGGCATGGAGTCGGTGATGCCGGCGCACGTGGTCTATCCCCAGGTTGACGCCCAGCCGGCGGGCTTCTCCCGCGTTTGGCTGCAGGACATCTTGCGCGGACAGCTGGGCTTCGACGGCGTGATCTTCTCCGACGATCTAGGCATGGAAGGGGCGGCGCAAGCCGGCGGCTTCGTCGAGCGTGGCCGCGCGGCATTGGCCGCGGGCTGCGACATGGTGCTGTTGTGCAACCGCCCGGATATGGCCGACCAACTGCTGGCCGAACTGACGCCCCCGGCAAACGACGCGCTGTCGCGCCGCTTGGCGCGGATGCAGGGGCGCGGCGAGTCGTCCGATTGGCAGTCGCTGATTCGTTCCGACGCGTTCGCGCGCTGCCGGCAGGACGTATCGCGCCTGGTGCCGGCGCAATACGCCGCGACCGGCCCCGCCGTCGGGGAAGCTTCCTGACCCCGCTGTCTTCTTGGGCGATTGCCTCCTACGGACCCGGACGCGTCTTCGTGTAGGGTGCACTCGCCGAAGGCAGTGCACCACGCCTGCTCTCGCGTTGGGTAGCGTGCGTTCGCGAAGCAACGCACGGCCTGCGAGCGCCTACCATTCTTAGCTTATCCAGATTTTGAACCGCTGCTGCCATTTGAGATATTCGGTATAGGAAATGGCCAGCGGCGTGTTTTGCGCGTTAGAGGCCGCTACCGTAGCGTGACGCTTGGCCTGTGTGAGTTGCCAGCAATGGGCCGGTGACCAGCACGGCGCGGCGAGCGCTGGGTGGGGCATCATGGCGACGAATAGCAAGCCGGCGCCGGCGAGTGCGCATCCGGGGTCGTAGGGAGCAATCGCCGCGCAATGCGCGGCATTGCGCCAACGCCGTTAGTCCCTGGCGTCGCAAAGCCGGGGCTATCCCTAGGTCGGTGACGAGTGTCAGGATTTCCCCCCTGTTTTGACGGTTGTTGATCGTGCGTCCGTCAACCGAACCGTGCGCCCTTGACGCGCTCTGCCTTGGTCCCTAACCTCCGTCATCGTTGCGACTTATAAAGAAGCAACACGAGGCTTGACGGTCTCGATGCTTATGAGCACGGGGAAATCATTGTGCTCAGTTGTACGTCGACCTGCTTTTTTTGGCGGGCCGGCGAAGGACACCGGCGGGTTTCGGCTCGCCGGTGTGCCGGAATAAGCACCGGTCCGTCAACCTTCGCTCGGCCTGCCGCCTCCTTACGGCAGCTCCTCCATGATGTAAGCCGAAGGAGTTCGATCTATGGCATACCGACGTACCCTCACACCCATCGAGCGCGATTTGCGCGATATCCAGTTCACCGTCAATCAATTGGTGCGGCAACTGGCGCCAGCACCACGGCGACGGCTCAACCCGGAAGCGGCGCGTAGTCTGTTGGCCGCGGTCAGTTATAAGCTCGATGTCGTACAAGCCGCCTTGCGCAGCTAAGCGTTGGTGACGGATCCCGCCCGGTGGCGCCGCCGGGTGTTTGAACTGTTTAATGCAGCTTGTGATTCCACCAGAGTAGCAGCCTGTTCGAGGCGCCGTCGTCATGAGATTGCGGTGCAGTGCCTGCGGCGAGTGCGTCCTAGAGTTTCCACAGCCGTCCGAGGTAACCCGGACGCACGCCGGAGAGCTGCGAAGAGCAGGGTTCGAGCACTTTGAAGGCGGGATTGCGCGCTTCGCGGATCAGTGGTTCGGCGTAAGCGGGGCCGTCGATCTTGCGCAGCGCCGCGACCTGCGGCGTGCTGGGTTTGTTGCCGCGGTAGGTGACCACGCCGATCTCCTGGCTCGCCAGCTTCACGAAACTGCCTGGCGGATAGATCCCCAACTCCTTGATCAGCAGCGTGGTGAACGCCTCGTCGAACTCGGCGTCCTTGCGCTGAAAAATCTGTCCTAGCGCGGTCGCGGGCAATAGGGCGGAGCGGTAGCGGCGCGGCGTCAGCTTGGCGCAGACGATGTCGGCGAGGTGCAGAATGTGCGCCGGCGGCAAGATCTGGTCACGCTTGAGGGCAAACGGATAGCCATTGCCGACCCACGATTCGTGATGGGTTTGCACCAGCGTGTGCCACAGCTCGTCCTCGACGCCGGCCTCGCGCAAAATCGCCGACCCCAGCAGCGGGTGGGACTTGATTTCGTCCTGCTGCGCGGTGCTCAAGGCTTCTTGCTGAGCGAACAATTCGTTTTGCAGTTCAACCTGGGCGATGTTCATCGTCAGGGCGGCGCACAGCAAGATTTCCCGATGATGTGGCGGCAGCGTCATGCGCCGCGTCAACAGCGCCAGCAAGGCGGCGGTATGTACGGCGTGAGCGGGCGCATATTCGCGAAACGGCGCGAGCAGTATCGCCGCGACGACGGCATCGGGTTGAGTTTGTGCGAGCTGCAGAATGCTTTGGGCGACGCTCTGCACCGAACCGGAAAAGTCCTTGACGTGCATGGCCTGGCGCAAGAGCGCGCGCGTGCGCAGATAAAGATGGGACATTTCGTCGAACGGGCCGGGCAGCAAACGCTTGTCTTCCGCGGCGGTGTCGCTATAAAAACCCTCGTCGGTCTTTTCTTCCGTGACGAATTGGGTGACGCCCACGCGTTCCAGTTTGCGCTTCTGCTCGTCGGTCAGAACGTAATGACCTTTTTTCATCAGCAGGAAGCCGCGATCGGCGAAGACGTCGAACGGCAGCGACTGGCCGACCTCGATCAGGTCGCCAGGAACCCTTGCCTGCTGAATGCGGCCATGCTTGTCTGCCATGTCGTCGATTTCCCGCTCTGCACGTGTCGTTGTGCTCAACATTTTACTGACACTGGCACTGTTGGAATAGCCCGGACAGTTGTTCTATGTCATTTAGCTGATGCGCCGGTCACGCCTTGAGGTCACTCCACTGCTTTTGCAAGCGTTTGAGCGATACCGGGTAAGGCGTTTTGAGCTCCTGGGCGAATAGCGAAACACGCAACTCCTCGATCTGCCAGCGGAAATCGGCAAGCTGCTGCGGTGTGTCGCCTTGCTGGCGGTGCTCGTCCATGCGCGCTTGCCACATATCCCACATCTGGCGGATTTCCGCCGCGCGTTGTCCGTCGCGCTGCGGGTTCGCCGGCTGTTTGTCCATGCGCAGGCTCATGGCTTTCATGTAGCGCGGCAGATGTTGCAGCTGCGGCCAGGGGGTCGCGGCGAGAAAGCCGCGGTAGATCAATGCGTCGAGCTGTTGGCGTAGCTCAAAGCCCAGCCGGTGCTTCTGCAGGCGCATCGATAGCACTTGGTATTCCTGGGCAATTTGTCCCAGATATTGCATCACCGCTTGGGTGACGGCCGGCAGGCGCGTGCGTGCGCGCGCCTTTTGCTCATTGAAGGGCTTTTCGCTGCGCGGCAGCGGATCGTCGCCGATGAAGGCGCGATCGCAAATGGCGGCGATCGCGTCGGCCAGAAGCTCGTCGGCATTGGCCACCGCCCGCAATTGCAGCGCGATGGGCGTCATGCCAGGCAAGCCTTTGTTCATCTGCTTCATCTGTTCTTTGAGCTGCAGTTGCAACAGACGGATGACGCCGCCGCGATGGGCGCGTTCGCCGGCGGCCTCGGTGTCGAACAGGCGCAACGCGATGCGCTCTTGCTCGATGGTCAGCGCCGGATAGCCCGTCAACTGCTGCCGGCCGCGCGCGAATTGGATCGTGGCCGGCAAATCGCCGAAATCCCAGCTCGTCACGTCGTCGCGCTCGAACTCGGCCGACGTGTCGCGGAAGGTGAGTTGCGCCGCCTGGCCGAATTGCCGTTGCAGCTGGAGCAAATCGCGGCCGGTGCCCAACTCTTGCTTGCCGTCGTCGATGACGCGGAAGTTGAACAGCAGGTGCGGTGGCAATTCCGCTTGGGCGAAGGCGTCCGGACCGGGGTGCTCGCGCGTGGCCTTGGCGACGAAATCCGCCAGCTGGCTGGAGAGCGGTTGCGCCATATCGGGCTCGGCGGCCAGGAAGCGGGTGACAAAGTCGGGCACCGGCACGCAGTTGCGCCGGATTTGCTTCGGCAGCGCCTTGATCAGCGCCTGCACTTTTTCGCGCACCATGCCTGGCACCAGCCATTCGAAGCGCGCCGGTTCCAAGCGATTGAGCAAGGCCAGCGGCACGTCGACCGTGACGCCGTCGAGCGGATGGTTGGGTTCGAAGCGGTATTTCAGTCTCAGCCGGCCGTCCTCGCTATCCAGCCATTCGGGGAACTGGTTGGCGGTCACATGCTGGGCGGCATGTCGCATCAGTTCTTCGCGGGTCAGGAAAAGCCTTTTCGGTTCCTGTTGCTCGATCGCCTTGCGCCAGACCTCGAAGCTCGCGGCGTCAACCACTTCCGCGCCCAGGCGCTCGTCATAGAAGGCGAACAGCGCGTCCTCGTCCACCAGCACGTCCTGGCGGCGCGACTTGTGTTCCAACTGCTCCACTTCACGGATCAGATGCTGATTGTGCTGGAAGAACGGCGCCTGGCAGACGTACTCCATGGCGACCAGCGCGCCGCGGATGAACAGCTCGCGCGCCTCTTGCGGCGCGATGCGGCCGTAACTGACCGGCCGGCGCGGCACCAGCGTCAAGCTGAACAACGTCACGCGCTCGCTCGCCACCACTTCGCCCCTGGCTTTTTCCCAGTGGGGATCGAAGTAGTGATATTTGACCAGATGCGGCGCCAGTTTCTCTACCCATTCCGGCTCGACTTTGGCGACCGAGCGGGCATACAGACGCGAGGTTTCCACCAGTTCGGCCGCGACCAGCCATTTGGGCCTGCTCTTTTTCAGGCCCGAGCCGGGGAAGATCAGGAAATGGCTGCCGCGCGCGCCGAGATAGTCGTCGCCTTCGGTCGACTTCATGCCGAGGTTGCCGATCAGCCCCGTCAGCAGCGCCTTGTGCAGGTTTTCGTAGGCGACCGCGTCCAGCTTTTGTTTGGCTTTCTCCGTCGCCGGCTGATTCGTGGGCTGAGGTTCGGCGCGAAAGCCGAGTTCGGCGGCAATCTCGGCCAGCTGCCCATGCAGTTCGCGCCATTCGCGCATGCGCATCCAAGACAGGAAATGATCGTGGCACAGATTGATCAGCTGGCGCGTCGATTTCTTGTGTTTGTAGGCGTCATCGTAAAAATCCCACAGATGCAGGAAGGAGAGAAAATCCGACTTGTCGTCGACGAAGCGGGCTTGCGCCCGCTCGGCCGCGTCGCGCGCTTCGAATGGGCGTTCGCGCGGATCCTGGATCGACAGGGCCGAGGCGATGATCAGCATCTCGCGCACGCAATGGAAATCGCGCGCGGCCAGCAGCATGCGCCCCAGACGCGGATCGGTCGGAATACGCGCCAGCTCCTCACCGATTTGCGACAACTCGCCGCTGTCGGTGAGCGCGCCAAGCTCGGTCAGCACCTGATAGCCGTCGGCGATTTGGCGCGAGGAGGGCGGTTCGATGAACGGGAAGGCATCGACGCGGCCAAGCCGCAGCGCGGCCATGCGCAAAATCACCGCCGCCAGGTTGGCGCGCAGAATTTCCGGATCGGTGAATGCCGGGCGGGCGTTGAAGTCGTCCTCGCCATACAGGCGGATGCAGACCCCGGCCTCCACCCGGCCGCAACGCCCGGCGCGCTGGCGCGCCGCGGCCTGCGAGATTTTTTCCACCAGCAACTGTTCGATCTTGGCGCGCGGGCTGTAGCGCTTGACGCGGGCGAGGCCGGTGTCGATGACATAGCGGATGCCCGGCACGGTCAGCGACGTCTCGGCCACGTTGGTGGCCAGCACGATGCGGCGGCCGCCGCTCGGGCGGAAGATGCGCTGCTGATCCTCGTTGGAGAGGCGCGCGAACAGCGGCAGGATTTCCAGGCCGCGCAAGCCCGCTTTGCGCAGCTTTTCGGCGGTTTCGCGAATCTCGCGCTCGCCGGGCAGAAACACCAGAATGTCGCCCGACCCGACCCGCATCAGCTCCTGCGCCGCCTCGACCACGGCGTCCTCCATCTCCATCTCGCGCTCGTCCTCGTCGCGTTCGGACAGTGGGCGATAACGCATTTCCACCGGGTAGAGCCGGCCGGAGACCTCGATGACCGGGGCGTTGTCGAAGTGGCGCGAGAACCGGTCGGCGTCGATGGTGGCCGAGGTAATGATGATTTTCAGATCCGGACGGCGCGGCAACAGCTGCTTGAGGTAGCCCAGCATGAAATCGATGTTTAGGCTGCGCTCGTGCGCTTCGTCGATGATGATCGTGTCGTAGGCTTCCAAGTAGCGGTCGGTCTGGGTTTCCGCCAGCAGGATGCCGTCGGTCATCAGCTTGACCACGCTCTTTTCCGATAGCTGGTCGGTGAAGCGCACTTTGAAGCCGACATGCTCGCCCAGCTGCGAGCCGAGCTCCTGTGCGATGCGGGTCGCGACCGAGCGCGCCGCCAGCCGTCTTGGCTGGGTATGGCCGATCAGCCCGTGCACGCCTCGGCCCAATGTCAGGCAGATCTTGGGAATTTGCGTGGTTTTGCCTGAGCCGGTTTCGCCGCAGACGATGACTACCTGATGGCGCGCGATGGCATCGCGAATGTCTTCCAGCTTTTGGTTGACCGGCAGGCTGTCGTCGAACGTCGGCGTGGGCAGATGCGCGCGCCGCGCGGCGACGCGCGCCTGCGAGCGCGCGATCTGCGCGTCGATTTGAGCGATGAGCCGGTCCGCCGGCTGCCCTTTGTGCGCACGCGCCTCGGCATCGCGCAGCTTGGCCTGCAGCGGCCGACGATCACGGATCAGACAGTCGGCCAGGGCGGTTTGGTAGGCTTGCGGGAGGCGTTCGGATTTCATGCTGCGAGGGTCTTGGCGATCAAAAACGGCAATTATAGCACTGCCGCCGTGATCGCTTGCGCCCCCTAGGCCGCCGCGCTGGAGAACTGATGCATCGACCGGCCGAGCTCGGCCATCAGACCGTCCAGCGTCTGAATGGCTTCGGCGATCGTATGCACTTCGCTGGTCAGCGTGCGGGTTGAGTCGCCCACCGCGGTGATGTCGTTGGCGAATTGAGAGAAACCTTGATTCTGCCGTGAGCCGGCCGCGGCGACCTCGGTGAGAATGCCCGCCAGCTCGCGCGTGTCGCGGATGATGTCGCCCAATTGCAGCTGGGCCGACGCGCTGTTCTCCTTTCCCGCCTGCATCTGGCGGTTGCCGTCGCGCATGGCGTCGATGGCTTGGCTCGTGCCGTCGACGATCAACTGGATTTTCTGCTCGACGCCTTGCGTGGCCTGTTGAGTGCGCTCGGCGAGCTTACGTACTTCGTCGGCCACGACGGCGAATCCGCGTCCGCTCTCGCCGGCGCGCGCAGCCTCGATCGCGGCGTTGAGCGCCAGCAGGTTGGTTTGCTCGGCGATATCGCGGATCAGCTGCACAATGCTGCTGACTTCGCTGCTGCGTTGGCCCAACTCTTCCAGCCGCTGGGCGGCCAGCGCGATCACGCCCGAGGCTTGGCCTAGCTGGTCGACCGCCTGATCCATCGCCTGGCCGCCCTTATTGGCTTGTTCTCCGGCGCTTTGCGCCATCGACGTGGCCGAGAGCGATTGCTCGGTATTCTGCCCGGTCACCACCGCCATCTGCTGTGCCACGACCACCATGTCCTCAGCCCGTTCGCGCTGCTCGGTCATGGTCTGCGCCATCTTGCGCGTCGACTGGGCGATGTCGCGGCTCGCGTCGGAGGCATCCTGGATCGAGCGCGTCACTTGCGCGAGCATGGTCTTGATCGCCTGGCTCGCCTCGATGGCCTGGCTGCGGGCTTCTTCCAGCTTGGAGAAGCTCTGCACCTTGGCTTTGTCGTAGGACATGGCGAGCACCAGCACCATCAAGGTCAAGCCGGCCAACGATTTGGCCTGCAGCTTGGGGATGAGCGCGTGGTCGATCGGTACCGCCGGCAACCAGCCTGCTTGGCCGGAGAGCAGGAAAAAGCCGCCGATGGCACATAGCGCCAACAGCGTCCAGACGACGCCGGAGCGCCGGCCGCTGACGAAAATCGAAGTGAAGGGGATCGAGGCGAACCAGACGATGCTGGTCGACATGATGCCGCCGTTGACGTACACCATCCAGCACACCATGCAATACATGGCGCCGATGATGAATTCCGCGGTAAAGCGCAACGCGCCGGTGAGTTTGAGGATAAGCGGGCCCGACAATAGGGCGAGTCCGCCGCAGACGATCCCCCAGCCCATGGCCGGGTGGTTGAGCTGGAAATATTCGATGGCGAATAGCGGGGCGATGATGCCCGCCAAAAGCGCCACGCCCACGACGGTGCGGGCTTTAATCGACTGCTCGGGGGATTGCTGAATCGAGTCGGGGATGAACCATGCGGTGAGTTTGGATGCTGCCATCGCGTGTTTGCTCCTCCATGCGCTGTGTGTTTGCCGTATCCCATATGAATATATTTTTTCAGGAACTTTAAAACAAATGTTTGCTTGGAGCAATGGCTCGATCGCAGATGTCGCTGTTTGTAAACGCAAAAAACCCCTGCCTTGGCAGGGGTTTTGGCCGAAACAAGAAAGCGTTACTGCTGCGCGGCTTGCAGCGCGGTCAGTGCAATGGTGTAGACGATGTCGTCCACCAGCGCGCCGCGCGACAGGTCGTTGACCGGCTTTCTCAAGCCTTGCAGCATCGGGCCGACGCTGATGACGTTGGCCGAACGCTGTACCGCCTTGTAGGTGGTGTTGCCGGTGTTCAGATCCGGGAAGATGAACACGGTGGCGCGACCGGCGACTTCGCTGCCCGGCGCTTTCTGACGAGCCACGCTTTCAACCGAGGCGGCGTCGTATTGCATCGGGCCGTCGATGATCAGGTCAGGACGCTTTTCGCGCGCGATGCGCGTCGCTTCGCGCACCTTCTCCACGTCGCTGCCGCTGCCGGAGCTGCCGGTGGAGTAGGAAATCATCGCCACGCGCGGCTCGATGCCAAAGGCCTTGGCCGAATCCGCCGATTGAATGGCGATGTTGGCCAGTTCTTCCGGGGTCGGATCCGGGTTGACCGCGCAGTCGCCGTAAACCAGCACTTGCTCCGGCATCAGCATGAAGAACACGCTGGAGACGAGACCGGCGCCCGGCGCGGTCTTGATCAGTTGCAGAGCCGGGCGGATGGTGTTGGCGGTGGTGTGCACGGCACCGGATACCAGGCCGTCGACATCGCCCTCCGCCAGCATCATGGTGCCGAGGACGACGCTGTCTTCCAGTTGCTGCTCGGCCATCGGCGCGGTCAGCCCCTTGCTCTTGCGCAGTTCGACCATCGGTTCGATGTAATTGCCGCGGATCTTGTTCGGATCGAGGATTTCCAGCGAATCCGGCAGCACGATGCCTTGGGTTTCGGCGATGCGCTGGATTTCGATCGGATCGCCCAACAGCACGCAGCGGGCGATGTGCTTTTCGTGGCAGATGGCGGCGGCACGGATGGTGCGCGGCTCGTTGCCTTCAGGCAGCACGATGCGCTTGTCGGCCTGACGCGCCTTTTCGCGCAGCTGATAACGGAAGGCCGGCGGCGGCAGACGCGGCTCGTGCGGTTCGCCGACGAATTGCTTGAGCTTGTCCGCGTGCAGGTTTTCGGCAACGTGGTCGATGACGCGTTCCATGCGCTCGGTATCGTCCTCCGGCACCGCCTTGCCCATCTGGGCCAATAGGCTGCTGGTTTCGAAGGTATTGAGCGCGCTGATCATCACCGGCAAGTTGCTGCTGAAGGCTTGCTGGCACAGCTGCATGATGCGCGGGTCGGGCTGCGATTCACAGGTGAACACCAGGCCTGCCAGCGGCACGCCGTTCATGCTGGCCATGGCGGCGGTCAGGATCACGTCCTCGCGATCGCCGCTGGTGAGCACCAGCGCGCCCGGCTTGAGCAGATGAATGATGTGCGGCGCGGTACGCAGCGTCACCACGATCGAGTTGACGCGGCGCTCGCTGATCTGTCCGGCATGGGTAATGGTGGCGTTAAGGTGGCGCGCCACATCGAGCGTGCGCGGCGCCTGCAGGTCGGTGCGTTCCGGAATGACGCCCAGCACCGGCAGATCGATGTCCCGGGCCCATTGGCTGCCGGAGAGCAGTTGCGTGCGCAATGCCTCGGCATTGCGGCCATGGCTTTCGCGGTTGAGGATCACGCCGGCGATCTGGCCGCCGTGGCCGCCAAACGATTGCACGCTCAGATCGATTTGTTCGGCGATCTCGTGATCGGTCAATTGTCCGACCGAGCCCACCAGAATCGTCTGCGCTTCGAGGTTGCGCGCGATCTTGGTGTTGAGAAAGGTCGAGAAAACGTGTTTCTGGTCCGGCACCAGGCCTTCGACGACGACGACGTCGACTTTCTGGCTGGCTACCTTCCGATACAGCGTGACGATTTCTTCCATCAGCTGGTCGACTTGGCCTTGGCCCAGCAGTTTTTCCACATGCTCCATCGGGATCGGCTGCGGCGCGTCGGCGCGGCAGATGGCACGAGCGAAGTGGGTGGAGCGCTCGGTTTCCTGGTCGTCGTTACCCTGGGCGATCGGCTTGACGAAGCCGACGGACAGGCCCGCCTGTTCCAGCGAACGAATCATGCCCAGAGAGACGGAAGTCAGACCAACGTCGAAGCCGATGGGCGCCAAAAAGAATGTATGCATTGTTCGAGTCCTTGAAACCGGCTCGCTGCGGGCGAGCCTGTACGATCAAACGCTTTGCTGCAATGTGCAGGCAAGATCCACGGGCGAGAGGTTTCCCTCAGGCGAAATGGATAACGAAAAAGTCGGTTGTCCGACAAAATCGCCAAAAACCATGTCATTCAAGTGGATTTTTACCATCTTGTTCTCTCTGAGCGCGGGGGTAGCATGCTGTGCCAGGCCTTATTCGATGCTGCGTTGCAGTATAGCGCATCCACCGATGCCTTCTCCCCGATGGTCCAACATGTCCCGCGCTCGAGCGCAACGAGAGCACTATTTACGCCAACGACGGCGTGCTGTGCAGAGGGCGGAACGCATGATCGTATCGAGGTTGATGCATATCAAGCTGCATGCGCATGTTGTGTTGCACAAAAGCGCCAATATTAAATATCTCTAAATCATTAATGTTGGCGCAATTTGTTGCTTGCACATGGAGTTAAATATTTGATGATGAAGGTGTTTTTTAACTATTTTTGGTTCTTAAATTGGGTTTTTGCAAATTTTTTTGATGGAGTGGCTGCATTTTTGATTTTTTTAAAGCAAATCACTTGCCCTTTGGATAAAGTCAGGCCAGAATTCAAGCCCTGCGTGTGTAAAGGGGTTTTTTCCTAAGCATCGGTAGGTTCCGTAAACTCGTTTTAGGCGAGATTCGGCTGGTCTTATACTTCTTACTCTGGAGGTGTGGGAATAATGTCTGATCTGGCTTCCTCGCAGCTGTTGCAACCGGCTGCTGTCCAGCTTCCCATCAATACGTATTTCGACTCCGCCATTTATCGGCTGGAGCAAGAGCGTCTGTTCGCCGACGCGCCGGTCTATTAT
Source organism: Paludibacterium sp. (assembly GCF_019232825.1). GTDB lineage: Bacteria > Pseudomonadota > Gammaproteobacteria > Burkholderiales > Chromobacteriaceae > Paludibacterium. Next base: position 4,735 of record NZ_JAFAND010000058.1, on the reverse strand, counting down.
GGCCACGAGCTCATGGTTCCCGAAGAGGGGGACTATCACACGATCGAGTGGCTCGATCACGGCAAAATGCTTAAGCGCGCCGGCGGCGAGGTGCTGTTGTTGTCCAATGTCTGTCGTCACCGGCAGGCGCGCATCTATCAAGGGCGCGGCAACGGCAATCACGTCGTGTGCAATCTGCACGGCTGGACCTATGACAACCGCGGCCAGTTGATCGGCGCACCGCTGTTCCCGGAAACGCCGTGCCTCAACTTGGGTCAAACGCCGCTGACGTCCTGGCATGGCATGCTGTTCGATGCCAAGCGCAACGTGCAGGATGATCTTGCCCGGCTTGGCGTGGCGCAGTACATGGATTTTGCCGGCTTCGTCTACCACAGTACGCATGTCACCGAGTACGACTTCAACTGGAAGACTTTCATTGAAGTGTATTCCGAGGACTATCACGTCGATCCGTTCCATCCGGGGCTCGGTAATTTCGTCAATTGCGCCGACCTGAAGTGGGAATGGGGTAATCAGTACCATGTGCAATCGGTCGGCATCAAAAATAGCCTCAGCCGGCCTGGCTCCAAGGTGTATGGGGAGTGGCACAAGGAAGTGCTGCGGCGCTATGCCGATAAATGCCCGGAATTCGGCGCGTTGTGGCTGACGTACTACCCCAACATCATGGTCGAGTGGTATCCGCACTCTCTGGTGATCAGCGTGGTCGTGCCGCGCGGGCCGGAGAAGTGCACGGTCATCACCGAGTTCTTCTATCCGGAAGAGGTGGTCTATTTCGAGCCCGAGTTCATCGAGGCCGAGCAGGCCGCCTATTTCGAAACCGCCAAAGAAGACGACGAGATCTGCTATCGCATGCACCAGGGGCGCCGCGCGCTATGGCTGGACGGCCGTAGCGAGGCAGGCCCGTATCAGTCGCCGACCGAAGAGGGCATGCAGCATTTCCATGAGTTCTATCGGCGCAAGATGGGCGACTTGCTGCGGACCTGACAATGGCTTTGCACGTGATAGGCTTTCGTGCACAATAGAAAAGGCGTGGGTTTCCACGCCTTTTTTGTTGATGCGATGATCCGTTTAGCGCATTTCCTGCCGAGTGTGTTTCTTCTGACGGCGCAAGCCGCCTTTGCGGCGGCGCCGCCCGCCCAGCCGATGCGCCTGGAGCGTGCTTCCACGACCTATCTATACGCCGATCCGATCAGTGGATTGCAGTTGACCGTACCCACCGGTTGGCGAGTGCGCGCCGAAACCTTGAATGGCATCCGTCAATTGCGCGTCGTTCCCCCTAAGGCAGACCAACGCGAGCGTGCCGCCATCGACGTCACGATTCGCCTGCGGCCTTGGCTCTCCGGCGAGACGCTGGCCAAGCTCGCGGCCGATTATCGCGAGCAGGACGGCGACCGCGAGGCGGCGCAAACGGTGCATTACCAACCCAAGGCCGGCCGGCTGGTGTTGGATTATCGCGAAGGGCGCTATGTCTCCGACCAGCTGTGGATCGTGCGGCGCAATTTGCACATTTTCCAACGCGAGGATAAGCGGCGGGTGTTGGAGGCGCGCTGCGCGGCCAACGCCTCCGAGTTCAAGTCGTATCGTAAAAATTTGCAGTTACTCTGTTATTCGGCGCAATTCGCCAAGGGACGTCTCTGACACCGCGGCGCTTTGACGCTAGAATTCAATTACCGGGTTGATTTTCAGGAGCTGAATAGATGATCTCGATTCGTGAACAGTCGTACGGACTGGATGTGGCGTTGTTTAACGAGTTCACCCTGGCCGATTTCAAGCTGTTCGAGGAAGCGCTGTTGAAGCGCGCGGGTGAGATCGGCCATCCCCATGTTCTGCTGGATTTGTCCGAACTGAAGGATTTCACGCTGGATATGGCGTTGGAGGAGCTGCGTTTCGTGCGCGCGCACGACAAGGATTTCGGCCGCGTGGCGGTCGTGGTCAGCGATGTCTGGATCAAGCTGGCGGCGCATTTGGCCGGGCTCGTCACGCGCGGGCATTCCGAGTATTTCGATAGCGTCGCCGCGGGTCAGGCTTGGCTGTCCAAACCGTGACGTCACGGTAATGCGTTGTTTTGCAAGGCCGGCTCGTCCGGCCTTTTTGCTGTCTAGGGTCTGCCGGCCAATTTTTTGCGGCAGCGGCCGTTGTCAGATCCTGGTGGGTGCTTGATTTTGTCGCCGAACCGGCTACAGTAACGCCTTCCCCCAAAACACAAGATATTGCCGATGTTGCCCAGTATTGCCAGCCGGATTGCCGCAGAATTGCAGGTGCGAGAAAACCAGGTGGCCGCGACGGTCGAGTTGCTCGACGGCGGTGCCACCGTGCCGTTCATTGCCCGTTACCGTAAGGAAGTGACCGGCGGGCTCGACGATACACAGCTGCGCAAGCTGGATGAGCGCCTGACCTACCTACGCGAACTCGATGAGCGTCGCGAGGCGATACTGAAATCGATCGCCGAGCAGGATAAGCTGACGCCCGCGCTACAGCAGGCCATTCTGGCCGCCGACAATAAGACGGTGCTGGAAGATCTGTATTTACCGTATAAGCCGAAGCGCCGCACCAAGGCGCAGATCGCCCGCGAGGCCGGTTTGCAGCCGTTGGCCGAGCTGCTGCTGGCCGACCCGGCGCGGGTGCCCGAGGAGGCTGCGCAGGCTTATGTCGATGAGCGTCGGGGTGTGGCCGACGCGCGCGCGGCGCTGGATGGCGCGCGCGCCATCCTGATCGAAACCTTTTCCGAGGATGCCGGGTTGCTCGGCGCGTTGCGCGAACGATTGTGGCGCGAGGGCGAGCTCGCGGCCGAGGTGGTGCCGGGCAAGGAAGCCGAGGGCGCCAAGTTCGCCGACTATTTCCAGCACCGCGAGGCCATCCACGGCATGCCGTCGCATCGGGCGCTGGCGCTATTGCGCGGTCGTAATGAAGGTGTGTTGCAGCTGGCGCTGAAATATCAGCCGGACGATACGCCCTCCGCCGAGCGCAGCGTTTACGAGCGCGCGATGGCCGAGCATTTTTCCGTGGCGGACCGCGGCCGTCCCGCCGATAAATGGCTGCTGGATTCGGTCCGTCTATGTTGGCGCGCGCGGGTCTTTCTGTCGCTGGAGTTGGAGTTGATCTCCCGCTTGAAAGAAGCCGCTGAGGCCGAGTCCATCAAGGTATTTGCCGGCAATCTGCGCGATCTGCTGCTGGCGGCGCCGGCCGGCCGGCGCGCCACCATCGGCTTGGACCCGGGATTGCGCACCGGAGTGAAGGTCGCCGTGGTGGACGATACCGGCAAGTTGTTGGAGACCGCCACGATTTACCCGCACGCGCCGCGAAACGATTGGGATCGTGCGGTTGCGGTGCTGGCTCAGCTAGCGGCGCGCCATCGTGCTGAATTGGTTGCGATTGGCAATGGCACGGCTAGCCGGGAAACGGACAAGCTTGCGCAAACGCTGATGCGGCAACATCCGGAGCTCAAACTGACCAGCGTCATGGTGTCCGAGGCCGGCGCATCGGTTTATTCCGCCTCCGAATTGGCGGCCAACGAATTTCCGGAGCTGGACGTGAGTCTGCGTGGCGCGGTATCGATCGCCCGTCGTCTGCAAGATCCGCTGGCGGAGCTGGTGAAGATTGACCCCAAGTCGATCGGCGTTGGTCAGTATCAGCACGACGTCCATCAGGGGCAGCTGGCCCGTGCGCTCGATGGCGTGGTGGAGGACTGCGTCAACGCGGTTGGCGTTGACGTCAATACGGCGTCCGTTCCGTTGTTGACTCGCGTGTCGGGGTTGAATCACACCTTGGCCGGCAACATCGTTGCTCACCGCAACCAGTTCGGTGCTTTTGGTTCGCGCGCGGATCTCAAGAAAGTGCCGCGGCTGGGCGATAAAACGTTCGAGCAAGCGGCCGGTTTTCTGCGCGTCATGGATGGCGCCAATCCGCTGGATCGCTCGGCGGTGCATCCTGAAGCTTATCCGGTGGTGGAGAAAATCGTGGCGCGCTCGGGGCGGGAAGTGAGTAGCGTGATCGGCGACAGCCCGTTTCTTCGTGCGTTGCGGCCGGCCGATTTCGCCGACGAGCGTTTTGGTCTGCCGACGGTGATGGACATTCTCAAGGAGCTCGACAAGCCGGGGCGCGATCCACGGCCGGCCTTCCGTACCGCGGTGTTCCAAGAGGGCGTTGAGTCCTTGACGGACTTGCTGCCGGGAATGCAGTTGGAAGGCGTGGTCACCAACGTTACCAATTTTGGCGCTTTCGTCGATATTGGCGTGCACCAAGACGGGCTGGTTCATATCTCCGCTTTGTCGAAACGTTATGTCGACGATCCGCGCACGGTCGTGAAAGCGGGGGACGTCGTCAAGGTCAAGGTGTTGGAAGTGGATGTGCCGCGCAAGCGCATTGCGTTGACCATGCGCCTCGATGACGAGGTGGGCGCGCGCACGTCGGCGCGAGGCGCCGACGCCGGCAAGCCGCGTCAGCGCCAGCCGTCGGCAGCGCCGGCGGCGGATACCGCCATGGCGGCGGCTTTTGCTCGCTTGCGCAAATAGCCGGGCCAGTACAGAGGCGGATTCTGAAAAAAGCGCAATTCATGCTTGACCGTCAGTTTCCGTCTCTGTATAGTGCACACCTTCGCTGCAGCAACACAACGCAGCACCGCTCTTTAACAGAACAGAACAACCGATAGGTGTGAGTGCCGGGGGAGCCCGACACTTGCACTGCAAGAGACAGAAAGTAACCTTCGGGTTTCTTTGAAGTCCTTGCGTGCCAAAGTACG
>NZ_JAFAND010000152.1 GCF_019232825.1 Paludibacterium sp. | reverse complement strand
CGCGAAACGCGCGAATGGATGGCGCGCCTGGGCGTGACGCGCATGGAAGACCTGATCGGCCGCTTCGACCTGCTGGAGCTGCTGCCGGGCGAGACCGACAAGCAGCAGAAGCTGCAACTGGGCACGCTGCTGTCGCAAGGCCGTATTCCCGACAGCGAGCCGCGCTACTGCGTGGCGGATTCGAATCCGTCGTTCGACAAGGGCGAGCTGGCCGAACGTGTGCTGGTCGACGCGTCGCCGGCGATCGACAACCGCCAGATGCTGCGGCTGGAATACCCGATCGAGAACGTCAACCGCTCGATGGGCGCGCGCCTGTCGGGCGAGATCGCCCGCAAGCACGGCGCGGCCGGCTTGCCGGAAGGCTGCCTGACGGTGAAATTCACCGGCTCGGCCGGCCAGAGCTTTGGCGTGTGGAATGCCGCCGGTTTGCATCTGGAGCTGGAAGGCGACGCCAACGACTACGTCGGCAAGGGCATGGCCGGCGGCCGGGTGGTGATCTATCCGCCGAAAACCGCCGCCTACGTCGCGCACGAATCGATCATTATCGGCAACACCTGCCTGTATGGCGCCACCGGCGGCCAGCTGTACGCCGCGGGGGTGGCCGGCGAACGCTTCGGCGTGCGCAACTCCGGCGCTCTGGCGGTGATCGAGGGCGCGGGCGACCACTGCTGCGAGTATATGACCGGCGGCTGCGTGATCGTGCTGGGCGAGTCGGGCTACAACTTCGGCGCCGGCATGACCGGCGGCTTCGCCTTCGTCTACGACCCGACGGAGAAATTCGCCTACCGCTACAACAACGAACTGATCGACATTCACCTGATCAACGGCGAAGCCATGGGCATGTACCGCGCCTTCCTGCTCGACAAGCTGGCGCGGCACGTCGAATTGACCGGCTCCGAATTGGGCCGCGACATGCTGCAGGACTTCGATGACTATGTGGATGACTTCTGGCTGGTGAAGCCCAAGGCGGCACGGCTGGATAGCTTGTTGAAGGATTGAGGGTTGGGGAGGTGGGAGTAGGTGGGGAAATCTGAACGGCGGGAGTAGGTGGGAGGTCTGAGCAGCGAGAGTAGGTGGGGAAACCTTAAAGGCGGGAGTAGAAGCAACACCTTAACGGCGGGAGTAAAAGCCCGCCCCCACTCCCGCTTCTAGAGTGTTGCTGTTACTCCCGCAGTTGAAGACCGGTGGTCCTAACAGCGGGAGTAAAGGCAAAACCTTAACGGCGGGAGTAAAAGCCTGCCCCACTCCCGCTTTTAGGGTGTTGTTGTTACTCCCGCAGTGGAGGTCCGCGCAAGCGTGACGGCGGGAGCAGGGGTGATGCTTGAACGGCGGGAGTAAAAGCGAAACCTTTACAGCGGGAGTAAAAGCTCGCCCCACTCCCGCTTTTAGGGTGTTGTTGTTACTCCCGCAGTGGAGGTCCGCGCAAGCGTGACGGCGGGAGTAGGTGGGGAAACCGCTTAACAGCGGGAGTAAAAGCGAAACCTTAGCGGCGGGAGTAAACGCCTGCCCCACTCCCGCTTTTAGGGTGTTGCTGTTACTCCCGCAGTGGAGGTCCGCGCAAGCGTGACGGCGGGAGTAGGTGGGGAAACCGCTTAACAGCGGGAGTAGAAGCAAAACCTTAACAGCGGGAGTAAACGCCGCCCCCACTCCCGCTTTAAAGGTGTTGCGGTTACTCCCGCAGTTAAAGATGCTGGTGTTGCCGTTACTCCCACATGTAAAAAGGAGTCCTCCATTGGAGAAGCCTCATCGGCAATTGAAGGTATGGCAGGAGAGCACGGTCTTGGCGCAAAGCGTTTATCAGGTGACGGGTAGGTTTCCCGTTGATGAACGTTATGGATTGGTTAGCCAGATGCGCCGCGCCGCGATTTCGATACCTTCCAATATTGCAGAAGGGGCGGCGCGTTACACGATTAAGGATTACCTACATTTTCTCGTGATTGCCCGTGGGTCGCATAGCGAGCTAGATACTCAGTTTGAGCTGTCGTGGAGACTTGGGTACGTCGGAGAGGATGGTACGGTGCATTTGCAGCTCAATAGAACTGGACGACTGCTGACGGCGTTGATCAGTAGTTTGAGAAACAAATTGAACAAGGGATAGGCCTGGGAGTAGGGGAAATCTTGATGATGAGAGGAAGTGCGTAAACCTTAAAAGCGGGAGTGCAAGCAAAACCTTAACGGCGGGAGTAGAAGCGAAATCTTAACGGCGGGAGTAAACGCCGCCCCCACTCCCGCTTTTAAGAAGTTGCCGTTACTCTCGCCGTTCAAAGAGTGAGTGTAGCAAACGGCCTCTGTTCTATGGCCGTTACTCCCCACTCCCGCCTTTAAGGTTTACGCCTTTACTCCCGCCGTTGAGAGAACAACCGCTCACCGCCGAACTGAATTAGGGAGCACGCAATGCCAAACGACGTATTTCAATTTCTGAACCTCGCGCGCAATCCTGGTGAAAAGGTCGAAGCGGAAGCCCGCAAGATCACGTTCAAGGAAATCTACCAGCCATTGAACAAGGACGATGCCGCCGAGCAATCCGGCCGCTGTCTGTCGTGCGGCAACCCCTACTGCGAGTGGGAATGCCCGGTGCACAACTACATTCCCAACTGGTTGGAGCTGGTGAAGCAGGGGCGTCTGTTCGACGCGGCGGAACTGTCGCACAAAACCAATTCGCTGCCGGAAATCTGCGGCCGGGTCTGCCCGCAAGACCGCTTGTGCGAAGGCGCGTGCACGCTGAACCAGGGCGGCTTTGGCGCCGTGACCATCGGCGCGGTGGAAAAGTACATTACCGACGAGGCCTACAAGGCCGGTTGGCGGCCCGACATGAGCCGCGTAGTGTTCACCGGCAAGAAGGTGGCGGTGATCGGCGCCGGCCCGGCTGGGCTTGCCTGTGCCGACGTGCTGGTCCGGAACGGCGTGCGCCCGGTGGTGTTCGACCGGTACGAGGAAATCGGCGGTCTGCTGACCTTCGGCATTCCCGAATTCAAACTGGAGAAGGACGTGGTGCGCCGCCGGCGCGAGATCATGGAAGGCATGGGCGTCGAGTTTTGCCTCAACACCGAGATCGGCCGCGATATCCAGATCGAACAGCTGCTGAACGAATACGACGCGGTGTTCATGGGCATGGGCGCCTACCAGTATATGAAGGGCGGCTTTGACGGCGAGAATCTGCCGGGCGTGCTGGAAGCGTTGCCGTACTTGATCAACAACGTGCGCCAAGGCCTAGGCACGCTGCCGGCGAATGAAGCGCCGGTCAGCATGCAGGGTAAGCGCGTGGTGGTGCTCGGCGGCGGCGACACGGCGATGGACTGCAATCGCACCGCCATCCGCCAGGGCGCCGAGAGCGTGATCTGCGCCTACCGCCGTGACGAGGCCAACATGCCCGGCTCGCGCCGCGAGGTGGCCAACGCCAAGGAAGAGGGCGTCGAGTTTCTGTGGCAGCGCCAGCCGCTGGGCATTGAGCGCGCGGCAGAGGGTTCGTTGCGTGTAAAACTGGCAGAAACGCGGCTGGGTGCACCGGACGCCAAGGGCCGGCGCAATGCCGAAATCGTGCCGGGCACGGAAGAAGTACTCGAGTGCGACTATGTGATCATCGCCTTCGGCTTCCAGGCCTCCGCCGCTTCGTGGTTTGAAGCGCAAGGCGTCAAGGTGGACGGGCGTGGGCGTACCGAGGTGTCTTCGCGTGGCGAGATCTCGTATCAGACGGCCAATCCGAAGATCTTTGCCGGCGGCGACATGGTGCGCGGGGCTGACTTGGTCGTGCGCGCGGTGTTCGAGGGACGGCAGGCGGCGGAGGGGATACTGAGGTTTGTTGGGGTGTGGTGAGTTGAGGTAGGGGGGTGTGGTGGTCAAGAAATTTCGGACACCTGGATAGGTTGTTTTGCTGCCATCTGCCGCTCGTAGATTACGGGCGGCAGATAGTTCAGCGTTGAATGCAGTCGACAGGTATTGTAGAAGCCGACGATGTATTCCACGATGTCTCGTTTCGCCTCGCCATGGTTGGCGTAATCCCGCTGCCAAACGCGCTCCATCTTCAGGTTCAGGAAGAAGCGCTCCATGACGGCGTTATCCCAGCAATTGCCTTTGCGACTCATACTACAGACCAGTCCATGCTGCTTGAGCAGCTGCTGGTATTCATAGCTGGCGTACTGACTGCCCCGATCGGAATGCATAACCAAGCCGTGTAATGACCCACTGAAATCCTGCTCAGGTCATAATTCACACAGGAGCATGTGATGAGTATGACCATGGAAGACGAAATCAAGCGTTGGACCGCCAAGCGCAAAGCCGCTCTGGTGATGGAAATCATTCAGGGCAAAACCACCGTAGCCGAGGCTTCGCGGTCCTTCGATCTAACCCCCTCTGAAGTCGAGGAATGGGTCGATGAGGCCAAGCGCGGCATGGAGAATGCGCTGCGGGCCAAGCCGATGGAGATCCGCGAGCAGTACGAGAAGCAGATCAAGGATCTGCAGGAAGCCTACGGTGAAGCCATGCTGGAGCTCCGAGCCAGAAAAAAATTGCAGTCCCTGTTGGGCGAGGACGACAAGTAGTCGAGTCCGTTCGGCAGGGACTGGCAGATGACGGTATCCAGGTCTCGGTCAGCAAGTTGTGCCGCTGGTTTGATGTGCCCCGACGTACGGTGTATTACCGCGTACAAAAGGCGGCGCCTAAGCTGCAGCAACACTTGGTTGCTCCGATCAAAGCGATGATCGAGGAGAACCCCTCATTCGGTTATCGCACGGTTGCTGGCCTTCTGGGCTTCAACAAGAACACCGTGCAGCGCATCTTCCAGCTCAAGGGCTGGCAGGTGAAGAAACGCCCGGTGGGCTTTCGGCCACGCGTGCAGGCATTGCCGTCGGTGGCGCAACGACCAAATGAACGCTGGGCCACCGATCTATGCCGTATCTGGGCGGGTAAAGACGGCTGGAGCCATTTGGCGCTGGTGATTGACTGCTGCACTCGTGAATTGCTGGGCTGGCATCTGTCTCGCAGCGGCAAGTCGAAAACCGCCGAATCAGCGCTCGAGCATGCGCTCATCAGCCGATTTGGCTGCCTGGGACGCGTGCCGGAGACATTCTTGCTGAGAAGCGATAACGGCCTGGTCTTCACCAGCCGGAACTACACGGCGCTGGTAAAGAGTTACGGCCTGCAGCAGGAGTTCATCACGCCGTATACGCCAGAACAGAACGGCATGGTAGAGCGCGTTATCCGGACCTTGAAGGAGCAGTGTGCTCATCGACACCGCTTCGAAAGCCTGACGCACGCCAGCCG
>NZ_JAFAND010000076.1 GCF_019232825.1 Paludibacterium sp. | reverse complement strand
GCTGCTGACCTTTTTGCTGTCGCGCCTGGCGCCGATCGATCCGGCATTGCAGGCGGTGGGCGATCACGCCAGCGAGGCCAGCTATGCGCAGGCGCGCCTGGCGCTCGGGCTGGACCGGCCTTGGCCGCAGCAATTCGCCCATTATGTCTGGCGGTTGGCGCAGGGCGATCTCGGCGTGTCGCGCGCCACCGGGCAGCCGGTTGCCGACGATTTGCGCCACGCCTTTCCGGCCACGGTCGAGTTGGCTTCCACCGCCATGCTGTTCGGCGGACTGGCGGGGCTGGGGCTTGCCTTGTTGGCAGCGCGTTATCCGGGGCGCTGGCCGGATTGGGTGGCACGGGGCATCGCCGTGCTGGGTTATTCGGTGCCGGTGTTCTGGCTCGGTCTGATCGGCCTATTGCTGTTCTACGCGCGCTGGCACTGGGCGGGCGGCCCGGGGCGTGTCGACGATGCTTTTCTCTATAGCTTGCCGGCGGGTAGCGGCCTGTTGTTGCTCGATAGTTTGCGCGCCGGCGACAGCGATTTATTGCGCAATGTGGTGGCCCATCTGTGGCTGCCGACGCTGGTCCTGGCGTTGCAATCGACCGCGGGCGTGGTGCGGGTGCTGCGCGCCGCGCTGCTGGAGGCGTCGCGCCAAGAGTATGCGCTGGCGGCACGTGCCCGCGGCGCCGGCGAGTGGCGCATCTTGTGGCGCCACGCCTTGCCGAATGTCGCCAGCCTGGCGGTGACGGTGCTGGCGTTGACCTATGCCGGCTTGCTCGAGGGCGCGGTGCTGACCGAAACCGTGTTCGCCTGGCCGGGCATCGGCCGCTATCTGACCATGGCGCTGTTCGCTGCCGATACGCCGGCGATTTTGGGCGCCACGCTGGTGATCGGCGCCTGCTTCGTATTGCTCAATATGCTGGCCGACCTATTGGCGCGTTGGCTTGATCCGAGAACCCGATGACCGATTCCTCTTATTCCCTGGCGGATGGCGCGCCGCCGCCTGCATGGAGGGCCGGCCGGCCGCGCCGGCTGACGCCCGTGCTCTGGCTGGGCGTGGCTATTCTCGCCTTGCTGCTGGCCGTGGCGCTATTCGCGCCATGGCTGGCGCCGTCCGATCCCGACGGGCAGCAATTGACGCTGCGGCTGCTGCCGCCTTCCAGCGCGCACCCGTTCGGCACCGATGGCTTGGGGCGCGACGTGTTGTCGCGCGTGCTGTTCGGCACACGACCGACGTTGCTGCTGATTTCGTTGGTGCTCTTACTCACCGTGCCGGTGGGCCTGACTGTCGGCATCGCCGCCGGCATGGCCGGCGGCTGGATCGAAACCATCCTGATGCGCTTGACCGACATGGTGTTGGCGCTGCCCAAGCTGGTGCTGGCCTTGGCCATTATTGCCGTGCTGGGGCCTGGTTTGTTGAAAGGCGCGCTAGCCTTGGCGCTGACCGCCTGGCCGGTGTATGCGCGTCAGGCTCGGGCCGAAACGCTGGTGCTGCGTCATAGCGACTATTTGGCCGCCGCGCGCATGCAGGGCATTCACGGTGTGCGCCTGTGCTTCGGCCACGTGTTGCCGATGTGCCTGCCTACCACGGTGGTGCGCGCCACGCTCGATCTGGGCGGCATGATTCTGGCCGCGGCCGGTCTAGGCTTTCTTGGGCTGGGGGTGCCGCCGCCGACGGCGGAATGGGGGAGCATGGTCGCCGACGGCAGCGCGGTGATCTTCGATCAGTGGTGGGTCGCCATGGCTCCTGGCGGCGCCATCCTGCTGGCGAGCCTGGCGTTTAATCTGCTGGGCGACGGGCTGCGCGACTGGCTGGATCCGCGCCATGAATGAGCCGATGCCGACACTGCCGCTCATTGTCGAGCGTTTGACGGTACGCGCCGCTCAAGGCGCGCTTGTCGATGGCATCTCGTTTTGCCACGAGGGGGGGCTGGTCGCGCTGGTGGGCGAGTCCGGCTCAGGGAAGACCATGACCGCGCGGGCACTGCTGGGCCTGACTCCGCGAGGCTGCCGAGTCGAGGCCCAACGGCTGTTGTTTCGCGGCCAGGATTTGCTTGCCGCCACGCCGGCTGATTGGCGCCACTTGCGCGGGCGCCACATCGGCCTGGTGCAGCAAGACCCGCGCTATGCGCTCAATCCGGTCAAGACGGTCGCCTGGCAAGTCGAGGAGGGCCTGCGGCTGCATCATCGCCACCTCGGCCGACGGGAGCGGCGCGAGCGGGTGGAGGCCATGTTGACCGCCGTGGGGCTGACGCCGAACCGCCGTTTGCTGAACGCCTATCCGCATCATTTGTCCGGCGGCATGGGGCAACGCGTGATGCTGGCGGCAAGCTTGATCAGCGAACCGGCGTTGCTGATCGCCGATGAGCCGACGTCGGCGCTGGATGAGGCGCTGCGGCGCCAGGCGCTCGACCTGATCGCCTCGCTGGCCGAAGCGCGCGGCATGGCGGTGTTGTTGATCAGCCACGATTTGCCGCTTGTGGCGCATTACTGTCGCCAAGCGCTGGTGATGCGGCATGGCGCGCTGCTGGAGACGTTGCCGGCTGGCGAATTGGCGCATGCGCGTCATCCCTATACCCAAATGCTGTGGCGCTGCCAGCCGTCGGCGGCGACGTACGGCCAGCAGCTGCCCGTCTGGGAGGAGGACGCGCCATGACCCTTGCTGTGTCGATGCGGGATGTATCGATTCGCCATGCCGCCGCGCGCAACGTCACGCCGTCCGTGCGGGAGGCGACGCTGGCGATCCGCCAGGGCGAGATTTTCGGTCTGGTTGGGCCGTCAGGCTGCGGCAAATCGACATTGCTGCGCGTGTTGGCCGGTTTGAACGGTTACTGGGACGGCGCCATTGAGCTGCTGTCTCAGCCATTGTCGCCCGGCGTGCCGTTGACCGGCGCCTTGCGCCACGCGGTGCAGATGGTGTTTCAAGATCCGTACGCCTCGCTCCATCCGCGTCATACCATCGGTCGCGCGCTGGATGAGCCGTTGCGGCTGATGGGCGAGCGCGATACCGCGTCGGGGCTCGACGAGGTCATGCGTCTCGTCGGGCTCGACCCGCGTCTGCTGGCGCATTACCCGCATCAGCTGTCGGGTGGGCAGCGCCAACGGGTGGCCATCGCCCGCGCCTTGCTGACCCGGCCAAGGCTGTTGCTATTGGATGAACCGACCTCGGCGCTGGACAAGTCGGTCCAGGCCGGCATTCTCAATTTGCTTAACCGTCTGCGCGCGCAGTTCGGCATGACGCTGGTACTGGTCAGCCACGATGCCGACGTGATCGCCCATCTGTGCGACCGCGCCGCTTTGATGAGGGCGGGGCGTCTCGGGCCGGCACTCGACCGCGAGGCGCTGGTGCGGGCGTTGACAAACCCAGAAAGAGAGACAGGCAATGAGTAAGGGATGGCTGGATCGTCAGCGCGCGGCGCGCCTCATGGAGAAAGCCGGGCTCGATGCCCTGGTGCTATGCGAGCCGGAGTCGTTTTTTTACGCCACGGGGCTGAGCCAAGGCGTGGCTGGGCTGTTTCGACGCGCCGGCGCTGGCTTTGCCCTGGTGCCGGCCGATCCGGCGCGGCCAATTGGCGTCGTGGTCGGCGATCTTTTTGCCGAGCCGTTTCGCCAGGCTGGTGGCGATGTCGAATTGCGTACCCATCCGCTATGGATCGAGACCGCGCGGGTGGATGGCGACACGCTGGCCATCGAGCAGGCGCTGGCCGCGGATTGGGCGGCGCGCCGTTCCAGCGATTTCGCGCGGCCCGCCACCTTCGATTTGAAGGGCGCGCTAGGCGAACTCAAACGCTTGTTGCAGTCGCAGCATTTATCCCAAGCGCGAATCGGTTTTGACCTGGACTTCGTTCCGGCCACGGACTTCCTGCAGATTCGCAATGCCTTGCCCAATGCGCTGATCCTCAATGGCTCAGGGGTGCTGGCGCGGCTGCGGATGGTCAAGCAGCCGGACGAGGTCGCGCGCCTGCGTTTAGGCGCGAGCTTGGCCGACGCGGGGCTGGGCCGGCTAGCCGCCGAGGCCGTGCTTGGCGCTTCGCGCCAGGATCTGGTTGCGGCGTTCCGGCAAGGCGTGTCGGATGCCGCGCAGGCGCGCGGCGTGCCCGTTCCACCCAGCTGGGAGTACATCTCGATCGGCCGCCAACCATGGGGCGATGGCGCCTTGTTGGACGAGGGCGACGTGGTCAAGGCCGATGTCGGCTGCGTTATCGACGGTTATTCGTCCGATAGTTCGCGCAATTTCATCCTCGGCACCCCGACGCCGGCACAGGCGCGGTTGCATGCGATTCTGGAGCAGGCGTTTGCCGCCGGTCTGGAAATGATCGGCCCGGGCCGCCCGTTGGCGGCCGTGCACCGCACGGTGACGCATGTGCTGCATGAAGCCGGCCTGCGCGGCTTCAGCCGCGGCCACTTCGGCCATAGCCTGGGGCAGGGGGGCTTTTGCGAACAGTGGCCGTTCATCGCGGCGGACAGCAACGTTTCGTTCAAGCCGGGCATGGTGATGGCGTTCGAAGTGCCGCTGTATGTCGATGGTGTGGGCGGCTTCAATATCGAGGATCAACTATTGATTACCGAAGAGGGGGTCGAGGTCATGAATCGGTTGCCGCGCCAACTGATGCCGCTGGGGCAGCCGCCGTCACAATCGACCATGGCATAATTCGTGGGAATATTTCCCACAAACAATATTTTCCAATATAATGACTGGGCCTTCTCGCTGGGGCCGCTCCCCGCGTGAGCTTCAGCGAGAAGGGCGGCGCGTCGATTCCTGCCAGGTCGGCGCGAGCGACTTTGTTCTGTTCGTTGGCGCCCCCGTTTGGGGGCGTTTTTTTATGCAGGCCAAAAACAAAAACGCCCCGGGTGGGGCGCTGATGCATCAGGTGCGGCGGTATGCTTAGAAAGCGTAGCCGAAGCCGAGGCTGACGGTGTTTTGCTTGGTCGTGCTGTTCGGTTCGAAGAAACCGGTGCCGTAAAGCGGGCTGGCGCCGTACTTGAACTGAGTGTGTTCGTAGCCCAGGTTGGCGTGGAAGTCCTTGGAGATGGCGTAGTCGACACTGAAACCATAGCTGGTTTGCGCCGAGTTGCCCAAGCTCTCGCCCGGGAACACGGACTGGTTGGTGCTGATCTTCGACTGCATGGTGCGGCCGGAGAAGTAGTTGGCACCGAGAACCAGCTTCTCGATCGGCGCGTATTGTACCTTGGCGCCGGCGCCATAGTAGTTATTGCTGTAAGTTTCCTGATTGCCGTCGGCCAGGCCGCGTTTCCATTCGTGATAACCGTATTGGAGGTACGGGGTCACCATCGCCTGCGAACCCAGATTGAAGCCCTTGCCGTAGGTCAGGCTGTAATCGTCGATCTTGGCGGTGGAGGAAGTCGTGACCGAACCATACGGCAGGCCGCCGCCGATATAGGAACCAACGTAGTTGGTGCTGCCTTCGTTATGGCTGTACTGGGCCTTGAAATAATCATTGCCAAGCAGGACATCCTTCATCAGCGAAGCGGAGAGCGTGTAGCCCGGAACCGTGCCGCGCTCGGTATCCATCAGGCCTTGGGCGGTGCCGTAGGTGCCGCCGTATTCGGAGTAGCGTACGTCGGTCGAGGTGATTTGCAAGCCGATTTGGTTATTGGCGGCCAAAATATCTGCATTGGCTGCGCCAGCGGCATAAGCCGTCGAAACCGCGCACAAAGGAAGAGAAAGAATCAGAAGTTGTTTTTTCATTTCGATTAGCCCGAGGTATTTTTGTTCTCTATAAGATGCAAACAACATATTAGGATTTGCTTTATAAGCAGTGATATTATACTAAGCTATATATACTTATGTAATAGTTAAGCTGGCTAATCATTGATTTTGTTAGTTATTACTCTATTTTTTATTGAATTTAGAGTGATTTAAACCTGCTGCTTTGTTTTATGATTTTGACATTTTGTAAAAAAATGTTAATGCCGCCATGAACTTACTCCCCCTTGTCGGCGCGTTATGCCGGCCCGCGCATCGCCAATCGCGCTGTTGTTTTTGTGCGACGCAATAAGCCGCAGCCTTTCATCTCCCGTTAAGCACGCTTGGCTAGCCTATCGCTCTAAGCCGTATCGGCATCGAGCCAACGGGAGCGATTTCATGGCATGGCATACCCCTTTCGATATCAGCAGCGTGGTCGGATGGATGATGACCGCCGGCGCACGTTGCCGCTCGGTGATGGGACGTCAGGTGGTCGAATGGCGCGCGGCGTCGCCTGGGCTGTTTTTACGTGAGTGGCTGGCGCGGCCGGGCACGGTCGGCGCCGTGTGGCCCAGCTCCAGTGGGCTAGCCCGGCGTATGGCCGCCTGCGTGCCGCGCGGCGGCGCGGGTTTGGTGGTGGAGCTCGGCGGTGGCACCGGCGCGGTGACCGCGGCGCTGCAAGCGCGCGGCATCGCCTCGCAACGACTGTGGGTGGTCGAGCGCTCGCCGGCGTTCGCACATCATCTGCGCCGGCGTTTTCCGACATTAAACGTGGTTCAGGGCGATGCGGCGCGGTTGGCGGAGAGGTTGCCCCGCGGCGCCACGGTCGATGTCATCGTCTCCAGCCTGCCGCTGCTTTCCTTGCCCGCTGCGGAAGCCGACGCCATCGTGGCGGCGTGGCGGCGCGTGCTGCCGCCCGGCGGCACGCTGATCCAGTTCAGCTATGCGCTTCGCGATCGGGCGGGCGTGCCGTTCGAGGGCTTTGTCCAGCAGGGCAGCCACCTGATTTGGTACAACATGCCGCCTGCGCGAGTAAGGGTGTACGTTCGGGGTGATTGAAGGGGGGCTTAGTACTACAGCAGTAGATAGCGAGAAAGAGAGGGGGTCTGGCGTCGTGCGCGTCTGCGGCGCACTGCCTTCGGCGAGTGCGCCCTACGCGAGTGCAAATCCGGCGTCGTAGGGAGCAATCGCCGCGCAACGCGCGGCATTGCGCCAACGCCGCCACGAAGCGGGACCAGGCGTTACAACTGTCGTATTAGGCCGCAATCATGTACATATCGATGTGCATCGATGCGAAAGGGCAGATCACGCCGCCATGTTCGGAACGCTCAAGCAGGCCCAGCTCCGCCAAGGCCACGAAGTCTTCGCGTACGCGTTTGACATCTCGTCCGACCGATCATGCCAATTCGCGTACCGACAGCGCTCCTTTACCTTGTGCCGCCCGGACGATCTCCCAGCGACGTTCGGTGAGCTGCCCGAAAAACTGCGCGGGAGATTCAAAATTGAGCGTTTCTCCTTGGTAGCTGTCCGCCTTGGCGGCTTCGGCAACCCCGCGCAGTGCTTGTTTCCAATCCGGCTGGAGTGTGATGGTGAGATAGCGTTCCGTCATGATGTTCTCCTTGCCCTATACAACTGGGTTCGATGGCGGCACTGTATTGTCCGAGACAAAATGGCCCTAGCGCGTTGTGTGCCGATTTTTTACGTAAAGTTCACTGTTCCGCCTATCCGCGTCACACTTCGCGACGGATGCGCGGAGAGGGAAATATCGAAACCGGGCTGGCGCTGCTCGATAAAGCGATGGGCAGCGAGGCCAAGCCCCGCTAGAGACAAGACGTGCATTGCCTGCGGCGAATACACGCTCCCCGATGGGATGGGTAGCGTGCGTTCGCGAAGCAACGCACGGCCTCCTGAATAGGGCGCAAGACGTGCTTTGCCTGTTGCTTCAATCGCTATTCTCGTCGCGCTCGCTCGCCAGCTGGCAGCGGTTCATGCCCTTGATCAGCCAGTCGAGCCAGGCATCCATGCCGTCGCCCTTGCGCGCCGACACCTGCAGCACCTGGATGTTCGGATTGACGCGGCGGGCGTAGTCGATGCAGGCGTCGACGTCGAAGTCGAGGTAAGGCAGCAAATCGACCTTGTTGAGCAGCATCAGGTCGGCGGCGGCGAACATGTCGGGGTATTTGATCGGCTTGTCCTCGCCCTCGGTCACCGACAGGATCACCACTTTGTGCGCCTCGCCCAGGTCGAACGAAGCCGGGCACACCAGGTTGCCGACGTTCTCGATCAACAGCAGGCTGCTCGGGCTCGGATTGAGCGACTGCAGCGCCTGCCCGACCATGTGGGCGTCGAGATGGCAGCCCTTGCCGGTGTTGATCTGCACCGCCGGCGCGCCGGCTTCGCGAATGCGCTGGGCGTCGTTGTCGGTTTGCTGGTCGCCTTCGATCACGTAGACCAGCGTGTCGTCCAGCTGGCGGATGGTTTCGGTCAATAGCGTGGTCTTGCCCGAGCCGGGGCTGGAGACCAGATTCAGCGCGAAGATGCCGCGCTCGGCGAGCCAGGCGCGGTTGTCGCTCGCCAGGCGGTTGTTCTTGGCCAGAATGTCGAGCTCGATCCGCATCCGCCGCGGCGCGCCGCCGGCGTGAAGAGGGTCATGGCCGCAGCCGCAATCGGTACACATTGAATACTCCTGTTATTCCACTTCCAGCTCGCCGACACGCATGTCGGTGCCGCCGGTGACTTGAATCTGATAACGGCCACAGTGCGGGCAGCCGTGATAGCGCGTCGGCAGTTCGACTTCGCGGCTGCACTGCAGGCACCAGCCGCGGCCGGGCTCGCGCACGATATGGAACACGGCGCCATCGGCCAAGCTGTCCCGGCAGACCACTTCCAGGCTGAAGGTGAGCGCATCGACGTCGACGCCGGCGAGCTCGCCGATGTTGAGCCACACCTGTTTCACCTTGTGGTAGCGCTGCGTCTCGGCTTGTTCTTCCAACAGCTGCAACACTCCCTCGGCCAAGGACATTTCATGCATCGGTCGTTTCCTTGTGATCGCGGCGCAGCGCGATCGCCACGCACGGGTCGATCAGCGTCAACAGGCGGCGCCATTCGTTGTCGCTGGCGGCGGCGCGCGACGCCAGCGTGATCTGAATCAATCCGCGCGGGTGAGTGTGCCAGGCGGTGGGCGGCACCACTTGGTAGTGGCGCACCAAGCCGTGCGCGTCGAGCGCGGCGATGTGTACCAGCGGGCCGCGCGCGGTGTCGACCCGTGCCAGCGCGCCATCGCCGCAGTGCGCGGTTTCGGCCGCGAGCCGGGTTTGGCCGCTGAGCCAGCGCGCGAGCTGTATCAAGCGCGCCAGCAGCCGGGCGCGCGCCCATTCGCCGCGTTCAAGCCAGCTTTGCAGTTGCGGTGCTTCACGCCTAAGCCAGCTGACCTCGCGCGGCTCGCCTTCCCACACCGGGCCCTCGGGCGTGAGCCAGCGCTCGGGCGCCAGCGCCAGGGCGGCGGCGTCGAGTTCCGGCAGCAGGGCCAATCCGGCCTGATGGCCGCCGAGTTGGGCGAGCCACGCCGCCGCGGCGCTGCGCCGGGCGTTGAACCAGATGCGCCAGCCGGCGGCGCCGCGCGCGAGCCAGCGGTCGAGCGGCTCGATGAAGACGTAATCCTCGGCCAGCGCGCCAAGCGCCGCCAAGTCGTGGGCATCGCGCCAGCGTTGTAGCCAAGGCGTCGCGGCCGGCAGGCCGTCGAAGGCGGCGGCGCCGTCGACCAGCAGCAGCCGCAGCGTCTCGCGCGCCGCCTCCAGCGTCAGCGCGTCGCGTTCGGCTTCGGTGGGCATGGCGGTCTGCCCGGCGGCGCCCGCCAGCGCCAGACGCGCCGCCAAGCGCTGCGCGCCGCGGCACAGCGGAAACAGCAACGGCGCCAGGCGCGCCACCTCCGCCGCAGTTTTGCCGGCGAACAGGGCTTCGGGGGCTTGGCGCGGCCAAGCGACGCGGACTTCACCGTTCGTTGGCGCATCGATATGGATCACATCGGCTTTCATGGCGCCAGTCCAAACAAACGCCGACGCGCCGGATCGGGGGCGCCCGGCACGGCGGCGGGAAACAGTTGCCGCAGGATCTCTTCCGCGGTGGCGCGGGCGCTGTCTTGGTCGGCGAACTGCTGGGTCGGCGAAAACAGCGAACACAGCCGGTAGTCGCCGATGCCATCCTCGCTGCCGGCCATGAAGGGCAAGTCGCCGCCGGGCAACGCCAGCACCACGTCGCCGCCGGCCGGCACCGCGGGCAGGGCGCCGGGCTCGGCCGGCAGCAGCATCAGGTTCATGAACCACGGCGTCAGCAGCACGCCGAGCCACAGCGGCCCATCGGCCACTTCAGCCTCGCACGCGCCCACGCGCCAGCGGCGAAAGCCGATGGCCTCGACCGACAGTCGCGGGTTGCCGAGCGGAAAATCGCGCATGCGCGTCTGCGCGATGTGTCCGTATACGGTTTGCAGCAGTACGTCGGGACAGGTCATGCGTCCACGACCCGCATGAATTGCTCGCGCGCGCCGTCGCACACCGGGCATTTCCAATGCGCCGGCAGGGCGGAAAACGGCGTGCCGGGGGGAATCTGCCATACCTCGTCGCCGAGCGCCGGGTCGTATACCCACCAGCAGATCTTGCATTCCAGGCGCGCGTCGTCGGGCAATTGATCGTCGCGGCCGAGGTACGAGCCTTCGAATCCCTGCGTCATGCCGACGCTCCCTGCAGCCAGTCGCGCGCTTCGTGCAGCCTTGTCAGGGTGTCGGCCAAATCGTCGCCGGCCGCCAGCGCCACCTCGGGGATGCGGGTGATTTCCACCGTATCGAGCAAAATGCCGTTCATGCCGTTGAAGTACTGCACGCGCCACACGTTGGCGAGCGTGGTGGCCATGACGCGGCATTTGCCGTAGCCGCGCGAGAACACGCCACTGTTGCCGGGGCCGAGCAGGGCGTCGAGCCAGGCCAGATCGGCCGGGGACAGCGGCAGCAGCGTCAGGTTGATCACATGCGCTTCGTCTTTGGCATGCTGCATGGCGTCGGCGATTTCCGTCGCCAGCGGCGCGGCGTTCATCAGGCCGCCGAGATCCGCCGCGTCGGGCAGAGCGAGCGCCGGACGGCCGAAGGCGCGCGCCTCGCGCCAGACGTCGGCCGGGATCGGGCACGCTTCGATGCGGTCGGCGACGAGCCGTTCGTCGGCATCGTACGTCAACACGCGCCACACGCCGGCGAAGACCGATTCCTGTATGTCCAGCCGCAGGCCGTCGCGCCGCGCCACCCGTGCCGAGACCTCGCCTTCGCCCAGCAGTTGGTTGATCAATTGGCGGTTGGCGGCGTCCAGTGCACCTAGGTCGACCACCGGGTAGCGCTCGGCATCGCCGTCGTAGCCGGCGACTTGGGCAATCAGCCGATCGATCGCCGCCAGCGCGCCGCTAAGCGGCGCGGCTTCCTCGGCCGTGGGCAAAAACGGGGTGGCGAAGCGCTCGATGTCGCGCGGCAGCGGCAAATAGGCCAGGTCGTCATCGTCTGGTTGCGAGCCGGGGCCGAGCGCCACCACCGGCAGCGGGAAGGGGCGGGAACTCATGCGCAACCCTCCCGCGCGCCGGTCACGGCAATGCCGACCGACGGCGGCCGGCGCGGCTCGGCGTGCAGTAGGTCGGCCACCGCGCGCACGATGTCCGGCCAGTCGAGCAGGCCGGAGATGGCGCCAAGATAAGCGCCGCGGCGCAAGAACAACAGCGCCGGAAACTTGATCACGCCATAGCGCTCGGCGATGCGCCGGCTGTGTGCGATGTCGGCGTAGGCGACGGTGAAAGTGCCGGCGGGGAATTCGCGCAGCACCTCGGGCACGATCACCGCGTTGTCGAGCACTTCCGGATAGTGCAGCGGATCGGCGTTGAGCATCAGCAACAGATGCTCGCTGTCGGCGGCCAGTCGGTCCAGCTTGTCCGCATCGACGGCGCGATAGCCGCGCGCCGCCAAACGATCGAAAAGGGTGGGGTGGCTCGTCATGATTTATCCTGCGCCGCCAGGTGCGGCGGCAATTGCGGTTCGCCGAGGCCTAGCCCGGCGAGATGGATGTCGGGGTCGAAACTGCCGTTCATCGCCGCCTCCAGCGCCGCGAGGGCGGCGCCGATGTCGTCGGCCTGTTGCGGCGTCAGCGCCTCGCGCGCGGCGCCGGCGAAGACCAGCAGCCAGTCGCCGGGCGTCACGGCGCCGATCAGCGTCAGATCGACGCTTTCGACCGTGTCGCCATGGCGGCATTGGGCATGGAATTCACCGGCCTGCACGACTTGCATCGGAATGCCCAGGCACATCAGCCGTCTCCCAAGACGCGCGCGTCGCCGATGCGGCACGCGCTGGCGGCCGAGGGCCGGCCGGTTTCATAGTCGCCGAGCGCAAGGCTGGCGTGATTGAGCCGGGCGCCATCCTGGCGCGGTGCAAGCGCCACGCCCCAATCGGCCAGTACGCCTAGGGCGGCGTCGATGGCGGGGTCGATCTGCGCGCGCACCGGCGCGGTCAGGCTGCCGCCGAAGTCCTCCAGCTCCACCGGCTGCACGCCGATCAAGACAATGCGGCGTGGCAACCGGCCTTGCAGCTCGGCCAACGCCAGCACTTCGGAAAAGCCGGTTTGATGCAGGCTCATTTTCTTGGCGGTCAGATAGGCCGGCACGGCGCCGTCGCGGCATAGATGCAAGGTGCCCGGCGGCAGGCCGAAGTCGATGGCGTCGAACAGAATCAGGCTGTCGGCCTGTTCGATCCACGGCAACAGCAACAGCCCTTGGGTGCCGCCATCGATCACGTCGACGTGGTCAGGCAAAGCGTAGCGCGCGAACAGCGTTTCCGCCGCGCGCACGCCGAAGCCCTCGTCGGCCCATAGCAAATTGCCCAGGCCCAGAATGGTGATCGTCGTATCGCTCATGCCGCCGCGTCAGTCCTTGAACATGCGAAAACCGCTGATCATGGTCGAGACCATGCTCTGCTTGGACATGATGTCCTCGCGGATGGCGGCGTAGATATGCACCATGGCGAACAACACGATGGCCCACATGCCGAGCCGGTGCCAGCTATGCAGCGCCAGGCTGTTGCCGCCGACGAGCGAGATCATCCAGCCGAAGGCGCGATAGGCCCAGCTATCGGTGCCCAGGCCCTCGCCGTACAGCGCGAAGCCGGAGAAGCACATCAACAGCGCCGCCCACAGGAAGCTCGCCATGGCGATCTGCCCCACCGGGTTGTGGCCGATGTATTTCTTCGGGTAGCGCTCCAGGAACAGATACCAGCGCACCTCGAAGAAAAATTCGCGCCACCAGCGCTTGTCCCACACCGGCACCAAAATGATTTCGCGCGCGTGCGCGTTGCCGACCAGCGCCCAATAGAAGCGGCCGATCAGTCCGGCGGCGAGGATGTAGCCGGCGGTGAAGTGGGCAAAACGGATATAACCCATCACAAAGGTGAACGCCGCCTCGCCCGGCGCCGACGGCAACGGCTTGCCGATCAGGTAGCCGGTGACCGCCAGCGTGACGATGCACAGCACGGTGACCCAGTGCCACAATCGTACCGGCGCCTCGTACACGTAGATCGAGGTGACCTTGCGCCCCAGCCCCTGCGGGGCGTCGCCGTCGAATCCATAGGTCTTCATCGCTTATCTCCCTCGGACGCTTAGCGGACCTGCACCTTGACCAGTTCGCCGCCGTCCTGGCCGATGACGTGGGTCGAACAGGCGAGGCAAGGATCGAAGCTGTGCAGCGTGCGCAGGATCTCCAGCGGCTGATCCGCCACCGCCATGCGCGTGCCCATCAGCGAGGCCTCGTAGGCGCCGATCTGTCCCTTGGCGTCGCGCGGGCCGGCGTTCCAGGTGGTCGGCACCACCGCCTGATAGCTGTCGATGCGGGTGTCGGCGATCTTGAGCCAATGGCCGAGCGCGCCGCGCGGCGCTTCGGTGAAGCCGACGCCGCGCGCGGTCTTGGGCCACGTGGCCGGATCCCACTTGTCGACGTTGGCGGTGGCGGTGTCGCCGGCCTTGATGTTGGCGATCAGGTCGTCGTGGAATCCGCGCAGCTTGTGCGCCGCCCACGAGGCTTCCAGCGCGCGCGCCGCGGTGCGGCCGAGCGTGGAGAACAGCGCGCTCTTGGGCGCGTCGAGCTTCTTGAGCAGGGCGTCGATCGGCTCTTTGAATTCCGGCTTGTTCTGGTGATAGCCGATCAGGTAGCGCGCCAGCGGCCCGACCTCCATCGCGTGGCCCTTCCAGCGCGGCGACTTGATCCACGAGTACTTGGCCGACTCGTCCAATTGCTCGATGCGGGTTTTGGTGCCCTTGTGATTGGCGCCCAGTTCGAAGTTCGGTTCGGTGACGCCGTCGAACGGGTGCAGGCCCCTGTTGTTGTCGTCGTAGCGGTACCAGCTGTGGGTGACGAACTCCTGGATCTCGTCCTGGGCATACAGGTCGACCGGGTGGATTTCGTTGAAATTGCCGTTGATGATGGCGCCGCGCGGCAATAGCAGGCTCTTGTCGCTGTAGTCGTTGGCGATCGACGGAAAATCGCCGTACGACAGCACGCTTTGGCTGGCGAGTCCGCCGCCGATGCTGGCCCAGTCCTTGTAGAAGCCGGCGATGGCCACCACGTCCGGCAGATAGACCTGGTCGACGAACGCCATGGCGCGGTCGATGATCTGCGATACCAGGTTGAGCCGTTCCATGTTGACTGCGCCGACTGCGCCGACGTCGTCGATGTTGATCGCACACGGCATGCCGCCCACCAGCCAGTTCGGGTGCGGATTCTTGCCGCCGAAAATGGTGTGGATCTTGACGATGTCCTTCTGGAAGTCGAGCGCCTCCAGGTAGTGCGCTACCGCCATCAGGTTGGCCTCGGGCGGCAGTTTCATTGCCGGGTGGCCCCAGTAGCCGTTGCGGAACGGGCCCAACTGGCCCGATTCGACAAAGCGCGTCAGGCGCGACTGCAGGTCACGGAAATAGCCCGGGCTCGACAGCGGCCAATCGGAAATGCTTTGCGCGAGTTCGCTGGTTTTCTTTGGATCGGCCTTGAGCGCCGCCACCACGTCGACCCAATCGAGCGCGTGCAGGTGGTAGAAGTGCACCAGGTGGTCGTGCACGTACAGCGTGGCCTGCATGATGTTGCGAATCAGGTTGGCGTTCTTGGGGATCTGGATCTTGAGCGCGTCCTCGACCGCGCGCACCGAGGTCAGCGCGTGCGTGCCGGTGCACACGCCGCAGATGCGCTCGACGAAGGCCCAGGCGTCGCGCGGGTCGCGCCCCTTGAGAATGACTTCCAGCCCGCGCCACATGGTGCCGGTGGACACGGCGTTGGTGATGACGTTATTGGCGTCGAGGTTGACCTCGCAGCGCAGATGGCCTTCGATGCGCGTGACCGGGTCGACCACCACGCGGCGGCCGCTGTTGTCGAGCGTAAAACCCTGTGTCTGGTAAGCCATCAGACATTCTCCTTATTGTTTTCTTTGTCGGCGTCTTGCTTCGCTTCATCCTTGTCGAGCGGCTTGAGGTCCTGCTTCTTCAACAGCGTGCTCTTGATCGCGCTCAGCGCCGCGTGCGCGGCGATGCCGGCGCCGACCGAACCGACCACGGTCAGGCCGATCTTGTCGGCGGTGGCCTCGATGCCGAACGGTTGAATCGACGTCACGCGGTCGTAGAACGAGCCCTTGTCCCAGAACCCTTCTTCCGAGCAGCCGATGCAGCCGTGGCCCGACTGGATCGGGAACGAGGTGCCGTCGTTCCAGCGCACGGTGGAGCAGGCGTTATAGGTGGTCGGCCCCTTGCAGCCCATCTTGTACAGGCAATAGCCCTTCCTCGCGCCGTCGTCGTCCCAGCTCTCGACGAACTGGCCGGCGTCGAAGTGCGGCCGGCGATAGCACTTGTCGTGAATGCGCTGGCCGTAGAACATCTTCGGCCGGCCTTGGCGGTCGAGCGCCGGGAGCTGGTCGAACGTGACCATGTAGGTGATGACCGCGGCCATCACTTCCGGAATCGGCGGGCAGCCGGGCACCTTGATCACCGGCTTGTCGGTGATCACCTGGTGCACCGGGGTGGCGCGGGTCGGGTTCGGCTTGGCCGCCTGCACGCAGCCCCAGCTGGCGCAGGAACCCCAGGCGATCAACGCCTTGGCGTCGGCCGACACGCGGCGCAGCTTTTCCACGAACGGCTCGCCGCCGGGGAAGCAGAACATGCCGTCCTCGTTGAGCGGCGGGTTGCCCTCGACCGCGACGATGTAGTTGCCTTTGTAGGTTTTGACGATGTCGTCGAGGATGGCTTCGGCCTGATGCCCGGCGGCCGCCATGATGGTGTCGTCGTAATCGAGCGAGATCATCGACAGAATGGCGTCTTTGGCCAGCGGGTGGGCCGAGCGGATGAAGGATTCGGTACAGCAGGTGCATTCCAAGCCGTGCAGCCAGATCACCGGCACGCGCGGCTTGTTTTCCAATGCCCAGGAAATGCGCGGCACGAACGCCGACCCTAGCCCGAGCGAGGTGGCCGTCAGGCTGCAAAATTTGAGAAAGCTGCGCCGAGTCACGCCCTGGCGCCGCATGGCCTGATAAAAAGTCTCCATTGTTCTAGCTCCTCCATCACGCCGCGGGGGCATGGTGTGTTCTTTTGAGGGTCTGTCATCAGGTGTTCGGCGCAATGCCGCGCGTTGCGCGGCGATTGCGCCCTACGCAACGGGACACCCCTTCGCGTAGGGTGCACTCGCCGAAGGCAGTGCACCGCCGTCTTATGACGACGCGCCCTAGTGAGGATAAAGCCTAAAACCACGTTATCTGTAATGTTTTTAGGTGGCAAGGACGTCACGGCAGCAATCGGGTGGGGGCGTTTCCTCTCTCCGACACGCAGCGTAGGGGTCGGCGTGGATAAACCATTGACATTATTAAACTGTCGGACATTATACCAAAAGCGTTGCCAGAGGCATATAGAGAGTAGGGTTATTACGGGAGTGCGGTAGTGTCAGCGGTTGCTGGAAGCGGGATGGTGCAAGAAAACGTATAGCGTCGAGTCGGGGGTCAGGTTGGTGATGTGCCAGTCGCGCGCCAGGGGGAGATGCAGCATTCTCGCGCGGCCCGGGGCCCGCAACGTTTGCCGGGGAAGCCACTGATCCAGCGTCGGATCGTGCAATTGATAATGGCCGGTAAAAGGCGCGTCATTGCCATCGTTCTTCTCGAAAATGACGTACAAGCGCTTGCCCCGATTGGCCCGCGGTTTGAACCACTCCTCGCGGTCCAGGCGTTTTTCCTCCGCGGGCAATAAGGACAGCACCAGCTGCGTGTCGTCGTCGAGACAATAGGCCATCTGCCATTCCTTTCACCCAGCGAGAGAAGAGAGGCGTTGCAAGCGAATGACGCATGGCCGGGGCAAAACGTGAAAAAAGCCATGCGTCAATCGTGGGTGTTGAATCGCGGTGGCGCTACCACCCTCCGCCGAGCGCGCGGAAGGTGGCGACGGCGGCAAGCGCGTTGTCGGTCCGAGCTTGTTGCAACTGGTCTTGCGCCTGTTGCAGTTGCCGCTGTTCCAGCAATTGATCGTAAAGACTGAGCGCGCCGCGCGCGGTGGCGAGCTGCGTCTTGCGATAGGCCGCCGCGCGCGCATCCACCTGCTGTTGCCGCTGCTGGCGCAACGCCTCGTTGTCGATCAGGGCGACGATGGCGTCTTCCACATCTTCCGTGGCGCGCAACATCGCCTGACGATAGCGCGCCAGCGCCTCGGCGTTGCGGCCCTTGGCCTCAGCCACTTCACCATTGACCCGCCCGAAATCGAACAGCCGCCAGCGTAGGCCGACGGCCGCCGCCGCTTGTTCGCTCGCCGATGTGAACAGCGTGCCGCCGCCCAAGCTGGCGGAGCCGATCAGCGCCGACAGCGATACCTTGGGGTAGTACTCGGCCATGGCCACGCCGATCTCGGCATTCGCGGCGGCCAACTGGCGCTCGGCGGCAATCACGTCCGGCCGGCGCCTGAGCAAGTCGGCGGGGCCGCCCGCCGTGCCAATGGCGGGAATCGCCTCTTCGCTTTCCGGCTCTGCCAACTGCGCGGCGTTGGCGCCGGGATAGGCGCCCATCAAGACGTCCAGCCGGTTCATTTGCGTGGCGATTTCCTGCCGCAACGGCGCGATCAGCGCGCGGGTGTCGGCCAGCTGCGCTTGGGCCAGATCGCGATCATGTGCCGCCGCCAAGCCGTCTTGGACGCGCAGGTCGGTCAAAGTCAGCCATTGGCTGTCGGTGGCCGCGCGCGCCTCGGCCAACTGCAGACGCCGCTCGGCGCCGCGTAGACGGAAGTAGGCGTCGGCGGCTTCGGCCGTGAGCGACACCCGTAGACCAAGGCGATTGGCTTCGGCCGCTTGTGCCTCGGCGGTCGCGGCCTCGGTCTGGCGGCGCAGTCCGCCGAACAGATCCCACTCCCAGCTGGCGCCGGCGTCGGCCTCATACAGTGTGCTGTCGCGTTGATAGCCCGGCAGCGCGTGGGCGATCTTGCCGAGCGGGCTTTCCAACGATTGATGTTCGCGCGTGCTATCGGCCGACAGGTCGGCGGCGGGTAGTTGTTGCGCCCGTGTGCGCTGCAGGACGGCGCGGGCGGCCTCGATGCGTGCTTCAGCGGCGGCCAGGTCGAGGTTCTGCGCCTGAACGCGCTCGATCAGGCGCGTTAGCGCCGGGTCGTGAAAGCCGGTCCACCATTGGTCCAGCGGCGGTGCCTGCGTGCTGGCGGGCCGTGCCGCCAAGGCCGCTTGGCCGTTGAAATGTGCCGGTGCCTGCAGATCGGGGGGTTGGTAGTTCGGGCCGACCGACGCGCAGCCGGCCAGACCGAGCAGCAACACCGGGACAAGCCATGGGTGGCGGAGAGAAAAAGAATTCATGGTTGACGCGACTCGCATAGTTACTTGCATGATGGAAGTTACTACTTTATAGTGACTTCCATGTTGAAAGCAACTAGTCGTCGAAATGGCAAAGGTGAAAGCAGATGAGTATGAACGCGCAGGCCGAACAAGCCGTTGAAGCAGGCCCCCCGGCCGACAGGGCCAAGAAGCCCCGACACCGCCTGGCTGGATGGATTCTGGCGTTGGTCCTGGTTGGCGCGGCCGGCTACGGTCTGTATTGGTGGACCGTAGGCCGCTTCGTCGAAGAGACCGACGACGCCTACGTCGGCGCCGACGTGACGGTGATTGCGCCCAAGGTGGCGGGCAACATTGCGCAGTTGCAAGTTCGCGACAACCAATTGGTGCATGCAGGCGACACGTTGTTGCGGCTCGATGATCGCGACTTCCGCGCGGCCTTGGCCAAGGCGGAAGGCGCTGTGGCGGCGCAGCAAGCGCTGTTGGCCAATCTGGATGCCACCAGCGCGCTGCAGCGCGCGCAAATCGATCAAGCTCAAGCCGGGCTTGCCGCTAGCACGGCGGAGAACGAACGCGCCAGCGCGGATGAGGCGCGCTATCGCGATCTGGTGGGGCAGGGCGCGGTATCGCAGCAAAGCAACGAGCGGGCGCTGGCGGAGTTCCGCCAGGCGCGCGCCAATCAGCAGAAGGCGGGGGCGGCGCTATTGGCGTCGCAACGCGAATTGGACGTGATCGCCACCCGCAAGCGTCAGGCCGCGGCCGCCTTGACGCAGGCTATGGCCGAGCGCGAGCAGGCCCGGCTCAATCTGTCCTACACGGTATTGAAGGCGCCGCTGGACGGCGTGGTCGGCAACCGCCGCGCGCATATCGGCAGCTACGCCGGCGTCGGCAGCCAGTTGTTGACCTTGGTGCCGGCGCAAGGGCTGTGGATCGACGCTAATTTCAAGGAGGACCAGCTGGCCCGCTTCCGCCCCGGCCAGCGCGCGACGGTGCGCGCCGATATTCTGCCCGGGCGGGTATTTCATGGCCGGGTGGCGAGCCTTTCGCCGGCCACCGGCGCGCAGTTCAGCGTGCTGCCGGCCGAGAACGCCACCGGTAACTTCACCAAGATCGTGCAGCGCGTGCCGGTGCGCATCGTGCTGGATGGCGCCGATGCCTCGCTGGGGCTGTTGCGGCCGGGCTTGTCGGTGACGGTCGCGGTCGATCTGCACGCGGACGGAGGACAGTGATCGTGCGTCCGTTTGCATTCCTCCATTCGCCGTCCAAGGTGGTCTCGCCCGCCGACATGACGACCGGCGCCAAGGTGCTGGCTTTCTCCGCGATGTGTATCGGCATGTTCATCGCCTTGCTCGATATCCAGATCGTGTCGGCCTCGTTGCGCGACATCGGCGGCGGCCTGTCAGCCGGCGCGGACGAGACGGTGTGGGTGCAAACCAGTTACCTGATCGCCGAGATCATCGTCATTCCCTTGTCCGGCTGGCTCGCGCACGTGTTTTCCACCCGCTGGCTGTTCGCGCTGTCGGCGGCGGGCTTCACGCTGGCCAGCCTGCTGTGCGGCGCGGCTTGGGACATCCGCAGCATGATCGTGTTTCGCGCGCTGCAGGGGTTCTTGGGCGGCTCGATGATTCCGATGGTGTTCACCTCGTCGTTCGCCTTTTTCAACGGCAAGCAGCGCGTGGTGGCGGCGGCGACCATCGGCGCGCTGGCGTCGCTGGCGCCGACCTTCGGACCAGTGGTGGGCGGGTGGATTACCGATCATTATTCCTGGCCTTGGCTGTTTTTCGTCAATCTGGCGCCGGGAATCTTTGTCACGGTGATGGTGCCGCTGCTGGTGCATATCGACCAATCCGATTTTTCGCTGCTGCGCGGCGCCGACTACCTAGGCATGGTGCTGTTGGCGCTCTGGCTCGGCTGCCTGGAGTACGTTTTGGAAGAGGGCCCGCGGCTCGACTGGTTCGGCGACCGCGCCATCCTGACCTGCGCCTGGATTTCCGGCTTGTCCGGCATCGCCTTTCTCTATCGCAGCCTGACGTACGCGCAGCCGGTGGTCGATCTGCGCGCGCTCAAAAACCGCAATTTCGCCCTCGGCTGCTTTTTTTCCTTCGTTACCGGCATCGGCATGTTTGCCACCATCTACCTGACCCCTTTGTTTCTGGG
This sequence comes from Paludibacterium sp., assembly GCF_019232825.1. Taxonomy (GTDB): domain Bacteria; phylum Pseudomonadota; class Gammaproteobacteria; order Burkholderiales; family Chromobacteriaceae; genus Paludibacterium. The sequence goes on along the minus strand of NZ_JAFAND010000076.1, from coordinate 7,962 downwards.
AGAGGTGCGTGGCTATAGCGCGTTGCAGATCGGCTCGGCGGTGTTCTCCACCGGCGTGTTTCAAATCCTCTCCATCCCTGTGTACGCCCTGTTGGCCAACCGGGTCGATCTGCGCCGGCTGATGATGTTCGGGCTGGCTTGCTTTGCCTTGTCGATGTGGCGCTTCGCGCCGCTGACGCACGACTGGGGCGCGGCGCAGCTGTTGCTGCCGCAGGCGTTGCGCGGTATCGGCCAGCAGTTCGCCATTCCGCCGATCGTCACCTTGTCGCTCGGATCGCTGCCGATGGCGCGGCTGAAGCTCGCCTCGGGCCTGTTCAATCTGATGCGTAATTTGGGCGGGGCCATCGGTATCGCCGTGTGCGCCACGCTGCTCAATAACCGTACCAATCTGCATTTCTACCGTCTTGCGGAGCATCTCGCCGCGCCGAACGAAGCCATGAATGGCTGGGTGCAGACCATGGCGGGTCAGGCGCAGGCGCTGACCGGCGATGCGGCGCTAAGCGGCGCGGCCGCCCTGCGCCAGTTGGGGGCGCTGGCATTGCGCGAAGCGCGCACGATGGCGTTCGCCGATTGCTTTCTTGCCGTCATGGTGTGCCTGCTGCTGGCCACGCTGATGGTGCCGTTGATGCGCAAGGCCCCGCCATCCCAAGGGCCGTCGGCCGACGCGCATTGAAATTTCAGGAGAAGAAACCATGCAAATCAACCATTCCGTCGCCTTCGTCACCGGCGCCAATCGCGGCCTCGGCCTAGCCTTGGTGCACGAACTGCTCGCGCGCGGCGCGAGCAAGGTCTACGCCGGCATGCGCACGCCGGTCGACCTGGGCCTGGCCGGCGTGATTACCGTGCCGCTCGACGTGACCAAGCCGGATCAGATCGCCGCCGCGGTGCGCCAGTGCGCCGACACCACCTTGCTGATCAACAACGCCGGCATTGCCGAGGTGGCCGACAGCCTGGCGCCGGATGGCATCGAGACCTCGCGCCGCATCTTCGAAACCAATTACTACGGGCTGATCGGCGCGAGCCAGGCATTCGCACCGGTATTGGCCGCCCACGGCGGCGGCGCCATCGTCAACGTGCTGTCGGTGGTGTCGTGGGTCAGCTCGTCGATGTTGACCTATTACGCGGCGTCGAAGTCGGCTGCCTGGAGTTACACCAACGCGCTGCGCCTACAACTGCAAGAGCAGGGCACGCAAGTGGTGGGCTTGCATGTGGGTTTCATGGAGACCGATCTGACCAAGGGTTTTCTGGTCGATAAGATCGACCCGCGCCTGGTGGCGGCGCGCACGCTGGATGGGATCGAGGCGGGCGCCGAAGAGGTGCTGGCGGACGAGGTGAGCGCCCAGGTCAAACAAGGTCTGGTGGCGGAGCCGGCGGTTTATCTGCGTCCGCTCGTGCGCTGAAGCGCTGGCGCGGCACCCGGCGTTTGAGGGTGGGGGGCCTCAGCGTCCGGCGCGCCGTGCCGCGGCGATGCGTTGATGAATGCGTTCGCCGGCCGCGGGGCCGGCGCGCATTTCATAGTCCGGGCCGGAGACCGGCTGGCCGTTGGCGCGATCGACGAGCACCGGGTCGGCGACGAGGCCGGTGAGTTTGTTGACCAGGGTGACACTTTCGCCCTCGGGCGCGAAATGCTTATTGCCCCAAGCGAGCAGGGCCAGCATGACCGGACGGAAATCGGTGCCGCGCTCGGTCAGCACGTATTCGAAACGCGGCGGGTGCGCGCAATATTGCCGCCGCTCGAGCAGGCCGCCCTCGACCAGCGCGTTCAGCCGGCGCGTCAGCATGTTGGGCGAGATGCCCAGGCTTTGCTCGAATTGATCGAAGCGGGTCAGACCGTAAAAGGCGTCGCGCAGGATCAGGATGCTCCACCATTCACCCACCCGGTCGAGGCTGCGGGCGATCGGACATTGCGTGTTGCCAAGGCTTTTTCGTTGCATGATGCGGCTAGCTCGCCAGTTACTGTCATGATGATAGTAACTATAGCCGATTTTGGGTCCTTCCGCAGCAATTCCTCTGTGGCGCACTGCCTTCGGCGAGTGCGCCCTACGTGAGTGCGGATCCGGGGTTGTAGGGAGCAATCGCCGCGCAACGCGCGGCATTGCGCCAACGCCGCCGCGCGCGGCACCCGTCCCACATTGAGTTCGATCCAATCCGCCCGTTCGTTTTTGGGGCGGTTCGTTACACCGCCCAGCACGAGCAGCCGAGCGCACCGAAGAAGCCTTTGATATCCGATGCCGGCACAGATGAACCCCAAGCCTGGGCGTGCGCATGGCCGTGCAGCCCGCAGGCATTGGCGCAGCCGCACGCCGCCGCTGCCTGGCGGTGCAGCGAATGCTTGCCCGCGCCGTCCGGCTCGCCCCAGGCGGCATAACCCTTGAAGCGGCGCGCCGGCGACCAGTCTGGCATAGCTGGCGGCAACGGGTTGTCGTCCAGCGCGGCGAAGTCGCCGGCGCCATAGACGACGCGGCCGCCCACCACGGTCAATTCGGCGGTCAGAAATGCGATGTCGTCCTCGTGGCAATGGAAAAAATCCTTGTCCGGCACGATCAAGTCGGCGAAGTGGCCTGCCTCGATGCGCCCGCGCCGGCCTTCTTCATTGCTGAACCAGGCAACGTTCTCCGTCCATAGCCGCAGCGCCGTCTCCCGGTCCAGGCAGTGACGCGACGGCGTGAGCGACAAGCCGCCGATCGTCTTGCCCGTGATCAGCCAGGCCAGCGATACCCACGGATTGTAGGAAGCGACGCGCGTGGCGTCGGTGCCGGCCGAGACTTTCACGCCCTTGGCCAGCATGCGCTTGACCGGCGGTGTGGCCTCGGCGGCGGCCGCGCCGTAGCGTTCGACGAAATATTCGCCCTGGTAGGCCATGCGGTGCTGTACGGCGATGCCGCCGCCTAGCGCGGCGATGCGGTCGATCGACTGGTCCGAGATGGTTTCGGCGTGGTCGAAGAACCAGTTCAGCCCCTGCAAGGGGACGTCACGGTTCACCTTTTCGAACACGTCCAACGCGCGCGCGATGGTTTCGTCGTAAGTGGCGTGCAGCCGCCATGGCCAGCGGTTGTGGGCCAGAATGCGCACCACGTCCTCCAGCTCGCGCTCCATCTGCGGCGGCATGTCGGGTCGAGGCTGGCGAAAATCCTCGAAGTCGGCCGCCGAAAAGACCAGCATTTCGCCGGCGCCGTTGTGACGGAAGTAATCGTCGCCTTGCTTATAGGTGACGTTGGCGGTCCAGTTGAGAAAGTCTTCCTTCTCTTGCTGGGGTTTCTGGGTGAACAGGTTGTACGCCAACCGCACCGTCATCAACCCCTCGTCGGCCAGCTTTTGAATCACCGCGTAATCGTCGGGGTAATTCTGAAAGCCGCCGCCGGCATCGATCACGCCGGTCACCCCCAGCCGGTTCAGCTCGCGCATGAAGTGGCGGGTGGAGTTGACCTGATAGTCGAACGGCAGCTTCGGTCCTTTGGCCAAGGTGGCGTAGAGAATGGCGGCATTGGGCTTGGCCAGCAGCAGGCCGGTGGGGTTGCCGTGGGCGTCGCGGCGGATTTCGCCGCCCGGCGGTGCGGGCGTGTCCTTGCCGTAACCCACGGCTCGCAACGCTGCCGCGTTAAGCAGGGCGCGGTCGTACAGGTGCAGCAGAAACACCGGGGTGTCGGGCGCGACGGCATTGATCTCGTCCAGTGTCGGCAGCCGTTTTTCGACGAACTGATGCTCGGTGAACCCGCCCACCACGCGGACCCATTGCGGCGGCGGCGTGATCGCCACTTGGCGGCGCAGCATGTCCATGGCGTCGGCCAGCGAGCGCACGCCGTCCCAGCGTAGTTCCATGTTGAAATTCAGGCCCCCGCGCACCACGTGGGTATGGTTGTCGATCAGGCCGGGCAAGACGGCGCGGCCCATGAGGTCGATCGACTTGGTGCCGGCGCCGGCCCAGGCCATGATGTCCCCCTCCGAGCCCACCGCGACGAATCTGCCGTCTTGGATGGCCACGGCGCTGGCATTTGGCCGGCGCGGATCGAGCGTGGTGAAGCGGCCGTTATGCAAAATCGTGTCTGCCTGGCGCTGGCGCGTCATGAATCACTCTCCTTTGCACGGGTGGGCTGGGTTAGTCCGCGGCGTCCACCAAGACCAGCTCGGCGTCCTCGCTGGCGGCGATGCGGATCAGTTCGACGTCTTTGATGGCGGCGCCATCGCGCGCCTGCAGCGCGACGCCGTTGACCGTGATCTGGCCGCTGGCCGGCACCAGATAGGCGTGGCGCCGCGCGTCCAGGCGGTACTCCACCGTTTCGCCCGCTTTGAGCGTGGCGCCGAGTACGCGCGCGTTGGCGCGGATCGGCAGTGCCTGCTCATCGCCGGCCATGCCGCTGGCCAAGGTGACAAACTCTCCGGAGCGGTCGTGCTTGGGAAAGGGTTTGCTGCCCCAGGACGGCGCGCCGCCTTGATGATCGGGGAAGATCCATATCTGAAAAATCCGCGTGACGCCCGGTTCTAGGTTGTATTCGGAGTGCGTGATGCCCGTGCCCGCGCTCATCACTTGCACGTCGCCCGCCTCGGTGCGCCCCTGGTTGCCCAGATTGTCGCGATGGGTGATGGCGCCTTCGCGCACGTAGGTGATGATTTCCATGTTGGCGTGCGAGTGCGGTGGGAAGCCCGTGGCGGGCGCGATCGTGTCGTCGTTCCAAACCCGCAGCGCGCCCCAGTGCTCGCGTGCCGGATCGTGGTAGCCGGCGAAGGAAAAATGATGTTTGGCGTCCAGCCAGCCATGGTCGGCTCCGCCCAGGCTATCGAAGGCGCGGCGTTCAATCATGCGGTGCTCCGTGTTTTTCGTGGGATGGAGCTACTATAGCCAGCCTGGCGGAATATGTTAATGGGATAAGCGAGCGCTATTGCACCCGACGCGCGCGCAATACCCGTCCCAGATTGAGCTCGATCCAATCCGCCAGCGATTCCACCTGCCGCGCCACTTCCTGTCCGAGCGACGTCAGGCTGTATTCCACATGCGGCGGCACCACCGGGTAGGACACACGGTCGACGAAGCCGTCGTCCTCCAGCCATTGCAGCGTTTGCGCCAGCATCTTTTCGCTCACCCCGCCGATCTTGCGCCGAAGCTCGCTGAAGCGGTGCGTGCCGTCCAGCAGCGCCACCAGCACCAATAGCCCCCAGCGGCTGGTGATGTGCTTGAGGATGTCGCGCGACGGACACTCGGCGGAGAACAGCTCGCCGCGGCGTAGCGCCTCGGCCAGGCGTGGGCGGTCATGTTGCAAATTTTCCATACTTACCTTTTTGTACGTACTTACTAAATGTAAGTTAGTGGGGTAGATTATGCGCCGAACCTCGTAAAACCCAAAGGAGATTTTTATGATTGCCATTACCGGTGCTACCGGCCAGCTCGGCCGCCTTGTCATCGACGCGTTGCTCACCCGCGTGCCCGCCAACCAGATCGTCGCCGCCGTGCGCAGCCCTGCCAAGGCGCAAGACCTGGCCGCCAAGGGCGTGATCGTGCGCGAGGCGGACTACAGCCGGCCCGATACGCTGGTCAGCGCTTTGACCGGCATCGACAAGCTGCTGCTGATCTCATCCAACGAAATCGGCCAACGCGCCGTACAACATCAAGCGGTGATCGATGCCGCTAAGCAGGCGGGGGTGAAGCTGGTTGCCTATACCAGCGTGCTGCACGCCGACCGCTCGCCGCTGGGCTTGGCCGAGGAGCACCGTCAGACCGAGGCGGCGCTCAAGGCCGCCGGCCTGCCGCATGTCTTGCTGCGCAATGGCTGGTATACCGAGAACTATCTGGCGAGCGTGCCGAGCGCGCTGCAATATGGCGTGCTCATGGGCAGCGCCGCTGACGGCCGCATCGCCTCGGCCTCGCGCCGCGACTATGCCGAAGCCGCCGTGGCCGTGCTGACCGCGCCGGACAACCAAGCCGGAAAGGTGTACGAGTTGGCCGGCGATAGCGCCTATACCCTGAGCGAGCTGGCGGCGGAGGTGGCGCGCCAATCCGGCAAGACGGTGACGTACAACCATCTTCCCGAGGCCGAATTCAAAGCGATGTTGGTGAGCGTCGGCCTGCCGGAGCCGTTGGCCCAGCTGTTGGCCGACTCCGACGCCGGTGCGGCGCGCGGAGCGCTGTTTGACGACGGCGGCCAATTGCGCCGACTGATCGGCCGTCCGACCACGCCGATGAAAGAATCGTTGGCCGCGGCGTTGAAGGGCTAAGAATCTCTAACAAAAGCACCAGCCAGGCATCCGCTCAGGTTTTGTAGTGCGCGTCCTCAGGCCGTGCGTTGCTTCGCGAATGTACGCTACCCAACCGCGAAATGCGTTCTGTTAGAGGTTCTAAATTGATTACGCCTCGTAAAACCCGCCTGGATGCACGTTTCAGGCGGGTTTTGTTTTCATGCCTGTCATAAAGGACAGTTTCTATGTTGTCGTCATGTTATATGTCCTAAAAGACAGGATTATGAATAAGGGGATGTGCATGTCCGATCTCAATATCGCTGTGTATGCCGAAGGCTGCATGTACCCGGACGACTGCGAGGGGCTGCAGCCGGTCGATGAAACCATTGCGCAATTGCAGGTGTCCGGTTTCACGACGCTGATCCTGGGGCTGTTCCACATCGGACGGAACTACAGCATCGACCCGCCGCAGCAGATGGGCGATCTGTATTTCAACAACCAGCTGATTTTTTCTTCCGGTCGCTACGTCGGCGATCCGGCTTGGCTTGGCCAAGTGAAAAGCGCGCTTGGCGGCAGCGTCGATCAAGTCGGCGCGTCGATCGGCGGCGGCGGGGTGATGGATTTTCAGACCCTGGAGAAGATCTTTCACGATAACGGCAGCACCTTCGCCGGCACCAATCTGGAGCGAAATGTGCGCGCCTTTCGCGACGCGCTGCCGAGCGTGAGCTTCATCGATATGGATTGCGAGGATGTGTACGACTCGCCGTCGTTTGTCGCGTTTTGCCGGCTGCTGGCGGAGCTGGGTTTCGGCCTCACCTTCTGTCCCTACATGCTGCAGCCGTTTTGGGTGCAGGCGTTGGCGGCGCTGCAGCAAACTCATCCCGGCTCGGTGCGTTGGTGGAATCTACAGTGCTATGACGGCGGTTTCGGCAACGACCCCGCACGTTGGGCTAGCGCCATCAAGGCGGCCATGCCCGGCTTTGCCACCGACAAATACATCCTGGCCGGCGATTGGACCGATGCCGGCACCAGCGGCGTCAAAGAGTTGATGGCGGCTCAGCGACAAAAGGCCTGCGTGGGCGGCGGCTTTATCTGGACGTTGGACCGCATCATCGAGACCGCCATCGCCGACGGCGTGCCGCCGCAAGTGGCGATGACCGGTTACGTCAATGCCATCGAAACCGGTTTGCACGGCAAGTCGGCCCAGCCGATGCGGGTGCGTTAGCGTCCTTCGCTTAAATCAGGCCGCCGTGCGTCAATCTCTCATGCACGCGGCGCAGCCGGGCGTCGTCAAGCGCCGCCAGCACCGATAACGGATGCCAGGCGGCGCCATGCACTTCTTCCAACTGCGCCGTCAAGACGTCGTTTTCCTGCGCCACGGCCAGAAACATGAAGTCGTGATGCCAATGCGCGCCTTCGCCTTTGTTCGGGTTGGCGGGAATCGGGTGGCTATCGACGTCCAGCGGCACGCCATGCCGCAGCGTCCATGGGTGCGGCGCGACCGCATACGCGCCGGTTTCCTCCCGCACCTCGCGCAAGGCCGAGTCCAATAGGCCGCCCGGCGCCTCGTAGTGCCCGCCGGGCACCAGCCGCCGCTGCAAGAAGACGTGCTCGATCAGCAGGATTTTGCCGCCGTCCTCGTTCAGCACCGCGGCGCTGGCGGTGACGTGGCCGGTCATGTTCGAGCGCGCGAACAGATCCTCGCCGCTGGCGAGCTGACGCGCCAGCGTGGCAAAGCGCGGGGCGGTCGGAAAGTAGTCTTGATAACGCAGCAGGAGCTGGCGGGTTTCTTCG
>NZ_JAFAND010000042.1 GCF_019232825.1 Paludibacterium sp. | reverse complement strand
TCGCCTTTTTTGGCGAAACAACCTCCCAAACGCCTGAATAAGTTCAGGTTTGCTTGGGCCAGGTAGTCTGGAGGGTTGCCCGAAATCGGGCAAGGCGACGACTATAGCCAGAAGGCCATTTGCACGCAAGCGCGCAAATGGCCCGGCCGTCCGAAAAAATCACCGCCCGCGGCTGGACGCCGCGAAAGCATAATCCGACGGGTCGAGCCAGCGCTGCAGCGGCGCGACATAGGCGGCCCACCCTTCCGGGCGTTCCAGATAGGCGTCGATCTTCGCCATCACTTCCTTGCCGAGCACACCCGAGGAACAGGCGATATAGCCCTCATTATAGGCCGGCGTTCCCTTCACCTTCAGAACGGCGAAATCGTCCTTGAGATGCAGCGACTCGCGGTAAAACTTGATCTCGGACGGGCTGGCGAAAATGAAATCGATCCGGTTGGCGTGCAGCAATTCGAGCAGCTGCGGGCTGTCCACCGTCTTCTGCAGCTTGGCCTTTCGCCCATCGGACGCGATGAATCCGTTGATCGCCGGCAGATAATCGCGCGATGCGATATAGCCGCCGGAGAAAGTGTCGTCCTTTGCCAGCAGGGACAGATCGACGTCGCCTGTCGCGGCGAACGGCAGGAATTCGGTCAATCGGGTCGTACGGACCGCCAGGCGATAGCCGGGATTGAGCACCGGATGTTTGCTGAACACCGCGTTCCAATGCGACGCGGTGTTGTGCGTCACCCAGTTGAAGCAGACGCCGTCGCGGGTTTCCAGCTCATGCCAATTGCGCGCGATGGCGCCTTTGACGATCTGGTGGTCATAGTCGGGCAAGGCGGCGATCAGCACCTTCAATTGCTGTTCGGCGAACCCGCCGCCGGCCATGTCGCCCTCGAAAATGGTGGCCGGCGGTAAATCCGCGGTCATCCAGGTGATGCCGCTCTTCGCCTGCGCGCTTCCCATTGCCGCCAAAGCCGCGATCGCGGCCAGCGCCCCTTTCCATCCTGCCATCTGTAGAGCCCCCTTCAGCTCTAAATCGATTGTAACGGCAATTCAGCGCAAAATCTTCATCGCCGAATCGAGCCCAGCCAAGGTCAATGGGAACATGCGTCCTTTCATCAGCCGCTGGATCAACTCGGTCGACGAGGTGTAGCGCCAATGCTGTTCGGGAGTCGGATTGAGCCAGACGGCGTTGGGGAACTGGTCTACGAAGCGCTGGAGCCAGACCGCCCCCGCTTCCTTGTTCCAATGTTCGACGCTGCCGCCCGGTTCGAGGATCTCGTAGGGGCTCATCGCCGCGTCGCCGACGAAGATCAGCTTGTAGTCGGAGGGATAGAGCCGCAGCACGTTCCAGCTATCCACCGCGTCCTGGCGCCGAACATTGTCGCGCCACAGCCGTTCATAGGGACAATTGTGGAAGTAATAATGTTCGAGATGTTTGAATTCGCTGCGCGCCGCCGAGAATAACTCGTCGCAGACGCGGATATGATCGTCCATCGAGCCGCCGACATCGAGGCACAGCAGCACCTTCACCTTATTGTGCCGCTCGGGCACCAGTTTCAGGTCGAGCGAACCGGCATTGCGCGCCGTCGCGGCGATGGTGCCGGCCAGATCCAGCTCGGTCTCGGCTCCTTCCCTCGCCCAGCGCCGCAAGCGCCGCAGCGCGATCTTGATGGTGCGGGTGCCCAGCTCGACCTTGTCGTCGTAATTGCGGAATTCGCGGCGATCCCACACTTTTACCGCACGCCGATTGCGGCCCTGCGCCTGGCCGATCCGCACGCCTTCCGGGTGGTAGCCATGGGCGCCGAACGGCGAGGTTCCCGCGGTGCCGATCCATTTCGAGCCGCCCTCGTGGCGCTCCTTCTGCTCCTCGAGGCGCTTTCTCAGCGTCTCCATCAGCGTGTCCCAGCCGCCCAAGGCCTCGATGGCGGCCTTCTCCTCCTCGGATAGCACCCGTTCCTTGAGCGCCTTCAGCCATTCCTCGGGGATTTCCCCCTCGACGGCGGCGAAGAGGTCTTCCATGCCTTGGAAATAGGCGCCGAACACCCGGTCGAACTTGTCGAAATTGCGCTCGTCCTTGACCAGGCAGCCGCGCGCCAGGTGATAGAAGCTCTCAATTTCGATGCCGGCCAGGCCGGCCTTCATCGCTTCCATCAAGGTCAGATATTCGGTGATCGAGACCGGCAGCTTGGCATCCTTCAGAGCCAAGAAGAACCGGATGAACATCTAACGTTCCCGCTTGGACAGGAACACCAGCCGCTCGAACAGATGGATGTCCTGCTCGTTCTTCAGCAGCGCGCCGTACAGCGGCGGGATCGCCTTCTGCCCGTCCTTCGAGCGCAGCGCCTCGGCCGGAATGTCTTCGGCCAGCAGCAGCTTCAGCCAATCCAGCATCTCGGAGGTCGACGGCTTCTTCTTCAGCCCCGGCACCTCGCGCAGGTCGAAGAAGCTGGTCAGCGCCTCGTTCAGCACGTCGCGCTTCAGCTTGGGAAAGTGTACCTCGACGATGCGCTCCATCGTCTCGCGGTCGGGGAAGCGGATGTAATGGAAGAAGCAGCGGCGCAGAAAAGCGTCGGGCAGATCCTTCTCATTGTTCGAGGTGATCACCACCACCGGACGCTGGCGCGCCTTCACCGTCTGGCGCGTCTCGTAGACATGGAATTCCATGCGGTCGAGTTCGAGCAGCAGATCGTTGGGGAATTCGATGTCGGCCTTG
>NZ_JAFAND010000070.1 GCF_019232825.1 Paludibacterium sp. | reverse complement strand
AACGGCATCACCGTCTCCGATTTGGACAACACCACGCTGGCGAGCGCAGCGGTATCGATCACAGGCAACTTCCACAGCGGCGAAGACGTGCTGGCATTCAGCAACAACGGCAGCACCATGGGCAACATCGTCGGCAGCTACAACAGCGGCACCGGCGTGCTGACGCTGACGTCCAGCAGCGCCAGCGCGACCGTGGCGCAATGGCAGGCGGCACTACGGTCGATCACCTACAGCGACACGGCGGTGACGCCGAACAACGCCAGCCGCAGCATCAGCTTTACGGTGAATGACGGCACCAAGACCAGCACCGCCGCCACGCGCACGGTGACGGTGGCCGACACCGACCAGACGCCGATCGTCAGTGCCAGCGGCGGCAGCGCGGCGTTTGTCGCCGGCGACAATGCGACGTCGACGCCGGTGGCGGTCGATGGCGGCCTGACGCTGTCCGACTTGGACAACACCACGCTGGCGAGCGCGACGGTGTCGATCAGCGGCAACTTCCATAGCGGCGAGGATAGGCTCGCGTTCACCAATAACGGCGGCACGATGGGCAATATCGCCGGCAGCTACAACAGCGGCACTGGGGTGCTGACGCTGACCTCTAGCAGCGCCACGGCGACGCTCGCGCAATGGCAGGCGGCGTTGCGCTCGATCACCTACAGCGATACGGCGGTGACACCGAACAACGCCACCCGCAGCATCAGCTTCGCGGTGAGTGACGGCACCAAGACCAGCACCGCCGCCACGCGCACGGTGACAGTGGCCGACACCGACCAGACGCCGGTGGTCATCGGTTCGGGCGGCAGCGCGACCTTCTCTAGCGGCGCGGTGGCGGTGGATGGCGGCATCACCATCTCCGACCGCGACAACACCACGCTGGCGAGTGCGACGGTGTCGATCACGGCTAACTTCCACAGCGGCGAAGATGTGCTGGCGTTTGTGAACGACGGCAGCGCGACGGGCAATATCGCCGGCAGCTACAGTGCCGGCACCGGCGTGCTGACACTGACTTCCAGCGGCGCCACGGCGACGGTGGCGCAATGGCAGGCGGCGCTGCGCGCGGTAACGTACCGCGACAGCGCCGGTTCGCCGGACCTGTCCACGCGCGCCATCGGCTTTGCGGTCAGCGACGGCGTCAAGACCAGCAGCGTGGCGACGCGCTCGGTCACCGTGTTGCCGCCGATGCCGGTGGTGACCGGCTTGACCGCGGCCAGCGACACCGGTGTGAGTCACAGCGACGGCATCACCGCCAACGCCACGCCGACCGTGACCGGAACGGCGCTCGCCAACGCCACCGTGACGGTGTTCGTTGACGGGGGGAGTGTCGGCACGACCACCGCCGACAGCAGCGGCGCCTGGCAGTTCACGTTGACCAGCGCGCTGGCCGACGGCCGCCATACGGTGACGGCCCAAGCCAGCATCGGCGGTCATCAGAGCGCGCTGTCGGCCGGTGACGTCCTCACCGTCGATACCACGCCGCCGCAGGCGCTGTCGGTCACGCCGCAAAGCGCCTCGGTGACCAGCGGCAACAGCATGACCTTCGACGTAGTGTTCTCCGAGCCGGTGACGGGGCTGGCGGCAGGATCGATCAACGTGATTGCCAGCGGCCAGGCCGGCGGTACGGTCACCTTGGTGACGGCGCTCGACGCGACGCATTACCGCGTGCAAGTGTCCGCGAGTGGCGACACCGGTACGTTGGCGATCACCGTGCCCGCCGGCGCCACCGCCGACCTGGCCGGCAATCTGCTGGCGGCGCCGGCGGTATCGTCGGCCGTTGCCGTTCAGCCTGCGCCGAGCGTGGTGGTCTCTTCCGCCGTGCCCAGTCGCACCGCGCCGCCGGTGTCGTCCACACCGCTCTCGTTGGGGCAGAGTGTTCCCACGGTGGTGTTGGACGCGGCCCGCCCCGTGGCGGCGCCGGCCTCTCCCTTATCGCCCGCGGGCATGGGCGCCGCCGACATCGCGTCCGGGCGGGCACCCGCCGGTCCGGTGGTGTTCGGCCGCGATCATTTCACCTTCGTGCCAGTGGTCGCCGCGGCCGGTGCGGCCGGCCCGGATTTGACGCCGCAGGCGCTGCCCGACTTGGGCGTGACCGCGCTGGTGGCTGGACAGCCGTTCAGCTTCAGCCTGCCATCCGCCCTGGCGGCGATGCGCGAGGCCGACGCCACGTTGAATGTTCGCGTGACGCAACACAACGGCCAGCCGTTGCCGGCCTGGTTGCACTTCGACCCGCAGCGCGGGCGCTTCACCGGTACCCCGCCCGCGGGGTGGCATAAAACGCTGACGCTGGAGGTGACGGTACGCGACCATGGCGGCCATCGCGGCGTCACGCGTTTGCAACTGCGCGCCGACGCCCAGCGCGGCGAAACCGCGGCGCAAGGTGTGCCGGCCGCAGGCAAACAGGCGCTGAACGAGCAATTCCGCCAACACGGCAAGGAGGGCGCCGTGGCGCGGTTGGCGCACTGGTTGGCGGGTTAGTGCCTAACGCGTTACGAAATGGACAGGTGTGGATAGGGGCAAACCGTGCATTGCCTGCGGCGAATGCACGCTACGAAACGGATGGGTGGCGTGCGTTCGCGAAGCAACGCACGAGCCTGATAAAAAATAGTAGGAAAAGGGATGCGAACAATGGAGAGAGTGGGGGAATGATGAATAGGCGCTATCAATATATTGCCGTGCTGTCGGCACTGGCACTGGCGGGGTGCGCGGTCGCCCCCGCGCCGATGAGCCTGGAGGAACAGCAGGCGACGCTGGCGGCGGACCATCAGGCGATGTTCGGTCAACAAGTGCCGCTGGCGGGGCCGGTGACCTTGCAGGAGGCCATGTCGCGCGCGCTGAAATACAACCTGGATTACCGGGTGAAGATGATGGAAGAGGCGATGGCGCAGCGCCAGCTCGATCTTTCCAGTCTGGATATGCTGCCGAAACTCGCGCTGGCCGCCGGTTACACCCAGCGTAGCAACGACAACGCCTCGTCGTCGCAGAACGTCGCCACCGGCTCGCAATCGCTGGTGCCGTCTATTTCAACGCAGCGGCATGACGCCACCGGGGATCTGAACCTCAGCTGGAACGTGCTCGACTTCGGCGTCAGCTATTACAGCGCCAAACAGCAGTCCGACCGGCTGCTGATTTTGCAGCAGCGTCAGCGCAAGGTGGCGCAACAGCTGGTGCAGCAAGTGCGCGAGGCCTGGTGGCAGGCCGTGGGCGCGCAGCAGCTCGAAGGCCGTATCGACACGCTGCTGCACCAAGCCAATTTGGCCTTGGACGATGCGCGCCAGGTGGAAAAGCAGAAATTGCGCTCGCCGCTGGAGGCGTTGAACTATCGCCGCCAACTGTTGGACGTGGTCCGCCAAATGACCTTGTTGCGCACTTCGCTCACGCAAGCCAAGCCGCGCTTGGCCGCGTTGATGAATGTGCCGCCTGGGCAGGATTTCCAGGTGGCGGTGCCGAGCGACATGCCGGTGCCGGTGCTGGACGTCCCGCTGGACAAGATGGAGGACATGGCGCTGTTGAACCGGCCCGAGTTGAACGAGGCGCGTTATAACGAGCGCATCAGCGCGTTGGAAACGCGCAAGGCCATCGCCAAGCTGTTGCCCGGCATCGAGTTCAGCGTCGGCCAGCATTACGACAGCAATGCCTTCCTGGTCAACAATCACTGGAGCGACGCGGGGCTGCGCATCAGCTGGAATCTGCTCAACCTGTTCTCCGCCGGCACCATCACGCGCGAAGCCCACGCGCAACTCGACGTGGCCCGCGCGCAGCGCATGGCGCTGAACATGGCGGTGCTGACTCAGGTGCACGTCGCCTACCTCGACTGGCGCGGGCGCACCGACGAATTCGCGCTGGAGAAGGAGCTCAACGACGTCGATCAGCGCATTTACGAACAAAACCGCAATGCCACCGCCAGCGGGGCGCAGGGGCGCCTGCCGGCGATCCTGGCCGACGCCAACGCGGTGTTCTCGTCGCTGCGGCTCTATCAAAGCTATGGCGATTTGCAAAACGCCTATGGCCAGATGGGCGCGAGCCTGGGGCTCGACCCCGGCCCGGACGGCACGCTGACCGTTGCCTCGGGCGGGGAGCGGCCATGAGCGCGCTGAAAGTTTGCGGCATGGGCCTGGCGATCGCAGGTCTGACGCTGGCCGCGTCGGCGCAAACGCCCGGCATGGCGAGCGATGGCCGTATCCGGGTGCAATTGATGGCGCAACATGCGGTGACGCTGTCGGCCGAGGTGGCGGCCAAAATCGCCGCTATTCCGGTGCAGGAAGGCGGCGCCTTCCGGCGCGGCCAGCCGCTGGTAACGTTTGACTGCGGCGGCTACCGGGCGCAGCTGCGCAAGGCGCAGGCGACGCTGGAGGCGGCCAGCCGCCTGGAAAAGGTCAACACGCAGCTGGCCAAGCTCAATTCCGTTGGCGAGCTGGAGGTGGCGCAGGCGGATGGCAAGGCCAAGGAAGCGGCGGCCGACGCCAGCTATATGCAGACGGTGGTCGGCAAATGCGTGATCAGCGCGCCGTTCGACGGCTTCGTGGCGCGCCGCGCCGCCGCCGTCTACCAGTTCGTCAACCCGGGCACGCCGCTATTGGACGTGGTCGATGCCGGCCCGTTGGAGCTACGCATGCTGGTGCCGTCCAAGTGGATCGGCACGTTGAAGCCGGGCAGCCGTTTTACCGTGGCGGTCGATGAGCTGGGCGCGAGCTTTCCGGCCAAGATCGTGCGGCTCGGCGCGCAGATCGATCCGGTCAGCCAGTCGATTTTGGCCGTCGGCGAAATCGATGGCGGCGCGGGCAAACGGCTGCTGCCGGGCATGAGCGGTTGGGCGAGCTTTAGGTAGGGGCGTCATGGAAGCGGATAAGAATGTGGCGCTGGCCAGCCTGTTGCAGCTGTTGCACCGTGCGCGCGAGGCGGACAATGCGGCCGCGCTGAGCTTCGTCATCGTCAATGAAAGTCAGCAGTTATTGCCGTACCGGCAGGCCGCATTGTGGCGCGAGGGCCTGCATCGTCATGTATCGGCCTTGTCCGGCCTGGCGGAGGTGGAGCCGACGGCGCCCTATATGCAATGGCTGGGTGCGGTGTTCCGCTGGCTGGCGGCGGACGCGTCGGCCGACGCCAGTCGAATGTTGATCGCCGAGCACTTGCCGGCGCGGCTGTCGGCCGAGTGGGGCGATTGGCTGCCGACGCATGCGCTATGGCTGCGGCTCTCCGAGCAGGGCGCTTTGCTGCTGGCGCGCGAGACGCCCTGGAGCGACTACGAACGCAGGCTGGCCGAGGAGTTGGCGCATGGCTATGCCCACGCCTTGCGGTCCTTCTCGCCGCGGCGCGACTGGCGCGACCTGGCGCGGCAGTGGTTGCGGCCCAAGCCGCGCCAACGCCGTATTTTGCTTGGCGTGCTGCTGGTGGCGCTGATGCCTATCCGTTTGAGCGTCCTGACCCGCGCCGAGGTAGTGCCGCGAGAGCCGCTGCTGTTGCGCGCCCCCATCGCCGGGGTGATCGACCATATCGCGGTCGAGCCCAATCAGCGGGTGGCCAAGGGCACGCCGCTGTTCGATCTGGACGCCACCGCGCTTTCCGGCCAACACGCGCTGGCAGAGAGCGAGCGCGTCGCCGCCGAGGAGCGTTTCCGCGTCAGTGCCCAGCTTGCGCTGACCGACGACAAAAGCCGGCTGGCGATGGCGCAGGACCGTGCCCAGCTGGAAGAGAAAGCAATCGCGGCGGACTACGCCGGGCGTGAGCTGCAACGGTTGCATGTGACGGCGCCCGCGGCCGGCGTGGTGGTGTTTTCCGACCGCAACGACTGGCAGGGGCGGGCGGTGGCGCAAGGCGAGAAAGTGATGACGCTGGCGGACCCTGCGCGGGTCGAGCTGACCGCGTGGCTGCCGGCGGCCGAGGCGATCGATCTGAGCGCCGGCGGCAAGGTGACGCTCTATCCCAACGCCTCGCCGCTGTCGTCCTACGCGGCCGAGATCGTGCGGGTGGCTTACAAGGCGGAGCCTGCCGACGAGGGGCTGCTGGCCTACCGGCTGCAAGCGCGCTTCACCGGCGACGCGCCGCCGCGGCTCGGTCAGATGGGGACCGCGCGGGTGTACGGCAATTGGGTGCCGCTGATCTATTACGTCTTGCGTCGCCCAGTGACCGCGGCGCGGCAGTGGCTGGGGTGGTAAGCATGACCGATCATCCTCTGCCGCCGCTGCGTCAAGAGTTGACCTTGCATGCCGGCGAACCGCAGGCCGATGGCGCCCCCAGCTGGGTGCTGCACGATCCGTGCGTCAATCGCTTTTACCAGCTGAGCTGGCCCAGTTTCGAAATTCTGTCGCGTTGGTCGTTGGGGTCGGCACAGGCGGTGCTGGACGACGTCAACGCCCGTACGCCGCTGCAATTGACGTTGGAGGACGTCGAAGCGGTGCGCCGATTCCTGGCGCAACACCAACTGCTGGTAGCCGCGTCGGCCGATGCGAGTCAGTGGCTCGGGCGGGTGCGCGAGGCCAGCCGGCCCTCCGCCGCCATGTGGCTGTTGAAGAATTACCTGTTTTTCCGCGTGCCGCTGTTGCGGCCGCAGCGGCTGCTCGACCGGCTGTTGCCCTGGTGCGGCGGGTTGTTCCGGCCGCGATTCTGGCAAATCGAGGCCGGCCTGTTGATCGTGGCGCTGCTGTTGGTGAGCCAGCGCTGGGATGCGTTCACGCATACGTTTTCCGCCTACTCCGGCCTGAGCGCAGCGCTGGGCATCGGCTTGTCGCTGGGCGTGGCCAAGCTCGCGCACGAACTGGGGCATGCCTTGACCGCGCGCCATTTCGGTTGCCGCGTGCCGACGATGGGGGTGGCTTTCCTGGTGATGGTGCCGGTGCTGTACACCGATACCAACGATGCCTGGAAGCTGCCTTCGCGCCGGCAACGGCTGCTGATCGGCGCCGCCGGCATCTTGGCCGAGCTGTCGCTGGCGGTGTGGGCCACGCTGGCGTGGTGCGCATTGCCGGACGGGTCGCTGCGCGCCGGCACGTTTCTGTTGGCGAGCACCACCTGGATCGCCACGCTGGCGGTGAACGCCAGCCCGTTCATGCGGTTTGACGGCTATTTCCTCTTGTCCGACTGGTGGGGCATGCCCAATCTGCACGGGCGCGCCTTCGCGCTGGCGCGCTGGCGGCTGCGCCAACTGGCGCTGGGGTGGAACGACCCGGCGCCGGAGTATTTTCCCGACGCGCGCCGGCGCGGCTTGATTCTGTATGCCTGGGCCACTTGGCTCTACCGGCTGGTGCTGTTCCTGTCGATCGCGCTCTTGGTCTATCACATGTTTTTCAAGGCGCTAGGCATCGTGCTGCTATTCGTTGAACTCGGCTGGTTCATCGTCCGGCCGATCGCCATGGAGCTTGCCGCCGTCTGGTCGCGCCGCGGCGAGCTTGTCTGGCGCCGCGAGACGCGTCGTAGCGCGGTGCTCTTGGCGTTGTTCCTTGCCTGGCTGCTGCTGCCATGGCAGTCGGATCGCGCGAGCCCCGCCATGCTGCTGGCCGCCGAGTCGCAGGGCTTGTACGCGCCGGCGGCGGGGGAGGTGGCGCAGGTCTGGGTGCGGGACGGCCAGCATGTGCGCGCCGGCCAGTTGCTGGCGCAGCTTGACGCGCCGGCGCTCGCGGCGCAGCTCGCTCAAGCCGAGGCGCGCGAGCGCGACCTGGCTTGGCAGGTGGCGCAGCAGCCGCTGGATGCGACGTTGCAAGCGGAAGGCACGGTATTGGCCAAGGAGTGGCAGGCCGCTCAGGCCGAGGTGGCCGGTTTGACGCAGATGAGCGCGCGGCTCACGCTGACCGCGCCCTTTGCCGGCCGCGTGGCCGACGTCAGCGACGCCTTGCGGCCGGGCACGGCATTGGCCGAGGGTGAACATCTGCTCGATGTGATCGGACCGCAGGGCGCCAAAGGGGTGGCTTTCGTCGGCGAGAACGCACTGCCTGCGCTTATGCCGGGCGGGGCGGCGCGTTTCATTGCCGATGGCGGCGAACATTGGGGCGTGAGCTGCCGGCTCGGGCAGGTCGAACGGCTGAATCTTCCCGTGCTGGATGAGCCGGCGCTGGCCTCGACCTACGGCGGACCGATTGCCACCGAATTGCGCGGCCAGGAGCTGGTGCCGGTGAACGCGGTGTTCCGCGTACACTTCGACCACTGCGATGGCGGCGCGGCGCCGGCGCGCGAAATGAGCGGCGTGGCGCGGCTGGACGGCACCGGCGAAAGTCCGCTTGCGCGCCTGGTCAGGCAGGCCTTCGCCGTGCTGGAACGCGAGGCGGGATTGTGAGGACGTTGCCGCCGGCGTCGCTGCGGATGCCTAATGTGACGCTGCGCCCGGCCAGGACGGGCGACGCGGCGCTCTTTGCCCGGCTGTACCGGCTGGCACGCCCCGGTTTGTCGCATCTCGACGGTGAGGCGATGCAGTTCGTGGTGGAGGCCGCCGGCAGCGCCATCGGCGCGGTGATGCTCGATGTCGGTCCCAGTGAGATGCGGGTTGTTTTCTTTGTCTTGCTGCCGGAGGCGCGTAACCAGGGCTACGGCGCGGAAGTGCTCACGGGGTTGCAACAAGCGGCCTGGCATGCGCGCGCGCCGCTGGCTTCGGTGGTGGAGTATGACAACCCCGGCGCGCGCCGGCTGTATCTGCGTCTGGGATTTCAGCCGGCGCAGCGCGGGGTGAGGGCGGATAAGCTGGTCTGGATGCCTACGGGGGATCAGACGCTCAATTGAGCGGCAGCTGGAAGTAGGCAAAGTGCGGATCGCGGCCGGCGGGAATGACGCGGCCGATCCATACGTGCTCCAGCCGGCGCGCCGGGTTGTCCGCCGCCGCGGGCAGGGCAAGATCGCCCAGCGAGTCGGTCAGCCCGGGGGTGGGCTCGCACGCCAGTTCGACGATGAATGGCGCGGGTCCTGTTCTGTTGCGGGACGGTTGTGCTTGCTGCCGAGGCTTGACGTCGAGAATGCGCAAGTGAATGGCAGGCAGGCCAAGACGGTCGAAATCGCAGGTACGGCCGATGAGTCCGATGAAATCTTCAGCCCCAATCGTTGCCAACATGATATTTCTCTCCTCTCGTTATAAAGGCCATGGCTGAGCCATGGCCCACACTTGGCGCCATTTTTGCGGCATGACCGCATGCACGGCGCGTAGCGTTTGATTTTTAACTATAGACCCTGGATAGGATCCGAGCGGGGAGGCTGGCCAAAAGAACAGCCCCGCGGCAAGGCCGCGAGGCTGTGGGGTGTAGCAACCGGACGCGATTAGCGTTCGACGTGGTAGTTCGGCGCTTCCTTGGTGATCTGCACGTCGTGCACATGCGATTCGCGCATGCCGGCCGAAGTGATTTCCACGAAGCCGGCTTTTTCGTGCATCTCGGCGATGCTGTTGCAGCCGAGATAACCCATCGACGAACGCAGGCCGCCCATCAGCTGATGGATGACTTGGGCGATCGGGCCCTTGTAGGGCACGCGGCCTTCGATGCCTTCCGGCACGAACTTGTCGGTGTTGGCTTCGCTGTCTTGGAAGTAGCGGTCGGCGGAGCCCTGCGTCATGGCGCCTAGCGACCCCATGCCGCGGTAGGACTTGTACGACCGGCCTTGGTAGAGTTCGACCTCGCCCGGCGCTTCCTCGGTGCCGGCGAACATCCCGCCCAGCATCACGCAGTCGGCGCCGGCAGCCAGGGCCTTGGCGATATCGCCGGAGAAGCGGATGCCGCCGTCTGCGATCATCGGCACGCCCGTGCCCTTGAGCGTCTCGGAGACGTTATGGATGGCGGTCAGTTGCGGCACGCCGACGCCGGCAACGATACGGGTAGTGCAGATCGAGCCCGGGCCGATGCCGACCTTGACCCCGTCCGCGCCCATGTCGACCAGCGC
Source organism: Paludibacterium sp. (assembly GCF_019232825.1). Taxonomy (GTDB): domain Bacteria; phylum Pseudomonadota; class Gammaproteobacteria; order Burkholderiales; family Chromobacteriaceae; genus Paludibacterium. The sequence continues at coordinate 24,389 of NZ_JAFAND010000070.1, read as the reverse complement.
GCGGGCCGCGTCGGCGGTGGCGATGTTGCCGCCGATGACTTCCACGTTCGGGAAGCGCTTCTTGGTCCATTGCACGCGTTCGAGCACGCCTTGGCTATGGCCGTGCGCGGTGTCGACCACGATGACGTCGACGCCGGCGGCGACCAACAGCTCGATGCGCTCGTCGGTGCCTGCGCCCACACCCACGGCGGCGCCGACGCGCAGGCTGCCCTGGCCGTCCTTGCAAGCGTACGGGTGTTCGCTGGTCTTGATGATGTCCTTGACGGTGATCAGCCCCTTGAGCTCGAAGGCGTCGTTGACGACCAGCACGCGCTCCAGGCGGTGGTGGTGCATCAGTTCGCGCGCTTCGTCGATGCTGGCGCCTTCCTTGACGGTCACCAGGCGCTCGCGCGGGGTCATGATCGAACCCACGGTTTGATCGAGGCGGGTTTCAAAGCGCAGGTCGCGGTTGGTGACGATGCCGACGACCTTGCCCTTTTCCACTACCGGCAGACCGGAAATCTTGTGTTGGCGCGTCAACAGCACCAGATCGCGTACCAGCATGTCCGGACCGATGGTGATCGGATCCTTGACCACGCCGCTTTCATGGCGTTTGACTTTGGACACTTCCTTGGCCTGCTGCTCCGCGGTCATGTTCTTGTGCAGAATGCCGATGCCGCCTTCCTGGGCCATGGCGATGGCCAGACTGGATTCGGTGACCGTATCCATCGCCGCGGACAATAGCGGCAGATTGAGGCGGATATTGCGGGTCAGGGCAGTGTTCAGTAGAACGTCACGAGGCAGTACGGAGGAGTGCGCGGGGACGAGGAGAACGTCGTCGAAAGTATAGGCTTTCTCGATGATACGCATCTGGCGTTTCCTTTGCGGCAAATAAACATTATACCGGTACAAGGGTTATGGATGCAAAACACTCTATTGGCAAGCCGCATGCCAAGGGGCCACTCGAAAGCGTAAATGCCTGTAAAATGAGGGCCTGAAGCGGCCTTCCGCCGCGCCGCACCCCACTGAGGCCATGAGTAAAACGCCCCCGTTCGATCCCAAGCCGATTCTGGCCAATCTGCCCCAATTGCCCGGGGTGTACCGCATGCTCGACGCGCAAGGCAAGGTCCTGTACGTCGGCAAGGCGGTCGACTTGAAACGTCGGGTCAGCTCCTACTTCCAGAAGACCGATCTGTCGCCGCGCATCCAGCTGATGGTGCGCCAGATCGCCGCCATCGAAACCACGGTGACGCGCTCGGAAGCCGAGGCGCTGATCCTGGAAAACAATCTGATCAAGGGTCTCTCGCCCAAGTACAACATCCTGTTCCGCGACGACAAGTCGTATCCGTACTTGGTGGTGACGGCGCACGATTTTCCGCAGATCCGTTACTACCGCGGCGAGCCCAAGCGGCCGCACCAGTATTTCGGCCCGTTTCCCAACAGTTTCGCGGTGCGCGAAAGCATTCAGATGCTGCAGAAGGTCTTCCGGTTGCGCACCTGCGAGGATGCGGTGTTCGCCAACCGCTCGCGCCCGTGCCTGCTCTATCAGATCAAGCGCTGCACGGCGCCGTGCGTCGGCCACATCACGCGCGACGACTACGCCGCCGACGTGGCGAGCGCCGTTTCGTTCCTGCAGGGACGGGACTCGGACCTGACCGATCGCTTGACCGAGCGGATGTTGGCGGCGTCCGAGCAGCTGGCGTTCGAACTGGCCGCCGAATTGCGCGACCAGATTCAAGCGCTGTCGACCATGCGCGAGCGGCAGTTCGTGTCCAGCAACGCCGCGCAGCACGACGCCGACGTGGTGGCGGTGGTCGAGCGCGAGGGGCTTTATTGCGTCAATCTGGTGATGATCCGCGGCGGGCGCCATTTGGGCGACAAGAGCCTGTTCCCCAGCAACGACGAGGGCGCTGATCTCGACACGGTGCGCGAGGCGTTCCTCGCGCAACATTATCTGGGCGCGCCGATGCCGCCGGTGATCGTCACCAATGGCGAAGTGTCGCCCACGTTGTGCGAACGGCTGGAGGAGCAAGCCGAGCGCCGGCTGCAGCTGGTGAAAAACCCGATCGGCGAGCGCCGGGTGTGGCTGGAGATGGCCGAGAAGAACGCCTACCTGGCGATCATGCAGAAGCTGGCGAGTCACGCCAACCAGACGCACCGGCTCGCGCAACTCAACCAGGTGCTGGAATTGGAAGGGGTGGAGCGGATCGAGTGTTTTGACATCAGCCATACCCAGGGCGAGGCCACCGTGGCCTCGTGCGTGGTGTATGACCGCGCCGACATGCAGCCCTCCGAGTATCGCCGCTTCAACATCGAAACCGCCAAGGCCGGCGACGACTACGGCGCCATGCGCGAGGTGCTCTCCCGCCGCTATAGCAAAGTGGCGGCCGGGGAGGGGCGGCGGCCGGACCTGGTGCTGATCGACGGCGGCAAGGGGCAGGTCGGCGTGGCGCTGGACGTGTTCGCCGAATTGGGCTTCGATGTGCCGATCGTCGGCGTGGCCAAGGGCGAGGAGCGCAAACCCGGATTGGAAACACTGATCCTTCCCTACTTGCAAAAAACGGTACAATTGGCGCACGACCATCCGGCATTGCACCTGATCCAGACCATTCGCGACGAGTCGCACCGTTTCGCGATCACCGGCCACCGCGCGCGCCGCGCCAAGGCGCGCGTCGCCTCCAGCCTGGAGGAGATCCCGGGCGTCGGCGCCAAGCGCCGGCAGCGCCTGTTGATGCGCTTTGGCGGGCTGCGCGGCGTGGTGGCGGCGAGTCAGGACGACCTGGCGCAGGTCGAGGGCATCAGCCGGACCCTGGCCGAACAAATCTATAATGCCTTGCACTAGCCCTGGCGGTGCACACTACAAGAAGCAAAACGATGCCGTTCAATCTGCCTATTTTGTTGACTTGGATCCGGGTTGCCCTGATCCCGATTTGCGTGGCAGTGTTCTTTTTGCCGGATACGGTGCTGAGCTCCGACATGCGCAATATCGTCGGCGCGCTGATTTTCGCGCTGGCCGCCGTGACCGACTGGCTCGACGGTTTCCTGGCGCGCCGGCTGAAGCAGACATCGTCCTTTGGCGCCTTTCTCGATCCGGTGGCGGACAAGCTGATCGTCGCCGCGGCGCTGATTCTGCTGGTGGAGCTCAACCGCACGCCGGGCTGGATGGCCATGATCATCATCGGCCGCGAGATCGCCATCTCGGCGTTGCGCGAGTGGATGGCGGAGATCGGCAGCCGCAAGAGCGTGGCGGTGGCCTACATCGGCAAGCTCAAGACCACGGCGCAGATGGTGGCGATTTTGCTGCTCTTGTACGCCGGTCCGGTGATCCCCGGTTTCGATACCTTGCTGCTGGGAAATCTCTGCATGGTGCTGGCGGTGATTTTGACTTTGTGGTCAATGATTTATTACCTGAGAATGGCCGCGAGCGAGTTCTCCGCGAAAAAAATTGATCTGTAATCGGTTGACAGCAACAGATTAATCTTTATAATTCGCAGTCTCTCGGAGCGTGCTTCGGGAAAAAAATCCGGTATGCGGGAATAGCTCAGTTGGTAGAGCGCAACCTTGCCAAGGTTGAGGTCGCGAGTTCGAGCCTCGTTTCCCGCTCCAGACCCCGGATAGAGATTAGTGATGCGGGAATAGCTCAGTTGGTAGAGCGCAACCTTGCCAAGGTTGAGGTCGCGAGTTCGAGCCTCGTTTCCCGCTCCAAAAGTTAGCATGTGGCGTTGCGGGAATAGCTCAGTTGGTAGAGCGCAACCTTGCCAAGGTTGAGGTCGCGAGTTCGAGCCTCGTTTCCCGCTCCAACGACACATTCGGTTTATGCGGGAATAGCTCAGTTGGTAGAGCGCAACCTTGCCAAGGTTGAGGTCGCGAGTTCGAGCCTCGTTTCCCGCTCCAGATTGGATCGCTTGGCGATCAACCCCTTATGGCGGGGTGGCAGAGTGGTTATGCAGCGGCCTGCAAAGCCGTGTACGCCGGTTCGATTCCGACCCCCGCCTCCAGATAAAAGCCCGATAACTCAATGAGTTGTCGGGCTTTTTGCTATTGCCATGACGTGGCCGGCAGCTTTTTGGGAGGTGCGGTGTGACGCGGCTGGTGTCCGCCTCTATCATTAGCCCATCGATCTAACCCCATGAGATTCCAATGAAACCGTCCGCCGCGCTCGAAGCCCATCGCGAGGCCATTCGCCGCATCGTGGCAACGCACCATGCTGCGAATGCACGGGTTTTCGGCTCGGTGCTGCGGGGGGCTGACCGGGACGATAGCGATCTCGATCTGTTGGTTGACCCCACGCCCGATACCACTTTGCTGGACATTGGCGCCATTCGCTACGAGTTGAAGGCCCTGCTTGGTGTCGATGTCGATGTGCTGACGCCCAAGGCGCTGCCGGAAAGCTTTCGTGAGCAAGTGCTGGCCGAGGCGGTTAGCGTATGAGTCGGGATAAGCAGCGCTTGCTGGATTATCTGGATCATATCTTGCAGGCGATTGCACGCATCCATGACTATGTACAGGATGATGAGTCCGCTTTTCTAGCGTCCTCTTTGGTGCAGGATGCCGTCATCCGGAATTTCGAAATTATTGGCGAGTATCAGCATGAGACTTGCCGCAAACGGCAACCAACGGTGAGTGACCGTTCATGACCATGCCGTGCGGCATTGCGCCGGCTATGCCGCTTTGTCCCCATGGACGATGGCTTTCAAATCATCGTCAATGCGGGATTGCCAGCCTCTGCCTGTTGCCCGGTATGCATCCAGAACCTCTTTCGAGAGTCTGAGCGTCACCTGCTCCTTGGTTGGGGTTTTTTGAGGTCCACGTGTTTTCTTCCGCATCATTTCGTTGAGGACTTCGGACGGTAAGACGCCCGCCAGTGCCTCAGATGCGGGTTTGAAGTGCTTGATTTCCTCGGAGAGGTCGCGTACCTCTCCTTCCTCATTGGTGAATGGTTTTTTCGTCATATGCCTTGACCTCGCGCTTGTTTGCTTTGCGAAAACTGATTACTCGGATGCCCATTGCGGTTGGTGTGAAGCATACCGAATACAGGCGCTCCTCGATCATGCCGAATGCGATGAAGCGGCGCTCCGGATAAGTCCTGCGGGTATCTTCTTCCACGAGAGCCGTGGACCAATCAAGATCCTCGACAAGATCGAAGGGAAGCCCCCGTTCACGTATGTTTCGCGCACACTTAGCTACATCGTAAGTGATTTGCATCATCTCAAACTGTAGTTACAATATAATCAATAGTCAATCAGATTGTAACTACAGTTTGAGTAAAGGGGCAGGTGGCGTGGATCGCAAATAGGTTTCATTTGAGCTGATGTTGTGGCCGCAGCGAAAATTCAGACGCAAAACCCCGGTAACGCATCCGCACGCGCGGCATCGTCGCGCGCCAGCAGGCAGCCGGCCCGCGCGTGGAAGAAGGGGCGCAGTTGCGCCGGGGTGATGCCGGCGGCCTGGGCCATCGGCTCGCGGCTGCGGCCGTGCGCTGCTACGCGAGCGCACGCTACGTGGCGGCGCTGCTTCCTCCCCCTCTACAAGCGGTAGCGCGACAGCGTCTCGATCTGCGCGCGCGCCAGTTCGTCCACCCGTTGCGCGGTGCTGGCGGTGTTGTGCGCGGCGGCGCTGGATTGCTCCGACATCTGCGCCGAATGCTCGACTTGCGTGGCGATGTTGTTGCTGGCCACGCCTTGCTCGACGATGGCATGGCTGATTTCATTCACCATGCCGGCCGTGCTGCCGGAGGTGTCGCCGATGCGATGGATGGCCGCGTCCGCTTCGTCGGCGCGCTTGACGCCGTTTTCCACGTTGCTTTCCGCCGCCACCATCTGCGCGGTGGCCTCCTGCGACAGCGCGACCATCGTCTGGATGGTGTCGGCGATTTCCGTGGTCGACTTGGCGGTGCGCTCGGCCAGTTTGCGCACCTCGTCGGCCACCACCGCGAAGCCGCGGCCCTGCTCGCCGGCGCGCGCCGCCTCGATGGCGGCGTTTAACGCCAGCAGGTTGGTCTGATCGGCGATTTCACGGATGACATTGATCACGCTGCTGACTTGGCTGCTGTAGGTGACGAGTTTGCGGATGCTCTCGGCCGAGGTTTTGACCGAGTTGGAGATCTCGCGGATATCCTGAATCGTCTGACCGATGATGCGCGAGCCCTCCTGGGCCAGATTGCCGGCTTCCTGCGCCATCTCGCGCGTCGACTTGGCTTGGTCGGCGACGTGATTGATGCTGACGGTCATTTGCTCGATGGTGGCGGCGATGTTGGAGGCGGCGTTGCTTTGCGCTTGCGAGGCGGTCGACACTTCCCCCGCGGTATGCCGCATTTCCTGCGAGGCCTTGGCCACGTTGTGCGCGCCGTCGAGAATGCTCTTCAGGTTGTGCTGCAGCCGTTCCAGCAGGGCATTGAAGGCGCTGGCCGTTTGGCCGAGCTCGTCTTGGCGCTGCACGGCGGTGCGGTGGGTAAAGTCGAGCGATTGGCTGACGTGCGACATGGTGTCCTGCATGTCGTACAGACCGTTTTTGATGATGCGGTAGAGCTGCCAGCCGAGCACCGCCATCGCGAACGACGATAGCACGATGATCGAGGCCGACAGGATCAGCGCGTCGTCGTAGGCGCGGCGGTTGGCCGCAATTTGATCCTGCGCCAGTTTCACGTTGTAGGCGAAATGATCGTCGATGCCTTTCAAGAGCGTTTTGCCGAGGGTTGCGCCGTCCCCCAGCAGCAGGCCGACGGCCTGATCGCGCTGATTGGCCTTGACCAGGTCCAAGGCTTTATCGCGCATGGCGCGATAGCCGTTCATGGCCGCTTGGTCGGCCTGCAGCATTTGCTTGTCGGTCTCGTCGCCGACGTCGTTGGCCAGGTAGTCGGCGGTCAGGCTATTGAAGCGTTTGTCGGTGTCGGCGAGGGTGGCGAGCGTCGTGTCCTTCTGTTCTTGCGTTTGGGCCACGAGCATCTTGTTGATCGCCAGCCGTTGGTCCATCACGGTCTGCTGCAAACCGTTCAGATTGATCAGGCTGGGAAAGGCGCTGGTGCTGATGAATTCGAAACGTTGTTGCGCCTTTTCGAGCATGACGAGCCCGACGGCGCCGGTTAATAGGGTCGCCAGTATGGCGACTGCCAGCATGACGGTCAGTCTGGTGGTGATCTTCATCACAAGTTCCTCATTGATCTATTTATTAACAACGAGCACGGCACGTACACGCTTGTTTTTAAATACAAAAATGAGAAATTACAACTTTGTCATAAAATATGCGCTATGGCTTGGATGGCGGCGCGCGGCGCGCGGCCTGGCGCAGAAAGCGCAAACTGCCTTGGAAATGGCTGCAGGCGTCGCAGACGGTGAGGTGCAAGCGTAGGCGAAGGCGCTCGCCGAATGCGAGTGGCAGATCTTGTTGCCGCGACAGCAGGTGGGAGGCTTGTTGGCAGGTCAGTTTCATAGCGTGGCTCCGAACCAGTTCTTTTCCAGGCATAGCCGCAGGCTCATACGCGCCCGATAGAGCAACACCGAGCAATGCGCGGGGGTGATGTCCAACTGCTCGCCGATTTCCGCCACGTCCAGGCTATGTAGTTCGCGCAGCGTGAAGACCAGCGCGCTACGCGGCGGCATGCGCTGGCTGCACTCGCGATAGACCTGCCAGAACTGCTGGTCTTCCAGGCAAGCCTCGGGTTTTTCCCAGCGGCGCGGCGCATCGGCGCCCCAGTGTCCCGTCTGATCGAAGAGGGTGTCCAGGTCGGATAGATCTTCCTCGTCGGGGACGGATAGGGTGATTTCTCGCCCCGCCTTGCGCTGCACGTCGATGATTTTATGTTTGAGGATGCCGGTCAGCCAAGTACGCAACGCAGCGGCGCCGGCAAAGCGCTCAGGGTGTTCCAACGCGGCCAGAAACGCGTCCTGCACCAGATCATGCGCCGCCGCCTCATTGCCCAGACGAAACAAGGCGTAGCGCAGTAGCGCTGGCCGGTGAGGTTCCAACTCTTCTGCGGTGAAATTCATACTATACCGATGAAAAAACACCTGTTTAGCATGGCGCGGGCAGAGTGGGCAAGCGACGTCCTCTCTCCATTGGTCGTATCCGCTCGGTTGTCATGACAGGGAGAGAGGAACTTTATCGTTGTGAGCCAGCCGAAAGACGTTTTGTCGTTAAGCGAGGTGAGCCATGAATGATGTGTTGACGCGGTCCTCGGCGCTGCTGCGCGGCTTGTGCGCCTGCGTGGCCGGCGCGGTTCTATCGGCCACGCCGGCATGGGCCGCGGACGTTTCGCCTCAGCAGGCCTTGTATCAGCAGCTGTCCGACCTGGAACAAGAAGCGCATGGCCGGCTGGGCGTGGTGTTGGTCGATACGGCCGACGGCAGCCGCTTTGCCTACCGCGGCGACGAGCGCTTTCCATTTTGCAGCACCAGTAAAGTCATGGCGGTGGCGGCGATCTTGAAGCGCAGTGAAACCGAGCCGGATCTGCTCACGCGCTCGATCGACATTCGGCAGGCGGACCTGGTCAATTACAATCCCATCGCCGAAAAGCACGTCGGCGGCAGTATGACGCTCTCCGAGCTGAGCGCCGCCGCATTGCAGTACAGCGACAATGTGGCGATGAATAAATTGATCGAGCAATTGGGCGGGCCGGCTGCGGTGACGCGTTTCAGCCGCCAGATCGGCGACAGTCTATTCCGCTTGGACCGCACGGAACCGATGCTCAATAGCGCGATTCCGGGCGACGAGCGCGATACGACCACGCCGGCGGCCATGGCGGAAAGCCTGCGCAAGCTGACGTTGGGCGATGCGCTAAAGCCTGCGCAAAGAGCGCAGCTGGTGGCCTGGCTCAAGGGCAATACCACCGGCGCAACCAGTATTCGCGCCGGCCTGCCATCTTCTTGGACGGAGGGGGACAAGACCGGCAACGGCCGCTATGGCACCACCAACGACATCGCGGTGATCTGGCCCCCGGGACATCAGCCGCTGGTGCTGGCGATTTATTTCACCCAGCCGGACCCGAAGGCGCCGGCGCGGCGCGATGTGCTGGCCAAGGCGGCCGGCATCGTGACGCAGGCTTATCGTTAAGCAAGACCGTGCATTGCCTGCGGCGAATGGGCGCGACACGATTTGAAGGAAAGCGGGATAAAGCAGGAAAAAATGGAATTCGTGTAAATGCGGACCCAATCGGATCAATTTAGATCCCCTTGGATAATGAAAAACCCCAGCCGTTTGGCTGGGGTTTTGAATTTTGGCTCCCCGAGCAGGGCTCGAACCTGCGACCTGCGGATTAACAGTCCGTCGCTCTACCAACTGAGCTATCAGGGAAACGCGAGGCCGAACTATACTAATGAACGAATGCCCTGTCAAACCTTTATTTTGAGAAATCACGGTGTTTTCCGGTTTGTTGCTCATAACGTTATGAATATAATTATATTATGCCTTCGTCATTGTTTGATGCCGTTAGGCCGCTTTGGGGCGCGCCGTGGTTTTGGTAGCATGATGATCATTCAAACAAAGGATGCCCCCACATGAGCACGCACGACGATCTGGCTGTTAGCCCCGCTTTGAACCCCGACGATGCCGGCTATGCGGCCCAAGTCACGGCGCTGAATCAAGCCGTGGCGTTTTGCCGGTTGAAGGCGTTTAAGTTGCTTCGCGTTGCGGGCGAGGATGCCGCGGCCTTTTTGCAAGGCCAACTCAGTAATGACATCCGCCTGCTGGATGGCGGCAACGCGCAATATACGAGTTATTCGTCGGCAAAAGGACGGTTGATGGCGTCATTCCTGTGCTGGAAATCCGGGAGTGATTATTTCCTGCTGGTTGATTCAGAATTATCTGAAGTAATCGTCAAACGGCTATCGATGTTTATTATGCGTTCGAAAGTCAAATTGACCGTTGACGACCGTTACCGTTTGCTGGGTTTTCACGGCGAGGCGGTGGAAAAGGCGGTCGCGGCGCAAGGTTATCCATTGCCCGCGCAGGATTTGCAATTGATATCGCATAGTGAGACGGCAATGAATATTCGGTTGCCGGGCGGGTGGATTTTATCCGCGGTCGAGGCTGGCGCTGCCGATGATTTGCTGCAGCATTTCCCGGCGGGTCTGGTGGCGGTGGAGGACGAGGCTTGGTCGTTGCTGGATATTGCCGCGGGGATCCCTTGGATTACCTTGTCCACGCAGGAGCTGTTCGTGGCGCAAATGGCGAATATGGATTTATTTGGCGCCATTAGCTTTACCAAAGGCTGTTACCCTGGGCAGGAGATTATTGCCCGTACTCGTTATTTAGGGAAAACCAAGCGCCGGATGTATCGGCTGCAATTACCCATTTGTGCAAGTTGTGGTGCGGATCTATATTCTCCTGGAATGGGAGACCAGTCGGTTGGCACCATTGTCAATGTGGCCCGTGATGGCGCGGGCCATTATCAGGCGTTGGCGGTGATTCAGTCCGCCAGCTGGGAGACGGGAATTTATCTGGATGCGGCAAATACAATTTCCGCCTTAAATCTTCCCTTGCCTTATTCGCTGCTTGATGAATAGAATTATAGAAATAAGAGAAAACGCCATGTCGCCTGAGCAGAACGCGGGCTAAGGGCAGAAGAATATGGTTCGAATAAACCTCTCAGCACCTACTCACTGCGTATCCAACGAACATGACAAGGTAGACAGACAAATGGAACTGCACAAACTCAGCTATGCCGATCTTCTCAATCTGAAAACAGATGTAGAAACCGAGATCAAGGCACGCGAGCACGAAGAAAAATCCAAAGCCAAAAAACAAATCATGGAATTGGCGAAGGCGCATGGCCTGACCATCGAAGACGTGTTGGGCAAGACCGGTGGCGTTCGCAAGCCGGTAGAGGCGAAGTACCGCCATCCGAAGCATCCGGAAATGACCTGGACCGGGCGTGGCCGCAAGCCGGTATGGGTGCAAGAGCTGCTCAACGCCGGCAAAACGCTGCAAGACCTGACGATCTGATCGCGGGTTTCAGGTACAAAAAAAGCGCCCGAGGGCGCTTTTTTATTGCCTGGCCGCAGACGGGCTAGCGCAGCTTGCCCAGTACGCCATAGACGGCGCTGAGGACGGCCTCGCCGAGCCGCAGGCTGCGCTGGCCGTTCCAGCCGTAATCGTCGTCGGGCAGGTTGGCGTTGTCCTTGAACGGCATTTCCAGCGTGTAGGACAGGCAGCGGAATTGCTCGCCCACCCAGTTGGTGGCGATCGACAAATCGGCTTTGCCCGGCTCTTTGCGCGCATAACCGAATTCGTCCTGAAAATCCGGGCTCGCCAGCTTGAACAATGCCTTGAATTCGCTCTCGATGGCGGTAATGCGCGCGTCGTAGGACGGTACGCCTTCCGTGCCGGAGAGGAAGACATAGGGCAGGCCTTCGTCGCCATGGATGTCGAGGAACAGGTCGACCCCGGTTTCCAGCATCTTTTCGCGCACGCACAATACTTCCGGACTGGTTTCCTTGCTGGGCGTCAGCCACTCGCGGTTCAGATTGGCGCCGGCGGCATTGGTGCGCAGATTGCCGTGCACCGCGCCATCGGGGTTCATATTGGGCACGACGTAAAAGGTGGCGCGGTCGAGCAGGGCGCGTGAAGTCGGGTCCTGCGGGTCGAGCAGGCGATTGAGCAAACCCTCGACGAACCATTCGGCCATGGTCTCGCCTGGGTGCTGGCGGGCGATGACCCAGACCTTCAGATCGGATTCGACCTCGTGGCCGATGGTCAATAGATCGATATCGCGCCCTTCGGTGCTGGCGCCCAAGCAAGAGACCTGGCACAGGCCGGAGCCTTGGGCCTGACCGATGAGATTCAGATGCTGCTCGTACGAGTAGGGCTCGAAGTAGGCGTAATAAATGCTGTTGGCCAACGGGACATGCTCGATGGTCATGACCTGGCCGTCGAATTCCGCCGGCACGCGAAACCAGTTGATGCGATCGTAGGACGCCATGGGCTGGTAATCGACCCAACCCTTCGGGTAGGCGCTCTCGCCGGCGTTGAGAAACTTGATCGTGCAGTGCTGGTAGGCCGCGCCCTGCAGTCGGAAATGGAACCACTGGGCAAACTCGGCGGCATTGTCCTTGCGGATGCGCAGCTGGATGTTTTCAAAGTGGTCGGCGGAGACGATCTCGATGCTGCCTGCGTCAAACTGATGGCTGATTTGCATGCGCTGAACCATGTAGGGGGGGTTCAAAAAAACGGATTGTAACCTCGTCCGCCATGGCTTGCATGCACTTCGTCGTTTGGGGCGGCGCCAACAACGAAAACGGCCACCATCAGGTGGCCGTTTGGATAGGCGCGAAGACCGGTTTGACCGGAGGCTCGAATGCTTAGGCCTGGGCGGCGGCGCCGCGTTTGGCCGGGGCTTTGGCGGCGCCGGCGGTGGCGCTCGTGGCGGCCTTGACGCTGGTGTCGGCGAACTCGGCCACTTGCTGCGCGGCGCGGCTCAGGCTGCTGATCGTGGCCGCGGCCGCGGCGAACGACGACTTGAAGGCATTGATCGCGGCGTCGGCGCCAGCCGGGCTGTTTTGCGACAAGGTGTCAAACGAGGAGAGGAACGACTTGTTGAGCCGGTCCAGGCTCTCTTCGGTCAGCGTGGAAAATTCGCTTTGGGTCTGCGACACGATGTCGTACAGGCTGCGCGAACTCTTCACCGCTTGTTCGAACGATTGGCTGAAGACTTTGTTGAGTTGGTTGAGCGCCTGCTGCGGATCCTTGATCCCGGCCAGCTCCTGGGCGATCTGGACATTGCCCTCCAAGGCTTGCTTGGAGAGTTCGAATTGTTGCTTGATGAGCCGCTCACTGCTGTCTAGTGAAATCTGCGCGGCACGCAGAATGTTCTCGAAACCGTTGCTGGAAAGCTTGCTGAACTGCTCGTTGATCGCAAACATGTTGTACCCTCGCATGGAGTCGATAAAATGAACGTGCGGTATAATAAATTGACGCAACGCAACATGACGACAGAATGTATCATGTAGCATCGCTGGCGTTCTAGTGCTATTGCTTTACACTGTTGTATTTATGTAGATTCGTCGGCGTAGTCCACACCACAATACAGGGAGCATTGCATGAGTGTTGAAAAGCGGGTCATCAAAAAGTACCCGAACCGTCGCCTGTATGACACAGCCACGAGCTCCTACATCACGCTGGGCGATGTGAAGCAACTGGTACTCGATCAAGTTGACCTGCAAGTTCTCGACGCCAAGACGCAAGAGGACATCACCCGCAGCGTGTTGTTGCAAATCATTTTGGAAGAAGAAAACGGCGGCGCGCCGATGTTCAGCTATGAAGTGCTGACCCAGTTCATCCGTTTCTACGGCCAGGCGATGCAAGGCATGATGGGCCCGTTCCTGGAGAAGAACCTGCAGATGTTCGAGCAGCTGCAGCAAAAGATCCGCGAGCAGGCGCGCGTGCTCTACGGCGACAACGCCATGTTCAATACCAACCTCTGGAGCGAGTTCATGAAATTCCAGGGGCCGGCGATGCAGAACATGATGTCGAATTACCTGGAGCAAAGCACTGGCATGTATCTGGAAATGCAGAACCGCATGCAAGAACAGGCCAAACAAATGTTCTCCGGTTTCGGCTTCCCGTCCTACGGCGACAAAGACAAACCCTAATCCCCGATCGAACAGACGGCTTTGCCTCCTTGCGGCGGCAAAGCCGTTTTGTTGTCTGCCTTATTTGTCCCTTTGAAGGGCGTCGACGGCGCGATGGATCTCGTCGAGCATGTCGGTCAAGGTCCGCGCCAGATTCGCGGACGCCACGATACCCTTTTCATCCAAGCCGGACCCGAGTAGCGGCACCGTCACCGAGGCGGTTTCCAAGATGTGGGCGGACATGGTCTGAAGCGTTTCCCGCAAGGCCGCGTCGGCGTGCCGGGCTCTGGGCGACGCGTTGAGCACCACCACCGGCTTGTTGACGAACAACTCGAACCCCACCAGCCAATCGAGCGCGTTCTTGATGGTGCCGGTGACGCCGTGCGCGTATTCGGGGCTGGCGATCATCAAGGCATCCGCGGCGGCGACGCGGCGATGAAACGTTTGGACCGGTGACGGAAGACTGCCCTCCAGGTCCGGATTGAACAGCGGCAGCGTGCCGATCTCGTCGAACAGTTCAACAACGATGCGCGGCGCGGCCAGGCTTTGGATGGCGCGCAGCAGCGCGGCGTTGGTCGAGGCTGCGCGCAGGCTGCCGCACAGGGCGAGGACATTCATCGGGGAGCTCCCTTCGATTGGCATGCCGCGGTTGCGTCAAGGATGAAGACAACGCTTGATATAGCGCAGCCCGGATTGTTGATATGCAGGACATATATAAATAGAATGCTGATTAATGCCTTGTAAATAATTAACATACTGTTTAAATAGTCGATGATGTCTATTCTGTTCCAACCGGTCACTCGCATCATGAGCACGGAAATCCTGCTCGGATCGCCCGGCATGCTGGTGCGCGACGCCGCGCAGCGGATGTCCGAACGGCGCTGCAGCACTATCTTGGTTGTCGATGCGTCGGACCGCGCGATTGGCATTTGGACGGAAACGGACGCGGTTCGGCCGGAATTGTTCGACGCCGGCATGTCGCCTCTCTGTTTGGCCGACGTCATGTCCTCTCCCGTCGTGTGCGTGACGCCGACAACCACCATACAGGACGCCGTGGTGATGTTCCATGACAAAAGCATTCGGCATGCGCTGGTCGCGGACGATGGCGTGCCGCTGGGCATGCTCTCCATGTCCGACATCATCCGACACCAGGACAGCGATGATTTTCTAGGGCTGCGCCGGCTCGATACCGTGCCGATGCCAAGCCCCTGCATTCTGGACGGCACGCTCGACGTGCGCGAGGCCGTGACGCAGATGCGCGCGCAAGGGCGCGACGCGGTGGTGGTGCGGCTCTCCGCCGCGACCTACGGCATCTTGACCCAGCGGGACGTGGTGCGGCTGATGGCGCAAGGGCTGCCGGCCGGTCCGCTCGCCTCGGTGTGCTCGCGCTCGCTCAAGGCCGTCAGCGGCAGCACCCGCCTTGCCGACGCGCGCAATTTACTGCTGGCGCATCAGATCCGCCACCTTGGCGTGCTCGACGACGAGGGCGAGCTGGTGGGCGTGGTCGGTTTTTCCGACATCCTGCACAGCATCGAGCAGGCGTTCTTGCTGGAGCTGCATCAGATGCTGTTCGAACGCGACCGCGCGCTATCGGAGTCGCAGCACAGCCTGATGTTGGCCGAGACGGTGTTCGCGTCGACCATGGAAGGGATCATGATCACCAACGGCGATGGCGTCATTGAGTCGGTCAACCCCGCCTTTGGCCGCATCACCGGCTATGTCGCCAACGAAGTGGTGGGCAAGATGCCCACAGTGATGGCGTCGGGCAAGCAAACGGCCGACTTTTACGCGCGCTTTTGGCAGAGCCTGCTCGTCGACGGCCGTTGGCAGGGTGAGATCATCAACCGGCACAAAGACGGCAGCCTCTATACCGTGCATTTGTGCGTGACCGCCGTGGCGGACGAAGGGACGGGGCGGCGCCACTACGTCGGCGTCTTCTCCGATATCACCCAGAGCAAGCAGACCGAGGCGCGGCTCAAGTTTCTCGCCAGCCACGACGCGCTGACGGGCCTGGCCAATCGGCAACTGTTCACCGAGTGCCTACAGGTGGCGCTGGAGCGCGCCGCGGCCAATGACCAGCGGCTGGCGTTGCTGTACATCGATCTGGACCGCTTCAAACTGTTCAACGACACCCTGGGGTTGAAGGCCGGCGACGAGCTGTTAACCCGCGTGGCGGAAACGCTGCAGGCCCTGGTGCCGGAGGGCAGCCTGATCGGCCGGCTGGCGAGCGACGAGTTCGTGGTGCTGGTATCGGAAATCGAAAGCGTGCAGCAGTTGGCGAGCTTGTCGCAGACCTTGCTGTCGGCCCTGTCCGGCGACACCGTGGTCGCGGGCAACGAGGTATTCGTGTCGGTCAGCATGGGCATCAGCCTCTACCCCGACGACAGCCATAGCGCGCAGAGCCTGCTCGCCAATGCCGATGCCGCCATGGTGCGCGCCAAGGAGTGCGGCAAGAATACCTTCCAGTTCTACGCCGGCGACATGAACGCGCACGCGCTGGAACGGATGAGCATGGAGGCGGCCTTACGGCGCGGCTTGGCGCAGAACGAGCTGGAGCTGTGGTATCAGCCCAAGGTCGACCTGGCCAGCGGCGAAGTGTGCGGTGCCGAGGCGCTGATCCGTTGGCGCCATCCGCAGCGCGGCTTGGTGCCGCCGGACGAGTTCATCCCCATTGCCGAGGACAGCTCGCTGATCGTCGCCATCGGCGAATGGGTGCTGCACACCGCGTGCAAGCAGTGGCGGCATTGGCGCGACGCCAATCTGCCGGCGGGGCGCATCGCGGTCAACGTGTCCGGCCGCCAGTTCAAATTCGGCGGCATCGTCGAGACCGTGCGTCAGACGCTGCAAACCCATGGGCTGCCCAGCGAGTGCCTGGAGCTGGAAGTGACCGAAAGCGTGGCGATGGACGAAGGCGAGGGCGTGACCGAGGTGCTGCGCGAACTGCAGCAGTTGGGCGTCTATCTGTCGATCGACGATTTCGGCACCGGCTATTCCTCGCTGTCCTATCTCAAGCGCCTGCCGGTGCACGGCCTGAAGATCGACCGCTCGTTCATCATGGACCTGCATGAAGACAGCGACGACGTGGCGATTACCCGCGCCATCATTTCGATTGCCCACAGCCTCGGCTTGAACCTGGTGGCCGAAGGCGTCGAGCGGCCGGAGCAGCGCGATTTTCTGGTGGCGCAGGGCTGCCAGGAAGGGCAGGGCTATTACTATAGCCGGCCGATGCCGGCGGAAGCGTTCGAGAAGCTGCTGCGGCAACCGCGGCGCCAGTTGATCTGAACCGACGTAAACAAAAAATCGCGCTCCGGGGGGCGCGATTTTTTTTGGCTGTTGATGGCGCACTGCCTGTGGCGATTGCGCCCTACACGACGTAGGGTGCAATCGACGCGCAACGCGCGGCATTGCACCAAATACACTGGCTCAGGGAACGAGCTTTTCCAACCCGCCCATGTAGGGACGCAGCACCGCCGGCACGGTGACGCTGCCGTCGGCATTCTGGTAGTTCTCCAATACCGCCACCAGCGTGCGGCCGACCGCGAGGCCGGAGCCGTTGAGCGTGTGCACGTATTGGTTTTTGCCGTTTTCGTCCTTGAAGCGCGCCATCATGCGGCGCGCTTGGAAGTCGCCCATGTTGGAGCAGCTGGAAATCTCGCGATAGGTATTTTGCGCCGGCAGCCAAACCTCCAGGTCATAGGTCTTGGTCGAGCCGAAACCCATGTCGCCGGTGCACAGCGTGACCACGCGGTAGGGCAGTTCCAGCTTCTTCAAGATCACTTCGGCGTGGCCGACCATTTCCTCCAGCGCGGCCATCGAGCGCTCGGGATGCGCGATTTGCACCATCTCCACCTTGTCGAACTGATGCTGGCGGATCATGCCGCGCGTGTCGCGGCCGTAAGAGCCGGCTTCGGAGCGGAAGCAGGGCGAGTGCGCGGTCAGTTTGACCGGCAGTTCTTCCAGCTTGAGGATGCTTTCGCGCACGGTGTTGGTGAGCGAGATTTCCGACGTGGAGATCAGGTACTGGTCCGGGCCTTGTTCGTCGCCGCCCTTGGTGACCTTGAACATGTCCTCGGCGAACTTGGGCAGCTGGCCGGTGCCGTACAGCACCTCGGCGTTGACGATGTACGGCGTATAGCATTCGCGGTAGCCGTGCGTCTCGGTGTGAGTGTTGAGCATGAACTGCGCCAGCGCGCGATGCAGGCGGGCTATGCCGCCCTTGAGCACGGTGAAGCGGGCGCCGGACAGCTTGGTGCCGGTTTCGAAGTCCAGACCGAGCGGCGCGCCGACGTCGACGTGATCTTTCACATCGAACTCGAAGCTCTTGGGCACGCCCACCTTGCGCACTTCGACGTTGTCGTGCTCGTCCTTGCCCACCGGCACCGATTCGTGCGGTAGGTTGGGGATGCTCAACAGCCACTGATCCAGCTTGGCTTGCACTGCCTCGAACGCTTGTTCGGCGGCCTTGAGCTCGTCGCCGAGCGTGGCCACTTGCGCCAGGATGGCGCTGGCGTCCTCGCCTTTGCGCTTGGCCTCGCCGATCAGCTTGGAGCTGGCGTTGCGTTGCGCCTGTAGCTCCTGCATGCGGGTTTGCAGTGCTTTGCGTTCGGATTCCCATTGCGAGAACAGCGCGGTGTCGAGAACGTAGCCACGGCCGGCCAGTCGTTTGGCTACCTGTTGCAGGTCAGTGCGAAGCAGTTGGATATCGAGCATTTCTAGTCCTGTGATTTCTTGGCGTCCTGGTCCAGTTGCCGTAGATACGCCAGTTTTTCCTGAATTTTTGCTTCCAGCCCACGATCGACCGGAAAGTACCAATGCTGGTCTTCCAAGCCGTCAGGCAAATAGGTTTCGCCCGCCGCATAGGCGCCGGGTTCGTCGTGGGCGTAACGGTATTCCTTGCCGTAGCCGAGCTCTTTCATGAGCCGCGTGGGGGCATTGCGCAGATGCACCGGGACCGGGCGCGAGCCGTCCTGGCGAATATGGGCACGAACCGCATTATACGCCATGTAGCCGGCGTTGCTCTTGGCCGCCACGGCAAGATAGATCGCCGCCTGCGCCAGCGCGAGCTCGCCCTCGGGGCTGCCCAGGCGCTCGTAGGTGTCGGCGGCGTCGAGCGCGACGCGCGCGGCGCGCGGGTCGGCCAGGCCAATATCCTCCCAGGCCATGCGCACCAGGCGGCGCGCCAGATAGCGCGGGTCGGCGCCGCCGTCGAGCATGCGCGTGAGCCAGTAGACCGCCGCGTCCGGGTTCGAGCCGCGCACCGATTTGTGCAGCGCCGAGATCTGGTCGTAGAAGGCGTCGCCGCCCTTGTCGAAGCGGCGGGCGTTGAGTGACAGCACGTCGGCGAGGAAGGCGGCGTCGATGGTGTCGACCTTGCGCGCGCGCGCCGCGGTGCGCGCCTGTTCCACCAGATTGAGGAAGCGGCGGCCGTCGCCGTCGGCATAGCCGATCAAGGTGTCGAGCGCCGCCTCGTCGATGGTGAGGCCGTCGAGCTCGCCCTCCGCGCGCACGCGTTCGTACAGCGCGCGCAACTCTTCGGCGGAGAGCGGCGTGAGCACGTATACCTGGGCGCGGGACAGCAGCGCCGAATTGACCTCGAACGAGGGGTTTTCCGTTGTGGCGCCGATAAAGGTCAACAGGCCCGATTCGACGAACGGCAAAAAGGCGTCTTGCTGACTCTTATTGAAGCGGTGCACTTCGTCGACGAACAGGATGGTGCGGCGGCCGTATTGCGCCAGCACCTGATGCGCGCGCTCCACCGCCTCGCGGATCTCCTTGACGCCGGCGAGCACCGCCGAGACCGGGATGAATTCCGCATCGAAGCTTTTGGCCAGAATGCGCGCCAGCGTGGTCTTGCCCACGCCGGGCGGTCCCCACAGGATCATCGAGTGCGGCGTGGCGCTTTCGACCGCCACCCTGAGCGGTTTGCCCGGGCCGATCAGGTGCTGCTGGCCGATCACGGCGTCGAGCCGGTCGGGCCGCAGCGCTTCGGCTAACGGTTTGGCGGGCTCGGCGGCGAAGAGGTCGGGCATGGGCTTATTGGTCCGAAATCACATCCGCGCCCTTGGGCGGGGCGAAGTGGAACAAGGTGGCCGGCAGGGCCGGGTTTTTCTTCATGTTGCTGAAGCTGATGCGGGTCAGATTGCCGAAGGTGTCCGACAGCTCCATGACCTGCAGCGCATTGTTGCTGAAGCCCATGCGGATCGACTTGAAGGTGTTTTCGTCCTTCTTCGGTGTGGCGGTCAGCCACGACAGCCCCTTGTCGGCGCCGGACTCGCGCAGCGCGTAGTCGCGCTCGATGGCGTTGCTGCCGGCCAACAGCGCCGCCGGGCTCGAACCGAGCGCGGCGTTGAGCGGCCGGGTGGTGACTTGCGCCAGCTCCTTGTCGTAGATCCACAGCCGCTTGCCGTCGCCGTCGATGATCTGGTCGTAGGGCTTGGTGTAGATCCAAAGGAATTTGCCTGGGCGGGCGATCGACAGCGTGCCGCTCGCCTCGCTGCGCTTGTTCTTGCTCGTGACCACCTGTTGGAAATCGGCGGTCAAGGTCGACGTGCTGGCGATGAAGGCCTTCAGCTGCGGGATCGCATCGGCTTGGGCCAGCGGCGCCAGCATCAACAGCGCGACGGTGCAAAGGATTTTTCTCATTTTTCTCAACTGAATCGATTGGTGATCGGGTAGCGCCAATCCTTGCCGAAGCCGCGGTGCGTGATGCGCGGTCCGACCGGTGCCTGGCGGCGCTTGTATTCGTTGATCTTCAACAGCCGCACCACGCGTTCGACATCCGGACGCGCAAAACCTTCGGCGATGATTTCCTCGGCCGAGCGGTTGTCTTCCATATAGCGCGTCATGATGGCGTCGAGCACCTCGTAGGGCGGCAGACTATCCTGGTCGGTCTGGTCCGGCCGCAGCTCGGCGGAAGGCGGGCGGGTGATGATGCGATCGGGGATGACTTCGCCGTCGCGATTGCGCCAGCGGGCCAGGTCGAACACCAGGGTCTTGGCCACGTCCTTCAGCACCGCGAAACCGCCGGCCATGTCGCCGTACAGCGTACAGTAGCCGGTGGTCATTTCCGACTTGTTGCCGGTGGTCAGCACCAGCTTGCCGCTCTTGTTCGACAGCGCCATCAACAGCGTGCCGCGAATGCGTGCCTGCAGGTTTTCCTCGGTGGTGTCCTCGGGCCGGCCGGCGAAGGCGGGCGCGAGACTGCTCATGAAGGCTTGGTACATCGGCCAGATTTCGATCTCGTCGTATTGAACGCCGAGCGTTTGCGCCATCTGGCGCGCGTCGACGACGCTGATGTCGGCGGTGTAGCGCGACGGCATCATCACCGCATGCACGTTGTCGGCGCCGAGCGCGTCACAGGCGATCGCCATGGTCAGCGCCGAGTCGATGCCGCCGGACAGGCCAAGCAGCACGCCCGGGAAACGGTTCTTGCCGATATAGTCGCGCACGCCGAGCACCAGTGCCTGATAGATGCTCTCGAGCGTGCCCGGCTGCGGCGTCATCGAACCGGGGCGGATGTCGCCATCGGCGGCGTCCACCAGCAACAGATCCTCGGCATTGGCCGGCGCTTGCGCCACCACCTTGCCATGCTTGTCGACGGCGAACGAGGCGCCGTCGAACACCAACTCGTCCTGGCCGCCCACCAAATTGACGTAGGCGATGGGCACGCCGGTTTCCTCGCTGCGATAGCGCACGACGTCGTGGCGGACCGGCAGCTTGTTGCGATGGAACGGCGAGGCGTTGAGCACCACCAGCACCTCGGCGCCGGCGTCCGCCGCCTCGGCCGCCGGCTCGGGCTGCCACACGTCCTCGCAGATCAACACGCCGACCTTGACGCCGTTTTGCTCAAATACCAGCGGCGCCGCGCCGGGAACGAAGTAGCGGCATTCGTCGAACACTTCGTCGTTGGGCAGCAGCATCTTGTAATACGTGCCCAGGCGGTTGCCGTCGCGCAGCACGGTGGCGGCGTTGAAGCGCTCCGCGCCTTGCTTGACCGGATGGCCGATCACCAGCGTGATGCCGTCCAGGTCCATCAGCCGGCCTAGCCCCTTCGAACACTCGCGATAGAAATGGTCGCGCAGCAGCAAGTCTTCCGGCGGGTAGCCGGTCAGCGCCAGCTCCGGCGTCACCAGCACGTCGGCCCCTTGGGCGATGGCTTGTTGCGCCAGAGCGAGAATCTTGTCGGTGTTGCCGGCGATGTCGCCGACCACGGCGTTGAACTGGGCAAGCGCAATCCGCATTGTCGTAGCTCGTATAGGTAAGTCGATACATTGATTCTACCCGAAGATGTGGCCAAGGTCTTGACCGCGCCCGGCGCGGCCGCTGGCGGCGGCTGTCGGTAAAGTGCTTGCCAAACGCCCCCCGGCCTTTTATACTGCGCAGCCTCTGACGGCGAAAAAACCGCCCTCAGAACCGGAAAACCGGAGAGATGGATGAGTGGTTTAAGTCGCACGCCTGGAAAGCGTGTTCAGGGTAATACCCTGACGGGGGTTCGAATCCCCCTCTCTCCGCCACAGAATTGATCAAAAAAGCCTCGACGTTTGCGTCGGGGCTTTTTGTTTTTAGATTATTGCTCGCAGCTGCTGACTTACTATTTTGTTTGTAACGAAGCGGCAATTTCGTCGACAAATACCCGGGTCTTTGCTGGGATGAGAGCGCCCGGTGGCATAACAGCATGAATACCGATGTTGCGAATCGATCGCCACCCAGGAAGCACTTCAGAAAGTAGCCCATTCTTGAAAAATGGCATCGCCATCCACGGAGGTACCATTGCCACTCCGACGCCTTTGACTGCGGCCTCAAAAATTGCTTCAAGGCTATTGGCCGAGAGTGGTCCATTTAGCTTGATGGATTTCTCTTCCCCATCTTTCTCTAATATCCATAATGGCCAGTCGGCGTGTGTTGTAAAACCGAGCGTTGCATGACGTTGTAGGTCTTCAACGTTTTCAGGAGTTCCCCACTTATCAAGGTATGTCGGCGCGGCGACAAGGATGCTGCGGAATGCCGTTAACCGCCGTGCGATCAGAGAGCTGTCTCGGATTGTGCCCGTACGAATGACCACATCAAATCCCTCCCGAACTATGTCAACAGTCCGATCCAGGAAATGAGCATCTAGGTGGATGTTGGGATACTTCAGTAAGAAATCGGGTAATAGTGGCGCAATCAGCTCTCGCCCGATGGTCACAGGAAGTGAAATCTTGAGAATGCCCTGAGGTGATGCAGCAAAGCCTCCAACCTCTCGTGTTGCCATATCCAATTCGTCTAGAACAGATCCGATGCGCCGGAAATAGAAGGTTCCCGCCTCTGTCAGCGTCACACTGCGCGTGGTCCTTACTAGTAACCGAACACCCAGGCGGTGCTCAAGCTGCGTGAGTCTTCTCGAGATGACAGACGGGTCGCGGGCAAGCTGCTCTGCGGCTGCACGAAAACTGCCCGTCGTTGCTACAGCTGCAAATGCTAGCAAATCATCAAAACCTTCAAATGACATAATTCATGCGCCGTATGCATTAGTGATTTGCATTGTAGCCGTATTGTTTCGATGTGTGCATGGCATTAGAGTTGGGTTTTACGAAGGAGTGCTAGTCATGAAGACGTTTCTTAGCATTGGATCTGGCCCGGGAATCGGCATCGCGACCGCAGAGCGTTTCGCACAAGAAGGATTCCGTGTCGTTCTGACTTCCCGTGATCCTGCAAAGTTGGCGGAACGAGCCAAGCAACTCGAAGCAAAAGGCTACGCAGTGGAAGTGAGGGCCGTCGATGCCGGCAATCTTCCCTCTGTAGAGGCTCTTATCCGAGCAACCGAAGATGAATTCGGTGCGGTTGATGTTCTTCACTATAACGCCGCATCTATGCGCTCTGCCTCAATCGAAAACCAAGCGAGCGATACGTTCGTCCCGGATCTAACTGTCAATATTGGGGCTGCTCTCGTTGCAACTCAGACTGTTGCACGGACAATGCTTCAGCGAGGGAATGGCACTATTCTCCTCACTGGTGGTGGCTTTGCGTTGTATCCGCATCCGGATTATCTGTCTTTGAGTATTGGAAAAGCCGGTATTCGTAACTTGGCGCATGGAGTTTTTGAGACGTTTAAAGAGCGTGGTGTGCATGTGGCCACCGTGACCGTTTCGACTCTCGTGTCGGCAGATTCTCCTGAGGCACGTGGAATTGCGCAAGCGTTTTGGGATCTTCATTCTGCGCCGCGAAATGAGTGGAAACCTGAAACGACTTATCCCGCTTAAATCATGTGTTTTAGAGTGTTGGTCGAGCAGAAATTTGGCTCGACCAATTTTTAAACCAAAAGCCCGGGCTATGTGTGAACTCCGCGCCATGGCACAACGTGGTTGGCTGAAAATGCAATCGCCTGAGCGCTACACCTATATCGTCACACAGCAAATAATTTGCTCTTACACCCAACAATAGGGCGAGAACCGCTGGCTACAGCGAGAATGGCCGCGCTGCTTGGCTTTGGGATTGATGAGCTGGCTCCCGTGGGGTTGGTGTGCGGGATCGGGAGAATAAAAACCGCACCGCGTTTTTACCCGTGCACGATTTTCAGATTTTCCTGACAGCACCGCTATCTTGTCGAATCTGCCGGGCCTGGATAAGGTGATGGCTGCGGCATTCGCCGCAAGTGGCGCGGGACCGAGGTGTGAGAGACCCCGGCCCCGCTGACCAAACCAACTCACTTGACCCACAAGGAGCTAGCATGGCTGTCGTCAATACTAAAGCAGTTCCGTCGTTCCCTTCAAACCAGCACTTCCGCCAAGAGCAGTTACTTTCCCTGATCTCCGTGTTGTGCGCGCCGCGCGAGCTGCGCCGCAACCCGGACGTTTGCCGTCTGATCGTCGA
>NZ_JAFAND010000005.1 GCF_019232825.1 Paludibacterium sp. | reverse complement strand
CTGGACGATGCGTCGCTGAATCAGAACCGCGATCTGCCGGTCGAGGTCGATTGGCGCGATTTGCTGAGCAGCGCCATGCGCGACGCTTATGGTTTCGACAAGGCGGCATTGAACCGGATTTTCCCCGGCCGGCCCGGCAAAAACTGGGGCTAACCAGGAGAATCTGACGCTGGAAACGGCAACCAGGGAGCTTGTCGCCACCACCGTCTTTCGCCAGCAGCCCGATGGTGGCTGGAAAATCCCCATCGACAACGCTTTTGGACCGCTGATACTCGGCGACGAATGAGAACCGCGATTTGCCGAAGGCATCCGCCCAGGTCTTGTAGCGTGCATTCGCCGCAGGCAATGCACGTCTTGAGCGGGTCCTAAGGCCGTGCGTTGCTTCGCGAACGCACGCTACCCAATCGCGAAATAAGTTTTGTGAGAGGTTCTTAGATGCAGCAACGGGGATCGACAAGCGATCCCCGTTGCGAGTAGGGTGACGACGCTCCGCCACCGCTCAGGACGTAAAAATCCCCATGATGCCGGAATAAAGACCCAGGCCAATGGTCAAGGCCATCAGCAGTGCCACACCCCCGGCATACACGCCCTTTAGGCGGTAGGGCTCAGGCAGGCGGCGGGCCAGCAGATAGAGAAAACCGAGCACCACCGGCAGCAACAGCGCATTCATCACTTGCACGCCGATGTTCAGCGCCACCATGTTGATGCCGCCGCTGACAATCATGGCCGATACGATCAGCACCGCGGTATAGACGGCGTAGAACCAGGGCGCCTGACGCGGGGAGTGTTCCAGCGTGTGCCGGTAACCGGTGATTTCGCCCAGCGCGCGCGCCGCGGTCAGGGTCACCACGATGGCGGCCACCAACGCCGCGCCCACCATGCCCACGCCAAACATCAGCTGTCCGACCTGCTTGCCTAGATAGGGCGTCAGCGCGCCGGCAATTTCCTGGATGGTATCCAGCGGCGCATGGCTGCCGTTGCGGCCAAGCGTTGCCGCGGTCACCACCAACACCGCCGCCATGATCACCTGTGTGAGCACCGCGCCCATGGCGGTATCCCAACGAGCCGAACGCAAATCGCGCACGCCGAGCTTCTTCTCGACCACCGCCGATTGTTGATAGAACACCATCCAAGGCATGATCACCGCGCCGATATTGGCCGCCACCAGATACAGGTAGCTGGAATCGTGCAACGGCATTTTGGACAGGCCCGCCAGCATGGCCGACGTATCCGGATGCGCATAGTACGCCACCAGGACAAAGACCAATTCAAACGAACCCAGCAAAATCGCGATGCGCTCAACCGAGTTGTAGGAGCCGGTATAGGCCATCACCGAAAGCCCGACCACCGTCGCCGTCAACGTGGCCCAGGCGGGAATTCCGTACATCAGCCCCACCCCGGCGAGTCCGCTCATTTCGGTCAGCAAAGCGCCGACGCACGCCAACAGCAACGTGCCGACCGACACCCACGCCCACACACGGCCAAAATGATGTCTGATCAGATCGCCATGTCCTTTGCCGGTCACGACCCCCAGCCGTACGGTCAGCTCCTGTACGATGAACAAGATCGGAATCAACAGCGCTTGCATCAGCAATAATTGATAGCCCCACTGCGCACCGCTCTGTGCGGCGGTGATCACGCTGCCCGCGTCGGTATCGGCCAGCATCACGACCAGGCCAGGGCCGGCGATGGCTAAAAAACGCAGCAGGCTAGAGGGTTGAGCGAGCGTCGACGTACTCGGTTGATTCATCTCGGCGTCCATTCAGGGGTAGATTCATTAGCAGTAATATATTGCAATTGATATTGATTCGCAATTGCGATCTATCAAAACCTTGATACCCATCAAGCATGTCCCCCTCGCCCGCGCTTCACCCAGCTTGACCGGCAGACGGCTAGCGCCGGATCGAAATGCAATCGTTTTCCTAATGATTAATCACCCAAATCTCTCATATAAACCAGCGCTTACCTCAGCATTACGCCTTGACGCGCCGTCCCAAACCGCGCTGTTTTGACTTCGCCATGGCAGTCCGTTTAGAAATCGATTCCATGCCAGCATCGCGCTGGCGCCTTTAACAAACTGAACGGAGTTTCGCCATGAAAGTGCACCTTGCGTTCGCCGCCGCCCTCTCTTCCATGCTGGTTTCGGCCGCGTATGCCGATCCGCGCCCACTGAAAGCGGTGGGACTCGCCGTCAACGACCTGGCCAATCCGTTCTTCGTCGCCATGAGCAAAACAGCGACCCAAACCGCTCAGCGACTGGGCGGCCCTGGCGTCAAGGTCACCACGGTATCGAGCAACTATGACCTCAACACCCAGGTGGGCCAGGTCGAGAACCTGATCGCCAACAAGGTCGACATCATCCTGATCAATGCCGCCGACCCGAAAGGCATTGCGCCGGTGCTGAGAAAAGCGCGCGCGGCCGGAATCGCGGTGGTGGCGGTCGACGTTGGCGCGGAGGGCGCCGACGCCACGGTGATGTCGGATAACGCCATGGCCGGCCGGGAGGCGTGTCGCTACATTGTGCAAAAGCTCAACGGCAAGGGCGATGTGGTCATCGTCAACGGTCCGCCGGTCTCCGCCACGCTGGCGCGCATCGCGGGTTGCAAGTCGGCGCTCGCCGACGCGCCGGGCATCCGTGTGCTGTCCGACAACCAGAACGGCCGCGGCAGCCGCGACGGCGGCATGGAGGTCATGTCCAACCTGCTGACCGCCTATCCGAAGATCGACGCGGTCTACGCCAACAACGACCCGACCGCCATCGGCGCGGAGCTGGCGATCCGCCAAGCCAAGCGGCGCGACATCAAAATGATCACCTCGGTGGATGGCGCGCCGGACGGTGAAACCGCGCTCAAGAATCCACACAGCATCTTTGCCGCCAGCGCCGCGCAAAACCCGCATCTGATCGCCGAGAAGGCGGTGCGCATCGGCTACGACATCCTCCATGGCAAGCGGCCGGCACAATCGGAAATGCTGATCCCAACCCCGTTGGTCACCAAGGACAACGTATCCCGCCATCGAGGCTGGGGCAGCCGCTAACGCGTTGCGTGGATACCTTGACCGCCCTGCCTGGAGCCCGCATGGGAGAAGTCATTCTGGAAATGATCGGTATCAGCAAGCACTTCGGCGCGACGCGCGCGCTCGACCGGGTCAGCCTCGCCGCGCGCAGCCGCGAAGTACTGGCGCTGATGGGAGAAAATGGCGCGGGCAAAAGCACGCTGATGAAAATACTCTCCGGCATCTACCCGCCCGACGCGGGGGAAATCCGTCTGGCGGGTCAGCGGGTGCGTCTCGACACGCCGGCTGCCGCCCGCCGCGCCGGCATCAATCTGATTTACCAAGAGCTATCGGTCGTCCCCAATCTGAGCGTGGCGGAAAATATCTTTCTGGGCGCCGAGCCTCGAACCCGTTTCGGCGGCGTCGACCATGCACGCATGCGTCACGCGACGCAGCGTCTACTGGATCAGTTGGACGCGCGCTTTGATCCGCACACCCCCGCGCACAAGCTGAGCGTCGCCAACCAGCAGCAAGTCGAGATCGCCCGCGCACTGGCGCAGCAAAGCCGCGTGCTGATCATGGACGAGCCTACCGCCGCGCTGTCCAAGCACGAAAGCGAGCGCCTGTTCGCCATGATCGCCGCGCTGAGAAACCAAGACATCGCCATCATTTACATCAGTCACCGCATGGAGGAAGTGAGCCAGCTTGCCGACCGCATCATCGTGCTGCGCGACGGCGGCCAAGTCGGCCACTTCGCCCGCGGCGACTGTTCGCCGCGCCAACTGGTGCGACTGATGGTCGGACGCCCGCTCGATGACATCTACCCGCCGCCAAGCGACACGGCTCAGGGGCCGGTCAAGCTGGAGGTCCTGAATCTCGGCGGCGGCAAAGTCGCTTCGGCGTCATTCCAGGTCAGAGCCGGCGAGATTCTCGGACTCGCCGGTCTCGTCGGCGCCGGGCGCAGCGAACTCGCGCGGCTGATCTTCGGCGCCGATGCCAAACAGCGCGGCACATTACGCCTCGATGGCGCCCCGATCGACATCCGCTCACCGCGGGACGCCATGCGGCACGGCATCGGCTATGTGCCGGAAGACCGCAAGAGCCAGGGCCTATTCCTGCAACTGACGATGCAGGCCAATACGACCATGAACGTGCTGCGGGAGCACGCGCGCGGCGGCGTGCTCGATCTGCCCGCGCTGCGGACGCTGACGCGCCAAGCGATCGCGCGCCTGGCGATCAAGGCGCCGGATGAGGCGGGCCGCGTCGCAGGGCTGTCGGGCGGCAACCAGCAGAAAGTGCTGCTGGCGCGCTGGCTCGCCATCCGTCCGCGCGTGCTGATCCTGGACGAACCGACGCGCGGCGTCGACATCGGCGCCAAAGCGGAGATCTATCGCCTCATCCACCAGCTCGCGCATCAGGGCGTGGCCATCGTGTGCATTTCCAGCGAGCTGGCGGAAATCGTCGGCATCAGTCATCGCGTGGCGGTGATGCGCGCCGGCCGTATCGCCGGGGAGCTGCGCGGCAAACAGATCAGCCCGGAATCCATCATGATGCTGGCCTCCCCGCGCTTTTCCGCTCACGCCTCGTCTTGATCAAGGAGCTTTGCATGCCCTCCCCGACCCATGGCGTCCATGCGCTCACGCGCCGCTTCGGCATGTTGCCGGTTCTCGTCGCGTTGTATCTGGGGTTTTATTTGCTGACGCTGCCGCTCAGCGAGCACGGCGCCAGCCACTTCCTGACATTGGACAACACGCTCAACATCCTGCGCCAGACCGCGATCAACCTGGTGCTGGCCTCGGGCATGACCTTCGTCATCCTCACCGCCGGCATCGATCTGTCGGTGGGATCGATGCTGGCCGTCTCCGCGGTACTTGGCATGCTGACGTCGCTACCGGCGCACTATCCCGCGCTGGCGCTCCCGGTATTCGTGCTCGCCGGCTTGGCCATGGGTTTGATGAATGGCGCCATGGTGGCCTTCCTCGGCATCAATCCCTTCGTGGCCACGCTCGGCACCATGACCGCGCTGCGTGGCGCGGCCTATCTGCTGGCAGACGGCACCACGGTGCTCAACAACGACATCCCCAGCTTCGAGTGGGTGGGCAACGGCAGCCTGCTCGCCATTCCCTGGCTCGTCTGGCTCGCGGCCGGGGTAGTGCTGGCGTCGTGGTTCATCCTCACACGCACGATACTTGGCCTGCACATCTATGCGGTGGGCGGCAACGCGCAGGCGGCGCGCTTGACCGGCATCCGCGTGGGCCTGGTGCTGTTGTTCGTCTACGCGATCAGCGGTCTGTTCGCCGGGCTCGCCGGCGCCATGTCGGCCAGCCGGCTGTATGGCGCCAACGGCCACTGGGGCACGGGCTACGAACTCGACGCCATCGCCGCCGTCGTGCTCGGCGGCACGAGCCTGGCGGGCGGCATCGGCTCGATCTGGGGCACCGCCATCGGCGCGCTGATCATCGGCGTGATGAACAACGGTTTGACGATTATGGGGGTATCGTCCTTTTGGCAATACGTGGCCAAGGGCATCGTCATCGTCTTGGCCGTCATTCTCGACAAATGGCGCCAACAACATCACGACAGGCATTGACGCAGTCGACGCGCAGGCTATCGGCACAGTTGAAATATTTATCTCGCATACATAGTCTATGCCTAATAGTACGCATATTTCGCCAGCCGCCTAGGAGAGCCCCGTGTCCAATCTGATGTCCCCAGCCGTGCTCATGATGGGTTGTACCCTATTGATCGGCGCAGCTTCCACGCCCGTCCGCGCCGATGACAATGCCTGCATGGGCACGGTGCAAGCGCCGCCCCCCGGCCTGGTCGAGGCTCAAGACCCGGCATTGCTTGCCAAGGCGCTCGGTGCGCCGCAACAAGGCAAGCTCTGCAGCGGCAAGGTGTTCGTGGCAACGCAACCCGGCGCGCGCGTGACCGTCTATCGCGTGTGGGACGCCAGCAAATCCTATACGGCCCTAGGCAGCTGGTGGTCGTTCGACGCGCCGCAAGGGCCGCGCGACGCCTACCGGCGCGCCAACGAAATCTGCCCGGCCTGGAGCGCGCTGAACAAAGCCAGCCGCTGCACGATCAAGCCCGGCACGGAAATCGTCGTCGGTCCCGGCCAGAGCGCGCAATGCGATGCGAGCCTGAGCTACCCGCCCTCGGCGGTGAACCAAGTCTATATCGCCAACGATGCGCAGCATGGACAAGTACAGGTCGACCAATGCGAAGATCTGGGGGAGTGGCCAAGCGCGGCACCCTAACGCTTCTGCCGCACATCCTATGTAGCAAAATTACAAACACAACCGAAAAAGAGTTGAGATCCGAGACCATAGCCTGTACCGTCTAGAGGCGCCCATTCATTTCGCATGCACATTACGCGAGCCGGCGTGTAGTAATACTACGTAGCAACTACCCCGGTTCGCGGAGTCCCACGCATGCTGGCCAGACATCAGGCATTTTTCTACTCGTTGTTCGTGTCGCGCCTGGCGGATCAAATCTTGTTGTTTCTCGTGCCGTTGGTGATCTTCCAAACGACCCGGCAAGTGTCTTGGTCCGGCATGGCCTTTGCAATCGAGGCGCTGCCGCGCTACCTGTGCTTCCCCTTTCTCGGCCTGCTGTGCGACCGCCATGCCCCAACCCGGCTGTTGCACGTCAGCCAATCGTTTCG
Source organism: Paludibacterium sp. (assembly GCF_019232825.1). Lineage (GTDB taxonomy): Bacteria > Pseudomonadota > Gammaproteobacteria > Burkholderiales > Chromobacteriaceae > Paludibacterium. Next base: position 30,500 of record NZ_JAFAND010000005.1, on the reverse strand, counting down.
CGCGCTGACCTGTGTGCTGGGCATTGGCGCGTACACGCTCTGGGGCGGCATCGGCTGGCTCATCGGCCTGTCGGCGCTATGCGGCATGCTGACGAGCCTGGGCGTCGTCACGCGCGAGGTGATGCTGCCGCAGCTATTTGGCGGCCAGCGGTTCGAAAGGGTGTTGTCCTATGCGCAGTTGGCCGACCAGCTCGGCCTCGTGCTGGGGCCGATGCTGGCGGCGCAATGGCTGACGTGGTGGCACTGGCAGGGAATCGTCGTCGGCGCCGCCGGCTTGTTTCTGGCCGCCGACATGGCACTGGCCCATTGGCAACGAACCAGCCGTTTCGTGCCACGCCAGCCGGCCGTCGCGCCGCGCCGCTGGCGTGACGAGCTCGGCGCCGCCTTCGGTCATATTGCCCGGTTGCCGGCCCTGCGTGCCTTGGTCATGCTTGCCGCGGCGGAAAATCTCATCATCGGCGTCACGCTGGCGACGTCCGCAGCGATGGTCAATGGCATTCATGGCCAAACCGCGGCGGTTTATGCCGGCCTCCAGGCCGCCGGCGCCGGCGCCACGGTCGCCGTGCTGCTGGTAACGGCCAGGTGGACCGGCCCGCGCCATCTGCTGGGCTTGACCGGTTTTGCCGCCATACTGCTCGGCGCGCTGGCGACGGCCATGAGTCCAGGCATCGCCGGTTATGCCATCGGCTTTGTGCTGATCGTCGGCTTCGACAAGATGTTCAGCGTCTACATCCGTGGCGCGCGGCAACGGGTCATCCCCGCCGACGACTACGGCAAAACCACCGGCATGATCATTTTTCTCAACAACCTCACCCAGCCATTGGCCGGGCTCGGCGTGGCCCTTTTCGCCCGCCCGCTCGGCACCCGTCCGCTGCTGTTGCTGCTCACGCTCGCCATGGCGCTGCTCGGCGCGCTCGCCGCCCCGAAGGGGTTGGCCAACGAGCGCAGCGGTAAATAACGGGTTCAAAGGGTTCCTGGGTTAAACACCGGCCCGTCACGCGAATGCCCCCCTCCGTCGCCACCGTCACGGTAGCGCGGCGCCGCTCTCTTTCCCACGATCACGGCTTCACATCCTGCCAATTCCCTTCGTCTTCCCGGCAAGCACTCCCTATGACGCACGAATAAAAAGCAAGACAGCGCCATAGTCGTTGCGATATGGACTTTCTACATCTTTATGAATTGAGTCCGTCCCACCTGGCCGTTCCGGCCGCTATCGCATTGAGGAAGACACAGTGACAACTCAACGCTTCGCTGCGCAAGCAAAGCCCCCCCTCGATCTTCAGCTGCAACAGGCCATTGCCGACGGCGAACACGGCGCGATTGCGCTCGTGGTCGCGCGCTACCAGGGGTTTCTCAAATATCAATGCCGGCGATTGGCCGGCGGGGATACCGACGAGGCCGGCGATCTGTTCAGCCTGGTGCTATTCAAACTCATCACCGAGCAACCGGAACAAATGCGCAGCATCCGCCACCTCGGCGGCTGGCTGCGGCGCGTGGCGCAAAACAAATCCATCGACTTGCAACGGACACGCCAGGCCGAGGCGCGTCATAGCCAACAACTCACGCATCTGCAAGAGACCTGCGGCAACAGGCCACGCTCCCCCGAGCAAGAGCTACTCATCGGCGAATTGCGGCAAAAGATCCAATACGCGCTGGAGACGTTACCCCCCAGGCTATTGGCGGTGGCCGAGCTGCGCTTTTTGCACGAGGCCAGCTATGAGGTCATTGCGCAGGAACTCGGCATCACCCAAGTCAACGCCCGCAAGCGCGCGCAAGAGGCGCGCCGCCTGTTGGTGCAACACTTGCGGCCTTATGTGGGCGACAGCGACGGGCTGGGTCTGTCCCCCTTTCCCCTGGCGGCCCTGAACGACGCCGCAGCTGAATGGGACGGAGGCTACGACCATGCATGACATCGACGATCCGGCGGGGCAATCGCAAGCGGGACAATGGACATGGGGCGACTTTCAAATCGCCTGGTTCGGCCAAGCGGTCCCCATGGGCTGGCAAGTGGCCTGCGACCTGCGTCTCGGCGCGGCGGCAGCCCAGCGGCAACTGGATAGCCTATCGCCGCGGCAACGGTTCGAACTATGCGACCACGATCTCATGGCCTGGGGCGAGCTGGATCTGCACGCCAATGAAGCCGGCGATGCGCTCGATCTCGACATCACCTGCCATTACGGAACGGCGGAGGAACGAACGTTATGCCTGTGCGCATGGCAGATTTGCGATCCCTGTAGCGGCATCGCGCCGGTTTCCGGCAGCAAGACGCTTGGCGACGACGGGCTGACCATCGACTGGACCATCGAGGGCGCGGCGCAAGCCGGCCTGGCAGCTCGGCTCGTCCTCCACGCCGCCGACAATGGCCCGGGCGAGACAGTGATGTTGAGCCCGCTTGAGCCGCTATGGCAAGGCGAGTGCCGCGGCGCCGACGGTCACGCGGCCGTCACCCTGCAAATGCGCGTGTCCGCGCAAGGAGAGGCCTGGATCGATGTCCGGCTGCGCCACGCGCGCCAGCCCGGCGAGACGGTCCGGCTCGCGCGCTTTCCGTGCACGCCCGTCACGCCCCCGGACACGGTGCCGACGCCAGGCCAAGGGGTCGTCTTCAGCCGGCCGCGCGAGTTCGCCTCCTTCGCCTACCCGCGCGCCATTCTGCCGCCCACGCCGGGGCAATGGGCGCGCCGCTTCGCGTCCGTCGACAATGACACCGACTTTCAAAACGCCTTGCGCGCGTTGAGCGGGCCGACCCGCCGGCAGGCCATGCAGGCGGAGGCGCTGGACTTCGTCAGCGTCGATTCGAAAAAATACCCAGGCCAGTTTGTCCAGCGCATTGGCAAGCTCAGCGGACCGATGGGCCGGCTGACCGGCTCCGCGACACGGGCATTCCTCGCCCTGCGCCCCCCCGATCTGGCCGCGTTGCAAACCGCCCTGCAAGCGCTATTGGGCCTATCCGCCGCTGACTTTCTCAGCCTGCCGGATTATGCCGCGCAGTTGGCCCAGCTGCAGAACAGCCTGGTCGCCGACCTCATCGCCGCGCCCGAACAGTACGAACATGCGGGCGCGCTGATCCGCGCGCTGCGCGTCTGCCACACGGCGGAGCTCGCCGTGCGCGCGGCGCCACGGCTCGACAGTCCGGCGCACCTGCGCGAACCGCTGCAAACCAGCGTGCTCTTGCCGCCGGCGCTGATGGTGCCGCCGGCCGACAACACGGCCGAGCCGCAAGGCTATGCCCGCCCGCTGGGTTTGGCCGAGGTGCAGGTCATCAAGCAATGCCTGGTCCGCTACCGCTTGGGCGCGATCGCCCATATCGAAAACGTCATGCGCGGCGAATCCAAGGAGCGCAGCGCGGAAACCAGCCGCCGCATCGAACAGCAGGCGTTGGAAACGCATCGCGACAGCGATAGCGCGTCGCGCGCGCGACACGACCATGGCCAGGCGCGCCAGGCGCAAGACAATCAGACCAACCCGCTCAACGCGCTCAAGCGCGAATTCGACAATCTGAAGCAGGCCTACGGCGCCGACGGCCTATCGGTCACGGTGACCGGCGATTGGACCGATACGCCGAGCGGCCCCGCCACCTTGGCGCAAAACGCCGCCGCGCACGCGCGCGACTTGCTCTCGCAGGCAGCGGCGCGCACGGATCATCAGATGGAGACCGCGCGCAAGCGCCGATCGGTCGAGGAGTTTGTCGAACGCACCCGGCGTCGTTTCGATAACGAGACCGGCGCGGCGAATTTGGTCGGCATCTATCGCTGGGTGGACGAGATTCATGCCGCCACCTTGGAGCCGCGCGGCAGCCGGCTGATCGTGGAAATCGTCCTGGCCGATCCGGCGCGGGATTACGTCCGCCGCAACAATACGCTGCACGGCTGCGACGCGCGCGCGCCGATTCCGCCATGGCAAGGCGGCGATGGCATTGCGCCGGTTCAATCCGCCCTGGACATCAACCGCAACAATTATGCCGCCCTCGCCGCCCGCTACAACGCGCCGATCGTCGCGCCGCCGCCATTGACACTGAGCATGTCCGCCTCGCTGACCAGCACGCCGCCCAGCCCGCAGGCGGAACTCGCCATTGCGCCCGGATACACGGTCAACGGCGGCACCATCGGTTACGGCTGGACGGATCAGGCCGGCGGCACGGCCGCGTTGGACATCCTGATCGGCGGGACGGTCATCAAGATCGATCCCGCAGCTGACGCCAATCCCGGCACAAAGCCCTTGCCCGCGCTGCCTCCCGGCACCACCGGCGTGCCCGCCGCGGTCGTCGCCGCCGGGTTGGAATACGTGGTCAACATTACCCTCACCGGCGTTTGCAGCGACGATTCGACGCTCTATCGGCAATGGCAGCACACGGCATACAACGGCATCATCTCGGCCTATCGCGCCCAACGCGATGCTTACCTGGAGATCATGAGCGCGTTGGCGGAAGGGCTATCGCGCGCGCCGTCTGAACGACAGCGCGAAACGTTGCTGGCCGCGCTGCAGCAAGCGGCGATTGCCTGCCTCGCCGAACAATGCATGGCGCAGCTGCCTCCCATATCGCCCGCCTGGCGCCAGGACGCCGCGCTGTTGGCGCTCGCGCCGCTGTTGAGCGAGGCGCTGGCCTGGGACGAGGCCACTTACAACTTTTACGCCCGCTTCTTCGGCAGCGACGACACCGAACGTCCCGACACTCTGACGCTGCGCCAGACGCTATGCGACGCCCCGGGCATGACGGCGTTTCTGGAGGCGGGCTGCGCCCGGCTCTTGGTGCCGGTCAAGCCGCCCCACACCCTGCCCTGGTTGTTTTACCTCGCAAGCCAGGGGCAATTCTGGCGCGGCGCGCCGGAGGACTGCCCGGTCAGCGAAGACGATGGCTGGCTCGTCAACGCCATCAAGTCGGCACAGCATGAGTCCGCCACGCCGCGTCCCGTGGAAAGCTGGGAGGTGGAAATCGCCACGCCCATGCTGATCCTGCAAGCCGGCGACAGTCTGCCCGACCCGGAGACGCCGCGATGATCGCCGGCCACACGATGCTGCCGGTGGGCGCCATCCTGCCCTACGCCGCGCCGGTCAACGCCACCGACGGTTCGCCGCAGCAAGGCTATCCGGACGCGGCGTCTCGCGCCTACGACCTGCACCTCAGCCGGCAAGGCTGGCTGGTGTGCGACGGCCGCGCGCTGGCCGTGGCGCGCTACCCGGAATTATTCCGCGTCATCGGCCACATTTACGGCCAAGCCGGCGCCGGCTTCTTTCTGCTGCCGGACTACCGCGGGCGGGGACTGCGCGGCGTCAATTACGGCGCCGAGGGGCCAGACCAACGGCTGCGCGATCCGGACGCCACGCAGCGGCTGCCGTCGGGCGATGGCGGCTGGCAGGGCAATCAGGTCGGCACCGTGCAAGACGACGCGCTGCAAGCGCATGAACATCTCTACAAGATGGCCATCCCCGGCGGTTTAGCCGCCGAAGGAAGCCCGGTCTTCGGCCGCTATCAAACGCCCGATCCGCAAACCAATGGCTTGGTGGCCCCCACCAGCGGCTTCACGCCGCCGATCAGCGCCCGTCAGGCGGCGGAGACGCGGGTCAAAAATGTTTATGTAAATTTCATAATAAAGTATACAAAAAATGACGTTATCGCCAAATGCTGGCCACTTCCGCGGTGGCCTGAATAAAGGTGTTCACGCTTCGCGCCGCGGCAACGTCTTCATTATGCAAAACAGATAAACACAGAGCCAAAAGCCAGGAAAGCCATGACCATCGAATACACATTCATCAACCAAGACACGGCATTGGCCACGATCGTCTGTGTGACCAACCTGTACGCGCCACACCCCGTACAGGCCTGCGATGGTTCGCCGGTGGCCGGCGGCGATTTCCACTATCTGCCCTGGCAATGCTTGAACGCCTCGGCCGGCGCGCGCGAATTCTTTCGTTACGAGGGCCGGTTATCGGCGGTGGCGCGTCAGGACGGCGCGACACCGGTGCTCGATGCCAGCGTACCGACCCCGCTGATCCCGGGTCGGCGTTACCTGGCCTTCCCCGATCGCCGCACGTTGAGCGTCGCGCAGGTGGGAGAGACAGGCGGGGAGGCGACCGCCATGACGGCCGTTTCGCTTGGCATTGAGCCGTTCGCCCTGGCCGTCGACTGGTTTTTGGATCAATCGCCGGCAGGCACGACCTCGCCGCTGGCGCCGAGCCAAGCCGCCCTGTTTTGTGCCGGCGACACGCTGCTGTTCTATCCGGTAGCGCCGGAGCGCTTGCCGCAACGGCTAACACCGGCGGAACTCGCCAGCGCCACGCGCTACCGCGCGCCGACTTACGCGCGCCGTGTCACGGTCACGCTGAGCCAGCCGGCGGGCGGCCCGCCGGTCTACGACTTCATGCCGCCCTCGGCGGCGCACTAAGAACCTCTAACAGGACACATTTCGCGGTTGGGTAGCGTGCGTTCGCGAAGCAACGCACGGTCCTAGGACTCGCTCTAGACGTGCATTGCCTGCGGCGAATGCACGCTACAAAAACTCGGGCGATTGCAAACAGCCCCTCAGGATTTGGCCTTCATGGCCAAAGCCGCCCGCAAGCGCATCGGGACTCGGCTTGCGGCGCGGGAAGTTTCCGAGTCCACCCCATGATCACGACAATTAGGAGTCCACGATGAGCACGCGTTTCAATGTGACGATGAATGTCGAGGATATGCAGGGCAAAACCGTCCTGGTATTTCTCAAGCCGCAAAACCCGCAACGCAACTATCTGATCCATGCCTGGCAGGTTCTCACCGGTTCGGCCGGCGCCACCGAGTCGTTCGACTACGAGGCGACGATCTCCACCGACGTGACCAGCGATGGCGAAAAACCCGGCAATACCATCATCTCCGGCCGTCAGACCGTCGTCCCGGGCCAGTTGTTCTCGGCCACGAGCCCGGGCGGTTTGTCGCCCAAGCTGCAACTGGCGCCGACCTCGCTCGCCCTGGAAAAGCTGACGCCGGAGCAATGCGGCGTCATCAACCAGACCAACCCGTTCACTCAGTTCAACAGCAACTGGTACGTCAATGACCGTCCGGTGGTCTCCATGCCCTATGTGGACGCCAACATGACCGTCAGCTTCGAGTATCTGCCGAACTTCTACTTCATGGTGGCCTCGCCGCCGATGGTTGGCCAAACCTACATCGTGCAGAACTTCTCGGACATGACCGTGTACCAGATGCCCATCACCGCCACCGAGGTGGACGTGGCCTTGACCAAGGACAAGGGGCTGTGGACGTTCAACTTCGCTGCCAGCTAAGGCCTTCCGCCTGACCCGGCGCGGTGCGGCGATGCCGCGCCGCGCCGACCACGACGCGCGCCGACCCCGGACGCGGGAGAACACCATGATGAAGTGCATCGTCATTGCGGACGTGGCGGACATGCGCGGCAAATCCGTCCTCGTCTTCTTGCGGCCTCTGCGCCCAACACGCAATATCCGCATCCACGCCTGGCAAGTGCTGGATCTCTCCGCCGGCGCATATGCCTCGTTCGACTTCGATACCACCATATCGGCCTGCGTCAGCGCCAACATGCGCGGCAATAGCGTGGCGTCGGAAGCCGTGGCGGTGACGCCCGGCGAGCTGCTTCAAGCGGTTCGGCCCGGCGGGCTGTCCCCCAAACTCATGCCGGCCTCCGATGGCCAGGCCATCGCCAGACTGACCACCGAGCAATCCGGCGTACTCAACATGACCCAGCCCCCCCTGCCCCTCGATTGCCAATGGCGCGTCGGCGGCAGCCCGGTGTTGACCGTGCCCGGCGTCGATTGGGGCATGACCTGTACGTTCGAATACGACCCCGTCATGTACTTCATGGTGGCGGCACCCTTGCTGGACGGCGAAAACTTCACCGTGCAGACCTTTACGGACGCCGTCCCCTTCTACCCGTCGCCGGACACGTCCGTGCTGACCGTGCGGCTGTATTGGGAACGCAACCGCTGGCTGTTCGACTTTCAATCGGACTGGCAAGCGGAATGAGCAGGCGGCCGCAGGCGCGGCTGCCTCTCGTATGTGGCAGATTCAGAACCCGCTTAGTCATTCGCTCCACCCTCTCTGGTTAACATTTCCCTCGGCGCGAATCGGCCTTTTCAGGCACGGCGGACGCGCCCGCGCCACGGCCTTGCGCGGCCGTCATGACAACGAGAGATCACAATTAACCAGAGGGAATCGCGAATGCGAAAGCAATACATCAACAATATCAAACGCCGTCAACGCGGCCTGACCCTGATCGAGGCGGCCATGGTGCTGGCACTATCCGCCGTGGTGGTGGCGGGTGCGGTGATGTACTACCAAAGCGCGTCCGAAAACAATAAATCACAGGTTGCCCTGGGCCAGCTCGGCATGATCCAAAGCACCGTGCAAACCATCACCGGCAGTACGGCGAACTATTCCGGCTTGGTCACCGCCGACCTGGCCCGCAGCAGCAACATTCCCGCCTCGCAAAAATCGGGCAATACCCTGATCAGCCCATGGGGCAACCTGACCGTGACCGGCGCCACCGACACCTACGACGTGGTGATGGCCAAAGTCCCGCAAGGCCCCTGCCAAACGCTGGCCGGCCAAGACCTGGGCAGCTCCTTGATGAAAATGAAGATTGGCGGTGCCGATGCGAGCTCGCCGGGCAAGGCGGCCGCGGCGCTCTGTACCGGCGCCACGCAAGATCTCGCCTGGACCTTCCGCTAACCCTCATGAGCCACCTCCGCGCCGTCGGCAGGTGTTGGCCGACGATGCGGGGTTTCAACCGAATCGATCTTGGTAAGGTGTGCTATGCGCAATTTCCGCATGATCCTTGCACTGGCGCCGCTGTGCCTATCGTTGGCCGCGCAGGCGGCTCCCGCCACGGCCTCCGCCCCCGTGTCGGCCATGGCAAGCCCCACGGCGCCATCACCCCGGCCAATGGAAACATGGCGCGTCAGTAACGGCGCGGCGCTGCGCGACACGCTCTACGACTGGGGCCAGCGTGCCGGCTGGACCCTGGTGTGGGATAGCGAATACCGCTACACGCTGGATGCCGACGCGGTTTTCAGCGGTGATTTCCCGGCCGCGGTCACCCAGTTGTTCAACACCCTGGGGGAGCTCAATCCGCCACTGTACCCGGCGATCTACCAAGGCAACCGCGTCTTGGTGGTGAAAGCCCTGCCCAGCCATTAACCGAGCGCCCTCGATGATGAACCTCAAGCGTAAACACCCGTTGGTGTTGCTGTCCTGCTGCGCCCTGGCGGCCTGCAGCACGTCCACCTATCAGCAGGTCCAGCAGGAAGGCGGCGCCATGCAGCAGCGCGCGGCGCAACTGAAAAAGCAATCCGAGCAGCCGCTGCCGAGCGCCGATCTCTCGGCGCTGCCGGTGCATCGCGGCGCCTACCTCGGCGCCACCGCCAGCAAACAGCAAAGCGGTCAGATTCTGCCGCCGCGCGTCGAACGCGACGGCGTGCGCTTCGTCACCGGCAGCCCGCAGGATCTGCTCGCCATCGGCGATCTGATCGGCGAAGCGACCGGCATCCCGGTATCGTTTGCCGCCGATGTGTTCCAAGCCAATCCCCCCGGCGGCGCCCCCACGGCGGCGGGGCCATCGGCAGGCAATGCCGCAGAGCTCTCCGCCGCGCTGGACGCGGCCATGCCGCGCACGGTCCGCGCCCCGGCCAAAGGCCGCGCGCCGGCGCTGTTCGCCGGCAAGCCCAGCGCCAGCCAGCGCGAAAAAATGCGCGTCAACTACCAAGGGCCGTTGTCGGGATTTCTCAACCTGACCGCTTCGTACTTTGATCTCAATTGGAGCTATCGCGATGGGCGGCTGCAATTCAGCCGCTTTGTCACCCGGACCTTTCAGTTGGCCGCCATGCCGTCCACCACGGATGCCAAGTCAACGTTGAACGCCGGCCTGTCGGCCTCGAGCGACGGCAGCAACGGCGGCTCCGCCGGCGCCTCGCAGACCGCATCGATGACCGTGACCCTGGATTTTTGGAAAGATTTGGACACCAAGATCAAAACCATCGTCGGCGAACGCGGCAGCTACAACGTCGCGCGCAGCGATTCAACGGTCACCGTGACGGCGCCCGCCTCGGTCGTGGAGCGCGTGGCGCGCCAAGTCCAGCAACTGAATCGCCAGATGCTGCGCCAAGTGACGGTCAAGGTCGAGGTCTACAGCGTCACGCTGAACAAAGACTCGACCTTCCAATTTCAGCCATTCGTCCAATTGCAAAGGCTGGGCGTGGTGAACTGGTCGCTCGGCCAGCCGGTCGACAGCGGCGCCCCCGGGCAGTTGCTGACCGGCACGGTCACCGGCAACGGCCACTTCACCGGCTCGCAGCTCATGCTCAACGCGCTGGCGGAGCAGGGCCAGGTCAGCACGCTGACCGACACCTCCGTCACCACCATGTCCGGCCAGCCGGTGCCGGTGCAGGTATCGAACACCCGCGGCTACGTGTCGCAAATCCAGACCACCCTTTCCGACGGCACGCCGACCACGTCGATCACCACCAGCACGGTCAACAGCGGCTTTTCGATCAACGTGCTCCCCAAGGTCATGGACGACGGCAACGTGCTCGTGCAGTACAGCATGAATCTGTCCTCGCTCGTCGGCAAAAACAACGGCTTCGACAACTTTGCCGCCAACGCGGCCGACCCCAACGATCCGGGAGGGTCGAAGGATAAAAACCTGCTGACCGTGCAACTGCCGAACATCGATCAGCGATCGTTCATCCAATCCGGCATGATCGGCAATGGCCGCACGATGGTTCTGGCCGGTTACGAGCAGACCGGCAACCAAACCCAAAATAGCGGCGTGGGCTCACCGGATTTCAAGGCGCTCGGCGGCGAGCGCACGGGTAAGCGCGCGCACGAGATTCTGGTCATCCTCATCACGCCGCAGGTGCTCGATCATTCGCGCCAAGCCGTCAATTTCAACTGATGGTGGCGCCCCATGGATCAATATGAGACCCCAACACACCGGCCCCAAGCCATGCAGGGCCTCATCGGCGTGGTCAAACTCGGGCGGCGGCACTACGCGGCCAGCCTGATCTGGAACCACACGGAGAATGACAAAACACTGGCGGCGGAAGCGCGCGAGGCGGCGGCGCGCGTGGGCGCCGAGCTGATCGCCGTCCGCAGCGCCCCCGTCGCCCAGTATGGGCTGGGGGACGTCATGCTGGGCCACAAGCCAGGCCAGCCCTCGCTGGCGGCCGCGCTGGCCGAAGCCTCGCAAAGCGCGATCTACGGCGTCTGGCCGCTGCCGGGTCAAGGTTGGTGCCTCTTGGGCGTGCGCGGCGACGGCTCGGTCGCCTACGACAAATGCACCCATTCCGAAAGCGCGATCCGCGATGCGTTCTTCGACGGGCTGGTGGCCGAGGTATGGGATCAGGTGATTTGCCCCGCCGACTGGCAAGTCGAGGGCAGCACCGCGGCGGAAGCGTTGGCGCCGCGGCTCGCGGCGACCAAGGTCAAACTACGGCCGCTCAAGGTCGACACCCTGCGCTGGCTCCTTTATGGCGGCGCGGCCGTTCTGGCGCTGGGTGGCGCTGGATACGGCTATCAACAATGGCAGGCGCAGCAAGCGGCGCACATCGCACGAGCGCCGCGCCCGTCCCTGCCCGCGCCGCCGCCCATGCCCTGGGCGGGCCAGCCGTTGCCGGGCGCGGCGCTCGCAACGTGCGTCGACAGCATTTTGGCGCATCGGCTCGATGCCGCCTCATTGCCGGTATGGCGCTTGAGCGCCGCCCGTTGCGATGGCCGTGAAGCCGGCTTCCAACTACGGCGGCAACACGGTTCGCCGCATTGGGCCGCCGATGCCGCCCAACGCGCATGGCCATCGGCAACGCTCGCCATCAACGGCGACAGTGCCCGGCTGAGCTGGCCGCTGCCCGCGCTGCCGCACTATCCGGCCAACGGCGCCGGCGTCTCGCTCATGGCGGCGCGGCGTTACCTGCAAAACCAATTCGACGAACTGCAACTGCCGATCAAATTGAGCGACGGCGACCGGCAGCCCTGGTGGAACGGACTCAAATACGAGATCGAGACGCCATTCGACCCCGCGCGCCTGCTGCCGATCTTGAGCCGGCTGCCGGCCAGCGTGGTGACCGAAGTTCGCCTCGTGCCGGGGGAGAAAACGCGCTGGGTCGTCGAAGGACAGGTATTCGAACGGCGCCAACCCTCGCCGGAGGAAATTCAAGCCCTGCAACCGTCAGAAAGGTCATCATGAACACCCTCCCTCTGCGCTGGGCCGCGTGGACACTGGCTCTTGGCTTAACCGCCGCGGCACAGGCCGCGCCGCCGGTCAACGCCAGTCAACCCGTCGGCGGCCTATTGAATGATGCCGGCGCAACGCTGCCCGAGCCCGACCTCCGCCCCTACCAAGCGCAGATCGACGCCATGAAGCGTTTGCAGCGCGACGCGCTGGAAACGGACTTGAGGCTGCAACTGGCCAAACAGCAATTGGAGATGGCCAAGGCCCGCGCGGAACTGACGAAAATCGGCGGCCAGAGCCAAAGCGGCACACCGTACGTCATGAGCCTGTTCGGCGTCGCCGGCGCGCGCCAAGCGCGTTTGATGGTGCCGGGCTTCGGTGTAGTGACCGCCGGCCCGGGCGCCACGCTGCCCAACAACTGGCGCATCGTCGAGATCAACGAGCAGACCGTGTTGGCGCGCCAGGGCAAGAGCGGTTTGATGCAGCTGCCGTTTTACACCCCGGAGTGACGCGCGTGCTGAAATCGGCCTCTCCCCCTCAAGCCGTACCGAGTCCCGTCCAGCAAATGCCGCTCTGGCTGCAACGCGTCGACAACATCGTCAGCATGCCTGGCGGTCTGGTCGAGGCGTCGGAACAACAGCGCCGGCTGGCGCTGTTGTTCGCCGACGGCGTGCTGCTGGTGGACGGCAATGCGCCGCACCACCCGCAAATATTGGCCCTGCGCGAGGTGGCGCAGCGCAAAGGCATCCGCATCCGGCACACCTACCCGGTGCCGATCGAGTTGATCCGCCAGCTCTATGAGGCGGCTCGGCAAAAGCAGCCGGCCGGCGGCGACACCGCGGGCTTCAGCACTCCGATGCAACGCGCGCTGCTCGCCTTGCTGCATGAGGCGGTTGGCGTTTTGGCCAGCGATATTCATATCTACGTGCACAGCCATGAAGCGGACATCAAATTCCGCGTTCGCGGCGATATGCGCCATATCCGGCAAATCGACGCCAAGACCGCCCATGAGCTGTTGGCGGCCGCCTACAACATGGCGGATGCGGCCGACGCCACTTACCGCCTGTACGATTTCCAGGCGGCGCGCATCGCCAGCAGCGCTGCGCCTTTGCCCAAAGGCTTGCAAGCCGTCCGCCTGCAGCTCAACCCGATGGGCGCGGGCGGGCGCTACCTGGTCGCGCGGCTGCTGTACGCCCAGGAGCGCTGGGACGACAACCGGCCCTCGCTGGAAAGCCTGCGGCTGCACCCCGCGCAGCTGCGCGCGCTCTCGCGCATGCGTCAAGTGCCAGAAGGGGTGAACATCATTTCCGGCCCGACCGGCTCAGGCAAGTCGACCACGCTCAAAATCGTGCTCGAAGCGCTGTATCGCGAGCGGGAAGGGCAAATCAACATCCTCACCATCGAAGACCCGCCGGAGTACGAGATTCACGGCGCGGCGCAACTGCCGGTCACCAACGCCGACGGCGAGGAAGAACGCGGCGGCGCCTACCGCCAAGCCATCATTGCGGCGCTGCGCTCCGACCCGGACGTGATCATGCCGGGGGAAGCGCGCGACCGCGAGGTGATCCGCCTGGTCTTCACCGCGGCGATGACCGGCCACCAGGTGTGGACCTCGCTGCACGCCAATAACGCCATCGCCATTTTCGACCGCCTGCGGGATCAGGGCGTCGAGCCCTACAAACTGTCCGACCCGAATCTGATCACCGGCCTCATGGCCCAGCGGCTGGTCAAGATGCTCTGCACATCCTGCCGCCGGCCCCTTGCCGGCGGCGAGCTGGCGGAGCTGGCCATGCAAGTGCCCAGGCTCGGGGAAGTCGCGGCCGGCTTTCACCGCGAGATCCATCAGGCCAACCCGCAGGGCTGCCCGGCCTGTACCCAAGGCTACAGCGGCCGCACGGTTCTGGCCGAGGTGATCTGCCCGGATCAGACGTTCCTGGACTACATGCAGCGTGGAGAACGCCAACAAGCGCAGCGGCATTGGGCCGAGGCCCTCGACGGGCTGAGCATGATGGAGCATGGCTGGCTCCATATGATTGCCGGCAATGTCGATCCACGCGATCTGGTCGCGTGCCTAGGCCCGCTGCAGGGGCTCGGCGCGGCGCGGCGCCAAGCGCTGATTGCCTTGGAGTAATACCGCTATGTTCGATACTTTCCGCGCCAAACGCGCACGCCCCACCACCGATCGGCCGCTCGCCGGCTGGCGCCGCCGCTTCGTCAAGCTGCAGATCGGCAGCAAGACACGCATGCGGCTGTACGAAAAACTGGGCAAGTTCGTCGCCAATGGCGTGCCGCTGATCCGCGCGCTCGACGAACTCCATGCGCATGCCTCGAAGGACGGCGCCAAGCCGCAGGCGCCTCTGGCGCTCGCCATCCGGGAATGGCGCCGCGCCATGCTCAACGGCCAAAGCTTTGCCAACGCCTTGCGCGGCTGGGCGCCCCTATCCGAACTGTCCGTCTTGCAAGCGGGGGAAGTGGCGGGACGCTTCGATCGCGCCGTCGAGGACGTGCTGTTTTTGCACACCGCGGGCAAACGCATTCGCGGCGCACTATCCGGCCTGCTGTATCCCGTGGTGTTGATCGCCACCACCTGTCTCTACTTGTACATCTTCGGCGCCAAGGTCGTGCCGGCGTTCGCGGCGATCCTGCCTGTCTCGCAATGGCAGGGCGCGGGGCAATCGATGGCCGGCTTGGCGCAATTCGTCGAGCACGGTCTGCTGCCGACGGTCCTGGCCGTCCTGCTGGCGAGCGGACTCGCCGCGGCGACGCTGCCCGGCTGGACGGGCAAAGCACGGCGCGTGGCGGATCGTTTTCCGCCATGGAGTCTGTATCGACTGGTGCTCGGCTCCGGTTTCATGGTGTCGCTCTCCGCCTTGATCCATGCGGGGGTGTCGGTGCCGGAAGCGCTTCAGCTGCTGGGCCGCAACGCCTCGCCATGGTATCGCGAGCGTCTGCACGCCACGCGACGGGAAGTCCTCAACGGCGCACGCAATATCGGCGACGCGCTGAATAAAACCGGTTTTGATTTCCCCAGCGTGGAAAGCGTGATGGACATCCGCGCCTACGCCTCGCTCGAAGGTTTCGAAGACATGCTCAGTCAGCTCGCGCGGCAATGGGCAGACGACTCGGTACGGCTCATCCAAGAGCAAATGGACTTGTTGCGCAACGCCGCCATCATCTTCATGGCCTTCGTCTTCATGTGGATCGTGACGGGCATGTTCGCCCTGCAGCAGCAGATATCGAGTGCCGCCAATTAGGGCTTTGGCCCCCCATCCATTATCGACAAAGGACCGACATGGGCATTTTTTCCCGTACCGCGCCGCCAGCCCAACGTCTCGAGCCGCAAGACGCGGCCGCGCCCTCGCCTAGCACGGCGGAAACGATCGACCAACGGCTCGCGGCGCAGCGCCGCATCCAGCAACAGGCAAAGGCGCGGCTCGGCGCCGAGCCACCGGTCGCGCCGTCTTCCCGCGGGCCCGCGACCGTCCCGGCGGAGGCCCCGGCCGACGGCGCCGCCGCTAGATTGGCGGCGCTGTCCTTCTCCGATCTGATGTTGTGGCCGGACGGCCGGGGCATGCTGCGCCACGCGGCCGGCCACGTGGGGCCGGTGATCGAGGTGCCGCCCCCCTTCCGCGACGACGTGCGGCGCATCTGGACCGAGATACGCCGCGAGGCGCGCGGCCGGGAGTTTTTCCTCTCCCATGATGGCGTGCCCTACCGCGTCGCGCGCATCGATACCGTCAACGGCGCGGGTTACTTCCTGCGCCGGCCGACATTCCCGGTGCCCGCCCTGGACACGCTCGGCTTGCCGCCGGCCATGGTCGCGGCGCTGCGCGCCATCGGCACGCAATCCGGCATGGTGCTGATGGCCGGCGCCACCGGCTCGGGCAAAAGCACCACCATTTACTCCTTCCTCACCGATGTGGTCAGCCGTCAGGGCGACATCGCGGTGGCGGTGGAAGACCCGCCGGAATTGCCGGCGCAAGGGTTCTACGGCGAAGGGGGCAAAGGGTTGTGGTACCAAATCGACGCCAATGCGGTCGGCGGCTTCGAGACGGCGATGATCGCCGCGATGCGCTACAACCCGCGCTATCTCCTGCTGGGAGAAATCCGCGCCCCCAAGGTGGCCAACGAGGCCATCCGCGCGGCCGTCAACGGCCACTTGGTGCTGACCACGATTCACGGCAGCTCGCTGTCCGGCGCGATACTCGCCTTGCAACAGATCGCGGCCGCCGGCGCCGGTTCGCTGGAATTGGCGCGCTCGATTCTGGCCGATGGCCTGGCGGCGGTGATCCATCAAAGGCTGGCGCCTGATCCGCAACGCCCCGGGCAGCGCGTCTTGCAGGCCGAGATGCTGTGCATCGGCAACGACATGGGGCTGCGCGCCAAGATCCGAGCCGGCAAACTCGAACAATTGAACACCGATATCGATGCGCAAGCCTTGCGCATCGCACGCGGCCAATCGCCGATGGAAATGTAGGCGCGCGATGCTTGCCATGATCATTCAGCTTGCCCTATTCGCCTGCCTGCTGCCATTCGTGATGCTTGGCCAGGACCTGCAGCAGGCGCACGCTCGACAGCAGGCGGCGGTATGGGCAAGGACGTTGCTGGCGCAACACCAGGCCCTGCAACAGTATTGCGCCGTCCGCCCCGACCCGCCCGCGCCGCAAGAACCGCCGCCCCCCTGCCGCACCCCGGGCGCCATCGCGCGCGCGCCGACGCTCAATGCCTATCTCGACCCCGCGTTGGCCGCCTCGCCCTATCTTCCGGCGGTGCAATCCCTGTATGACGGCCAGCACACGCTGAGCTACCTCGACTTGAATCAGGCCGCCAACGGCAAAGGAGGCTGGCTGACCGGCCGCATCGATGCCGAATGGATACGGGTGAGCGCGGGCAGCGTGTGCGCCGGCATTTACCGCAATGGCCGGTTGATCTGCGCCGATGGCTCGACGCTGACCATCAATGGCGGCGCCGGCCCCATCCCGATCCCCGACGGCTCGCCCATGGTGGCCGATCCGTAATCGCGAACCGCTCACGCCCCCCTCTCAAAAAAACAAAGGAGAACCCCGTGCAAAAGAGACAGCCGCAACGGCACCAGCGCGGTCTATCGCTGATCGAGGTGGCCCTCGCCCTCAGCGTGATGGCGTTGATCATCGGCGGTATGGTCGCCTATGGCGTCCGCTCATCGAATCAGGCCAAGCTGCGCCGCGATGCACAGCATTTTGTCGCCTGGGCCCAAGCGGCCAGCGCCTACGTCGACGCCAACCAAGCGCAATTCAAACTCGATGCCGAAAACGCGCTCCCCGGCGCGCCGGATGGAACGAAATATCAGCCCGCGCCGCAGGATCTGCCAGACGACGCGCGGCTCAATCCGCTGAAAAAAGACAAATTCATCTCCGAATCGGTCAGCGCGGTCATCGGCGCCAATCAAACGCTGCGCTTGCGGCTGCAACTGACCAAATTCACCAATGGCGCCGGCAAGGGCGACTGGCAAGTACAAGCCTTGCTGTTTACCCGTCAGGGCACCGACTTCAGCGACGACGATGCCGGCGCCATGGCGTTGATGGCCGGCGCCATGGCCGGCACCATCAAGCAGGCGGATCCGGGCAAAACCATCCACGGCGCCAATGGCAGCTGGCGCAGCCGCGCCGCGGATTGGGCCGATGACCCGGCCAGCGGCCATTTGGTCGCACTGATCGGCGGCGGCGGCCTGACTGGCGGCGCCGGCAGTTTCGTCAACACCGGCGACTGGCTGGCGCGCAAGCTGGTCGCGGGCCGGCCGGAGCTGAACCGGATGGAAACCGAGATTGCATTCGGACAAGGCGCGGGAACAAGCGCCACCCTTGGCCAAGCGGGGCCCGCCCTGACGGCGACGCTGCCGGCGGCGACAGCCGATCCGTCGACCAGCGGCACGTTGAAAGTGGAGAACGGCAATTTGAAGCTGGCCGGCAACGCGACGTTGAACGACGCCTGCGCCGAGAACGGTCTGTTGAACAGCGATGGCGCCGGGCGGTTGCTGGTGTGCCAGAACCGCCGGTGGCAGACCGCCTATACCTCGGGCACGCCCTATTTCGCCAAAGTCACCACCAACGACAACGTGAGCGCGGCCGAATACGGCTCGACGGCGCTATCGACCAAAGACATGATGGTCACCGCCATGGCGCGTCACTCCACCGGGAGCAGCAACTCGGGCTGCGACGTGTATATCACCATCACCGACCCGAGCGGCAGAAAACAACTGTTGGCCAGGCAAGCGGTACTGATGAGCCAGACGGGCCAGGGCGGCAATATGTGCGTGGCCACCGCCTATATCCCGACCGGCGTGTATTGGCAGATCGGCATCAACCGCGGCGCCAACTACGATCCGCTGCATCCCGCCTCCGGCCAGGGCTGGCACTCTCCGGGCTCCGGCGCCTGGACCTGGTACGAGCATGATTAGCCTGCCCCTGCCCACGCTCCTCGCCTTGGCCGCCGGCGTCGGCGCCGTGCTGACGAGCTTCGGCCGTCTGGCGGCGGCGCGCCTGCCGCACCAGCTAGGCTGGCGCGACGACGCCGAGCCCGGCTTGACGCTCGCCTCGCCGCCGTCGCGCTGCGACGCTTGCCGCACGCGCATCCGCTGGCGCCACCTGCTGCCGGTACTGGGCTGGTGCCTGGCGCGCGGCCGGTGCCCGGATTGCCGCGCGCGCATTTCGCCGCTCCACCCGATCGTCGAAACCATCGGCGGCCTGAGCTGGGTCTTGGCACTGTGGTGGTTCGGCACGGGCGCCCAAGGTTGGGCCGCCTGCCTATTGTGGCAGGTACTGCTGTTTCTGGCTGAGATAGACTGGCGCGAGGCGTGGTTGCCGGCCGTGGTGACCCTGCCGCTGTTCTGGGTAGGGCTCTTGTTGTCGCCCTTCGAACCGTCGCTCGCGGCGCGCGTCTGGGGCGCGTTTGCCGGCTTTGCCTTGATGTGGCTGTCGATGGCTGTGGCCGGGCGCTGGCGGCGGCTGGACACGCTGTCAGGCGGCGACATCGCGCTCGCCGCCGCCGCCGGTGCATGGCTTGGACTCGCGCGGCTGCCGGCCTACCTGCTGTTGGCCTCGCTGCTGTTCACCGCTTGCGCGCTGCCCGCTCGACGGCGCGGCCATATCTGGATGCCGATGGGGCCGGCGCTGTGCCTGACCTGGCTCATCTGTCTGGGTTTGCCGGAAGGTGGCGCATGGCCGCTTTAAGCGCCATGCTGGCGGCCTGCGTGCTGCAAGCCGCCAGCGTGCAAGCGCTGCCGCCCGAGCTTTTGCTGGCGATCATCCAGGTCGAGGGCGGCTCGGCGGGCGCCGCGTCGGTGAACCGCAATCGGACCGAGGATCTGGGGGTCATGCAGATCAATACCGGCGCCTGGCTCGATCTGGCGGCGCGCGCGCACTTCGCCGGCGACCGCGCCGAGGCCTATCGGCAATTGCGCGACGACACCTGTTACAACGTACAGGTCGGCGCGTGGATCTTGCGCCGCGCGATCGACGAATATCCCGGCGACGTCTGGCGTGGCGTCGGCCGTTACCATTCCGCCACGCCAGCGCTGAACGCGCGCTATCAGCGGCAAGTGCAAGCGGCCTGGCGGCGGTTGTTTCCGCGCTAACGACCGCCCTATTTTCCGCCGGGTATCCACGTAGGATTTCGCCTCTCACCGGGCTGTGCCACAATATCCCGCCGCGCGCCCCGCGCGGCGATCAACCAACGCGGCCCCTTGCTTCACCGTCAGCCAACATGACAGAGATTCCTCAAACGACAAGCGCCCTGCGGCAGATTTTCGACGGCATGGCGCGCAGCGTCGAGTATTTCGAACCCCGCTTCTTCCCGTTCGGGCTCGTGGCGGTGATCGGCTTTCCGCTTTACTACTTCGTCTGGCACGATCTCTTCCCGCAGCCCTACGAGAATCTGCCGCTGCGCCTGGCGGGCAGCGCGCTGTTCGTGCCCATCATGCTGGCCAAGTATTGGCCGCAAACTTGGCGGCGCTACCTGCCGGTGTATTGGTATCTGACGATCCTCTACGCGCTGCCTTTTTTCTTCACCTACATGCTGTTGAGAAACGGCGGCTGCATCGCTTGGATCTCGTCCGCGCTGACCGCGGCCTTTCTCATGGTGCTGTTGCTCGACTGGCGCAACCTGACCATCCACTTCGTCGTCGGTGTCGGTTGCGCATGGCTCGCCTATCGCTGGACCTCGCCCGAGCCCAATCTGACGTTTCTTGCCCGCGAGCAGATACCGGTCTACCTGTTCATCATCGTGCTGGGCGCCGTCGCCAATTACAGCGCCGACATGGTCAAGCAGGAGAGGCTGCGCGCCATGCGCAGCACCGCCAGCATGATCGCCCACGAACTGCGCACGCCGCTATTGGGCATCAAGGCCGGCGCCACCGGTCTGAAGCAGCACTTGCCCGCGCTGCTCGATGCCTATCGCTTGGCCCGGGAGGCCGGATTCGCCATCGGCCCGATCCGGGAGGTGCATCAGGAGGGAATGCGCAAAGTGCTGGAGCGCATCGAGGAAGAGGTCAACTACTCCAATATCGTCATCGACATGCTGCTGGCCAACGCCAAGCCGTTCGATTTCAAGGATGTCACCTTCAATCGCTGCGTCATGTCGGCCTGCCTCGACACCGCGCTCATGCGTTACCCCTTCGCCACGGACAAGGAACGTCAGCTCGTGCGCGTCGAGATCGCGGCAGACTTCGACTTTTTCGGCAACGAGCTGTTGATGGTGCACGTGCTGTTCAATCTACTGAAAAATGCGCTGCGCCATATTGCCCAGGCAGGCAAGGGCGACATTCTGATCCGTGTGGAGAAACTGCCCGAGGGCGGCCGGCTGACGTTCCGCGACACGGGGTCCGGCATTCCCCCGCAAGTGCTGCCGCATATTTTTACCCGCTTTTACTCCTGGTCGTTAGGACATGACGATGGTTCAGGCGCTGGAATAGGATTAGCATATTGCCGCAGCGTAATGCAGGCATTTGACGGCAACATCCTCTGCTGGTCGACGCTGGGAGAATTCAGCGAATTCGTTTTAACCTTTCCCGCTGTGGACGATTGATGCAACGTTACGACATTCCTCCCCTCTACTTCCCTTCGATGGTGATGCTGGTCGACGATAGCCGCGCGTTCCTCGATAACCTGGGATTGCAGCTCGACGCCAATCTGGCTTTCCGTCTGTACGACTCGCCGTTCGACGCGCTGGTGGATCTGAACGGCTCGTCATCGAGCTCGCCGCTGGTGGAGCGCTTTTTTTCCGTCTCCCACTTCGGCGACGATTTGCCGTTATCGCACCACGTCCTCGATCTCAATCTCGACCACATCTTGCGCGAGGTGCACAACCGCCGCCGTTTCGAGCGGGTATCGGTGGTGGTGGTCGACTATGACATGCCGGAGGTCGATGGGCTGGCGTTCTGCCGCAACATCAAGAACCCGGCGATCAAGAAGATTCTGCTGACGGGCAAGGCCGATGAGAAGCTGGCCGTACAGGCGTTCAACCAACGGCTGATCGACCGCTTCATCCTGAAACAGGATGCCGAGGTGATCCCCACGCTCAATCAGGCGATCGCGGAACTGCAGCTGGCGTATTTCCAGGAAATGGCACGCACCGTGGGGGAAGCGTTGTCGCTCGGCTCGCACAGTTTTCTGCAAGACGCCGCCTTCGCCGGGACCTTCCATCGCATTCGCGCCGAGCGCGGCATCGTCGAGTTCTACCTGACCTCCACGCCGGATGGCTTCCTGATGCTCGACGCGCAGGGCGCGGCGCATCTGCTGATCATCAAGACGGCGGAAGAGTTGGAAAGCCATTTCGACATCGCCCAGGATCAGGGCGCGCCAGCCGCGCTGTTGGCGCGGCTGGCG
Organism: Paludibacterium sp.; assembly: GCF_019232825.1. Taxonomy (GTDB): domain Bacteria; phylum Pseudomonadota; class Gammaproteobacteria; order Burkholderiales; family Chromobacteriaceae; genus Paludibacterium. Next base: position 8,473 of record NZ_JAFAND010000005.1, on the reverse strand, counting down.
AGCAAGCGCTACGTCCCCTACTTCCGCACGCCGCAGGGCGAGTACCACCCGAGTTGCCCTGACTGGCGCAGCTGCCTGTATCCGGCGACCGCCCTGCAAGGTCAGGAATGGTACTACTATGCCGTGGTCTCGAACCCGGCCGGCCGCCAATTCAGCGACATCGCCTCGTATCGGGACTTCCTTGCGTGGCTCGACACGCAAGGAACGCCCGCGCCTCTATCCAACGGCTAAGCGACAGCCGCCTCTGCCGGCTCGGCCGGCGCGGCCGACTGGGCCTTTTTGCGCCGCGTCGACGCCCAGTCGGCGAGCCCCACCTCGCCGCGGATTTCACGGCAAACATCGACGATGCGGGCCAAGGCGTCCGGGGTCAGCATCGCGTTGACCGATAGCCGGATCAGCGCGCGGTTTTTCGGCGTGGCCGGCGCGCAGAATACGGAGCCGAAAATGCCGCGCGCCTCCAACGCATCGCGCAACACGATGGTCTGACGCTCGCTGCCGGACTCAAGCGCAATGATCTGCGACTGACTGCCGTTGAGGTTGTAGCCCAAATCGTCCAACGCTTGGCGCAGCAAGGCGGCATTGGCCTCAAGCGCGCGGCGGCGCCAGTGTTCATCGTGGATCACCTCCAGCGTGGCGGCCAGACCGGCGATCTCGTGCGGCAACAGCGTGGAGCTGAAGATCGCCGGATTCGACTCGAACTTGAAGTATTCGCTGAAGCGCTCCGAGCACGAAATGAAACCGGCTCGACCGGCAAAGGCCTTGGCCAGGCTCGCGGTGCGGAAATGCACTTGGTCACACAGCCCCAGCGCCGCCACCATGCCCTCGCCATGCGATCCATGGGTACCCAGCGAGTGAGACTCGTCCACCACCAGCACGCAGCCGGATTGCGTGCCGATCTCGACCAGCGTCTCCAGCGGGCAAACACTGCCGTTGGTGCTGTACACGGAGTCGACCAGGATCACGCCCGGGCCATGCTTCTGGATCTGCCGCGCCAAGTGCGCCATGTCATTGTGGTGGAACGACACGGCGCGCGCGGAGGCCGCGCGGATGCCTTCCCATAAGGACATGTGCGCCATCATGTCCACATAGACCGGCGTGGTCTCGTCGGCAATCGATTGGATGAGCCCGGTGTTGGCGGCAAAGCCGGATTGGCACAACACGCCCGCCTCCGCCCCCATGAAATTCGCCAGGCGCAACTCCAGATCCAATAGCGGGTTGTCCCCATGCAAGAAAATCCCCGACATCAACAGCCCATTGCCGCTGGCCAGCAGGCAATCCGCCGCCGCCTGCAGAATCTTGGGATGGCGCGCGACCGACAAGTAGTCGTTGCTGCTCAGGTGAATGGCATCCCCCCCCGGATGCCGACCACGCATGATGTGGCCGCCATCCCAGGTGTTGTGGACGCGCTCTTGGTAATACCCCTCGACCCGACGGGAAAGGAAGGCCGGTTCCGGCGCATTGCGGAAAAGAGGTTGACGGTGAAACGGCATAACGCGATGAGTCATGTTACTTCTCCATGGGAGAGCAGTTGTCATTGACCCGGACAACAGACGTTGCCGGGCGTAAAACGCCGCCGCCCCACTGGGAAGGGGCCGCAGCGTTGCCCGCCTAATCTATCCCAAATTGCATAACGCCTTTGTGTATGCCGTTGCGATTTCGCCTCACACCCGCGCCTTGCCAATCGTCATTAATACGCATTCGTCTTAAGACAAAAGCACTATAGACAACGCAATCGACGAGGGAGAAATCATGAAACTGATGACGTGGAATATGCAGGGCGCGGGAACCAGCACATCGCCCAAGGCCAAGTGGGAAGCGCTGGCCGATTGGCTGCTCGACCAGAACGACGAGGACCGCCCTGACATCGTGGCGTTACAGGAGTGTGGCGTCTTGCCCGACAAGCTGCCGGGCGAATCGGAATATGTGTCGGAATTCTCACCGGGCGGCTGGCCGGTGACCGTCTATCGTTGGACAGCGGAGAGCGAAGACGGCGAACGGCAGCAAGACTTCTACGTCAGCTATGCCGAACTGGACGCGGGTGCGCATCGGGTCAATCTGGCCGTGCTGTCCGCTGCGGAACCCGACGATGCGGCCACCACCTTTGCCGAAACCCGGCCTGGACTCGGGCTCTTTTTCGACGATACCTGGTACTTCTCCATTCACGCCAGCGCGGCATACGGCTGGGACGTCGAGGATCTACTGGCCAACATCTGGACCACCGTCGGCGATGGGCCGTGGGTCGCGCTGGGCGATTACAACAAAGAACCGCAGGACATTCTCTGGAACGGTGAAGTGCTCAGCCAGCCGACCCATGATTGCGATCTGAACAGCGTCGAACCGGATCATTACACCCACCCCCGGTCACCCGACTCGGAGAGCCCGGAGCGCGTTATCGACTACGCGGTGCAAACCGGCAATCTTGGCATCGCGCCGGCGGAGCGCCTGGATATGGGGTATTCCGACCACTATGCGGTGCTGTTTTCCTAAAGCCGAAAGGAGTGACGCCATGCGTAACCATCATGTCCTCTTCCCCTGCGCCGGCTTGCTGTTGCTGGCCCTGGCCGTGCCCAGCCTCGCGGCGCGCGGCTACGAATCGTATTACGACTTGCTAGACGCCGCGCCTTGGTTCGACGGCGCCAAATCCACCATCGATTATCAGCCGACCCCCGTCGACGGCATCGCCATCGCCGCCTGGTGCGGCATCGACAATGGCGGGGTGGACGCGCCCATGCAATGGGTTCAGGGCGGCTGGGACCAGTTCAAGGATGGCGCGCCTCACGTTTACTGGGAGTACACCGACAAGAACAACCAATACCGTATCGGCTGGGATGGCGCGCCGAACGCGGCGGACACCTATGAGCAAAGCCGCAACGGCGGCCAGATGGAATGGCGGCGTGGCGGCGTCGTCTACAAGACCGCCGACTGGTCGCTGTTCAACACCATCGAATTGCGCAAAGCGCAGTATGGCGCCGAAATGCACGACACCCCGGCCGACCATACCCCGGGGGTGGCGGCGCGCAAGAATAACTTCCTCACCACGCAGGTCCGGCGCTCGCTTGGCGCCTATGCGTCCGCGCCGCTCGCCATCGAAGTCAGCACGGCGGAGGACGGCAACCTCGAACCCGTTGGCGTGCCAGGCAATGGCAGTTTCCGCACCTGGGACAATCGTGATCATTGAGAAAAAGGACTCCGACATGAAGATGCCACGCCTTCACCCCCTCTGGCTGCTATTCGCCTTCTGCCTGCGCATGGCGCCGGCGCTCGCGGCGGCCCCGATCCTCGGTAGCGTCGGGCCGCTCAGTTGGCAAGCGACACAGATACCGCCGACGTACTCTCAGGCCGAGGCGATCAAAAAAGCGTCGGACTATCTCGGCGCTGGAACCACCGGGCAAAGCATGACGGCCCAATTCGTCCAAGTAACCGACAGCACCCCCAACGGCAATATCCGCCAAACCGTCTTCTATGCCTGGCTCGTCGTCGTGCCCGCGCTCGGGATCGACAAGGCGACCGTGCCGGTTGCGGTACTGCTCGACGCCGACCAAAGGCAATTGGACGCTGCTTTCACCGCCAAGAACACGCAAGCCTGGGTAATGCCCGCGGCCGGCTTTACCGCTCAGGACGCCTGGCAAGCGATGGCGGATGATGGTTGGCAGGTGGCGGCAACCCCGCAGGGTCCCAAGACGCTCGGCGCCACGGTCGGCCAAGTGCTGTCCGCCGTCTGGCACGCCACCGGCATCTCCCCGGCCAACGCGGGGCAGATTCTGCTACGGCCGCGCCGTGCCGCGCCGGCGCTGCCGGCACAGTGGCAGGATGGACAGTTAACGCCGCTGTTGCCCGCTGGCACGTACTGGACCGCAGTGCTGTACGGCACCAAAACCCGGGAGGTCACCCCGCCCGCGCCCACAAGCTCGGCCTCGGCGAGCGCGCAAGTGCCCGCCTATATGAGCGGTTTGGCCTTGCTGATTGCCGACACCAGTGCGCGCGTGGTGCGTGGCGTCTTCCTGTACTAGGTGGGCTTCTACTGCGGGAGTAACGGCAACATCTTGAAAGCGGGAGTGGGGGGCGGCATTTACTCCCGCCGGTAAGGTTTTGCTTCGACTCCCGCCGTTTCGCTTATGCGAGCAGCCCGGACCCGGTGTCACCGTGCGTAGAACCGTGCGTTGAAACGTGCGTTGCTGCGCGAACGCACGCTACATCCCACTCCCCACTCCCGCTTTAACAGTATCGCCTACTCGGGGGTATGACGCGCCACCCAGCGCTGCAGATCGCCGAACGCGGCGACCAGCTGCGCCAGGGCCTCGCCCATATCGCCTTGCTGTTTGGCGCAACGCTCTAGCGCTTCGGCGGCGTCGCCTAGCGGCATGGCGCCGATCATGCGGCCGGAGCCCTTGATGCGGTGCGTGAACCAGCGGGCTTTTTCGTAATCCTGCGTGTCGACCGCTTGCTGGACGCCCACCAGGTCCTCCTGTTCGGACGACAGGAATTCCTGAATCAAACCCAACTCGACGTTGATATCGCCCTGGCTATAGATTTCCAACGCACCACGGTCGATCACATTGTCCTCGTCGGCCGCGGTCGGCTCCGGCGCGGCCACGGCATCCTGCGCCGGCAACGGCAACCAGCGCGCCAGCGCGCGCTGCAACGCATGCAAGTTGAGCGGTTTGGTCAGCACTTCGTTCATGCCGGCGGCCATAGCCTGGGCCGACTCCTCGCTGGCGACGTTCGCCGTGCAGGCGAGAATCGGCACCGGCTCGCGCCCGGGCATCATTTGCTCGATCTGGCGCACCTCGCGCGCCAACTGATGACCATCCATCACCGGCATGTGGCAGTCGGTCAAAATCAGCGACACCGGGTTTTCCATCCAATAATCCAGCGCCTCCTGACCGTTCTCCCTCACCACGAACGGCACGCCCAGCTTGCCCAGCTGCATCGAGGCCAGTTTACGGTTGATCGGATTGTCCTCGACAAACAGAATCGGCGCCTCGGGCACCACGTCGAAACGCTCAGGCGCGATGGGCGCCTCCTCGCGGTTCGCCGCCAGCTGCGGGTCGGCAATCGGCAGGGAGACCGTGAACTCGACCGTCGTGCCGCTGCCCACCGCGCTCGTCATGTGAATGTGGCCGCCCATCAGATCCGCCAGGCGGCGGCAGATGGCAAGCCCCAGGCCGGTGCCGCCGAAGCGGCGCGTCGTGCTCGACTCGGCTTGGGTAAACGGCTGAAACAGCTTCTCCAGATTTTCCGGCGCGATGCCGATGCCGGTGTCGATACAAGCGAAACGCAATGTTTGCGACGTCGGCGTCGACTGCTCCACCGTCAGTTGCAACGTCACGGCGCCGGACTCGGTGAATTTCAGCGCGTTGCTGACGAAGTTTTGCAGGATTTGCCGCAGCCGCAATGGATCGGCCTGATGGGCGGGCGCCAAGCCCTCGGCGATCGACAGCTCGAAGCACAGGTTCTTGTTGCGGGCGGTCTCCAAGTACAGCCCTTGCACGCTGCGCAGCACGCCCTCCAACATCACCGGTTCCGGGTTGATTTGCAGCTTGCCCGCCTCGATCTTGGAAAAATCCAAGATGTCGTCGATCAGCCGCAGCAGCGTGACGGCCGACTCCTGCACCGACGCCAGCGTATCCTGCTGCTGGCGATCCTGGATGGCGATGCGCAACAGCTCCAATAGCCCGAGAATGCCGTTGAGCGGCGTGCGGATTTCATGACTGATCGAGGCAAGGAAGGCGCTCTTGGCTTTGTTGGCATCGTCGGCCTTGCTCTTGGCCAGCTGCAGCTCTTGCTCGCGCGCTTTCAATTCGGTGATGTTGGCTCGCAGGCACACCGTGCCAAGCCCCGGTATCTGCTGATCGCTGGCCAAATACCAGCGCTCGCCGATGCGCAAGACGAACGAGGATTTTTCCATCCGGTGGCGGCGCACGCGCTCGGTCACCCATTCCCCGGCCGCAAATCCTTCCTCGATGACTTCCTTGCCGTTGATCAGCGACAGATGCACCATCGACTCGAAGGTCTCGCCGACGACCTGGTCGGTGCCGATGTCGGTGAAGAACAGATCGGCGTAGTGCTGGTTGCACACCACCAGCCGGTCGTCGGTATCGTAGAACGCGAACGCCTCCGGAATCGCCTCGATCGCCCCCACCAGACGTCCGCGCGACTCCGCGGCGCTGTCGCGGGCTTCTCTGAGCGCGAGCTCCGTGCGCTTGAGGCTGGTGATTTCGATGCAGGAGACGATGACGCCATCGTCCGGCAACCCCTCGTGCAGCAAGTTGGTCTCGAACAACAGCCACAGATCGGCGCCGCCGAGCGTCTTGCACGCCACTTCCAAGGGCGCCGCCTTCTTCCCCTGTTTCACGCGGGCAATCTGCATCGCCAACAACGCCCACGCCTCCGGCGCGCTCAACAACGATTCCAACTTGGTCAACGTCAGCGCCGATTCCTCGATGCCGAAAATACGGCTGACATGGTGGTTGACCCGAATGATCCGATTGTCGCCGTCGACCAACAGCAGACCGACCGGCGAGGCTTTGAAGATGGCCTCCTGCTCGCGCAAGACCTCGTTCAGCCGCGTCGAGGATTGCTTGCGCGATTCCTCTTCGGTCACGAAGCCCAGCACGCTGGCATAGAGCGCCAACAGCGGCCCGAAGCTGTCCGGCACCTGGTCGCGGTGCTCGCGCCACACGGCCACCAGGCCGCTCTGGCCCTCCTGCAACGCCACCGGGAACAAAATCCAGCGCGGGTCCTTGATCAGCTCCTGACGCAGTTCGGCAAGATTGCCGCTCTGATCGCGCTCGATCTGCGGCTCTCCCCCCCCCGCCCCCGCACGCGCCCGGCAGCGGTAGGTCTCGCCCAACATCCCGCCCCGCGACTCAAGCAACAACCCGGCCTGTGCGCCGGCGTGCCGCAGCAGAATCTGCAACAGCTCGTCGAACACCACCTGGCGCAAGATCGGCGTGAACAGCAGATTCTGAATCCGCGAGATATCCGACATGGTTTCCAGGCTGTGCCGCCGCGCCTGCTCGGCCTTGAATCGCTCCTGATCGTCGCGGATGATCAGCAGAATGCCCTTCTGGTTGTTACGCACCAGCAAAGGGCTCGCGATCAGGCTGACGTGCAGAGGCGGCAGGCCGTCGGGCCGCGCCAGCTGCGCCTGAACCTCCTGTCCCGATGCCGCCAGCTCTTCCAGCCGCGCCTTGTTGATGCCCGCCTCGAAGATCAATTCGTTGATGTTGTGCGCCAGCAATTGCCGCGACGGCAACTCGAACAGCGCCTCGGCGCCGCGGTTGGCCATGAAGATGCGGCCATGGGTGTTGGTCAACAGGATCGCCTCGCGCGCCGCGTCCTGGACCGTATTGAGCAACAGTAGCGGCCGCAGCACGCGGCGCTGCAGCCAGAAAACCAGCCCCAAGTTGAGGAAAATGGCCAGGCACAGGAACAAGGAGTTTTGAATCAACTGCGCCAGGGCTTCGCTGCTGGCGCGCGATACGCGGTCGCGCAGAAACAGCGAGAAGGTGCGGAAGCGTTGGATCACCTGGTCCTGCAGGCTTTCCGTGCGGCGCCGGTACTCCTCCGCGGCATCGGGCGAGCCTTTTCCCTGAGCGAGGCCCGTCACCTGTTCCGTGCTCAACTCGCGGAAATCGGCCAATTGTCCGGCCAGTTCGGCGCCATGCCAGCCACCCTGCACGTCGGGCAGCAAGCGGATGCCGATCTGCAGCTGATTCATCGCATTGGCCGCCAGGCCGCGATCGAAATCCAAGTCCGCCTCGGTGGTGGAGTTAAGCAAGTGTCCCAGCTGCGCGCGCTGAATCAGCGCGGAGCCGTCGGTGGCGACTTGATTGCGAATCTGCCACAACTGATAACTGACTTCGGCCAGACGGCCGATGGTATCGTCAGGCGAGCTCGCCAGACGACGGGACAATTCATGCGACACCAGCATGGTGCGTTCGAACAGGTCGCTCATGGCGAGCGACATTTCGAACGCCAGCGTTTCATCGGTCGGCGCGCCCGGTTCGCGCAAGCGCTTGTCGATGGAGGCGCGCACCGCATTGAAGTGTTCCCAGCGATCCATCATGCCGTCGACCACGCGGCTGTCGGCGACCAGCGGTTCGGCGCGCAATTCAACCGCCGCGCGGGAAAACTGCGTCTGGGCCTGGTGTTGCAGCTCATCCAAGCTCACACGTTCCATGCCTTTGATCGAATGAGCGCCGGTGAGGATGGATTGGTACAGGTTGCGCTCGCGCGCCAGCGCGTCCGTGGCGGAGAACAACTCGCGGTTGATCCGGTCAGCCGCCGTCAAGATCTGCGCGGTGTGATAGTCGCCGACGGCCTGGCGGATCAGCAAGCCGTAACTGATGAGCTGAAACACGCTGATCACGATGACGATCGCGACCAGGCTGCGCCGGATCAACTGCATCTGCGACGTGCTGGTATTCCCCTCGGTCATGGCGCCCCCCCGTCAGGGATTAATGCCGTA
>NZ_JAFAND010000090.1 GCF_019232825.1 Paludibacterium sp. | reverse complement strand
CCTCTGAACAAGTTATTTACCGCCAGGCGCCGCCCCGAAGGGTTTGGCCAACAAGCGGCCGCCTGACGGCGTTGCGCTCCTTGGCATCGCAGAATGACTGCGACCTGCGTCGCGCGCCTTGCATTCGGCCTGTTGTTGACCAAACGCAGTGGCAAATAACGGGTTCAGAGGGTCCTAGGGGGCTTCGGCCCCCTTTTTTCATTTGCCCCGCGCCGCGGCGAGCGCCAGAATCTTCGGCATTTCCGGCTCGCCGTCCATATAGTCCCGCGGCGACAATACCCCCACCGTCTTTAAGCTGCGTACGAGTATCTTGCCGTTGTCCGGATAGGTACAGACCTCGTCCGGATCGTTCACCCCCACCGCCAAATACACCAAGTCCTCGTCGTACGGGTTGGCCAACTGATGGCCGATGCCGCTGCCGGCCGGGCAGGCGATGCAATGGCCCGGGCCGACGTCGTGCAACGCGTCGCCATAACGGAATACGCCGCGCCCGGACAAGATGTAGAACACCTCGTCCTCGCGGGCGTGCGTATGGAACGGGCAGGCCGACCGGCCTGGCGGCACGCGCGACAGATTGGCGCCCAGCCGGCCGGGCAGGGCATCGAGCGCCGGGGTCAACGGTTTGTAGCTGCCGCCCCAGTGCTCGCCGTCCAGATGTGAAATGTCCTCGATGTCGTCGATATGCACGATAGGGTGGGAGGGAGCGGTCATAACGTTCCTTTGATGTGATGTAGTCGGCGCATTACAGCTTCCGGGACAAATGTCCCGGAAAAGCGCGAAATTCCTGGTTATGCCATCGGATTTTGCGGTGAATAAAACCTACATGTCCTTTATATAAAACCCTGTGATTGTATGATGGCAAGAACATCTGGAGAGGATGCGATGGCCAGAGGCATTGACGACGTTATCACGATCATCGAGCAGGAGCGCGGCATCTACGAGCTGCTGAAGGGATGCCCGTACGAGGTGCTGAAGGAGTTCAGCGTCGTGCGCTGCCGCAAAGGCGAATTCCGGCTCAACCAGGGACAGGTCTACGACAGCTTGTATATCGTGGTTTCCGGCCTGGTGCGCATCTACGTGATGACGGAAAGCGGACGCAAGTACACGCTGGCGATTTATAAGCAAGGAAACTACATCGGCGAGCACGAGATCTTCGATCAACGGCCGTACAGCTGTTTTGTCGAGGCGATCTCGGACGTGGTGCTGCTGCGGCTCAAGCGCGAGCCGTTCATCCGTTGGCTGGGCCAGGACCGCCAGATCAGCGATTCGTTCACCCGCAGTCTGTGCCACCAGATTTACATGCTGAGCGAAAAGGCCGGCACCGACACGCTGTATTCGCTGCGCCAGCGCATTTGCCAGTATCTGGTGGCGGCCGCAGCGCGCGACCGGCGCGTGGCGCTTGACCGCGAGGAATTGGGCGAACTGATGGGCGTGGCCACGCGCAGCGTCAACCGCATCCTCAAAAGCCTGCGCGAGGAGGGGCTGATCGTGGCCGAGGGGCACGATATCGTTATCCGTGATTGGCCGGCGCTGCAGGACGAATCGGAAAAAAGAGTGTACGACTTCTACGAAAGAAAGTGAGCGCATCATGTTGGAGGCGAAACAGCCGCATATCCGTTGCGGCCGCAGCGACGCGGCGCCGTTTGCGATCCTGCCGGGCGACCCGGAGCGTGTCGAGCGGGTGAAGGCGTTTCTCGACGATCCGGTGGATATCGCCTTCAACCGCGAATACAAGAGCTGCCGCGGCAGCTACCAGGGCGTGCCGGTGATGGTGGTGTCCACCGGTATCGGCGGCGCCTCGACGGGCATTGCCGTGGAGGAGTTGCGCCAGATCGGCGTGCACACGCTCATTCGCATCGGTAGCTGCGGCGCGCTGCAGCCCGCGTTGCGCCTGGGCGAATTGATCATTGCCTGCGGCGCCGTGCGGGACGACGGCGCTTCGCGCGCCTATGTCGCCGACCGTTTTCCGGCGGTGCCCGATACCGACTTATTGGCGGGCCTGCTTGCCAGCGCGGCCGAACAGGGCTTCGCCCATCATTGCGGCCTCGTGCACAGCCATGACAGCTTCTACACCGACCACGAGACCGCCTCGCGCGAACACTGGCGCCGCCATGGCGTGCTCGGCGCCGACATGGAGACTTCGGCGCTCTTGGTCATCGCCCGTCTGCGCGGCTTGCGCGCGGCATCGATCCTGAATGTCGTCGTCGAGCATAGCGGCGATATCGAATCCGGTATCAACGACTATGTCGTTGGCGAAAACCGTACCGCGACCGGAGAACGCAACGAAATTCTGACCGCCCTGGGCGCGATCGTCCGCTTGGCGCGGCAGTAGCAAGTCCGTCCGCGCTTTGCGCGGGCTCGTCAACACACAGGAGACATAGACATGAAAAACAGCATGTGGAGTTTGAAACTCTCTACCTCGGCCTTGGTGTTGATTCCGGCCGCGGTTGGGATCAATTACATCGGCAAGCTGTTTGCCGGCCTATTGAAACTGCCGCTGTGGCTTGACGCCATCGGCACCATGCTGGCCGCCATGCTGGCTGGCCCCGTGGTCGGCGCCATCTGCGGTGCGATCAACAACATCATCTACGGTCTGACCATGGACCCGATCTCCTTCATCTATGCGCTCACCAGTATCGGCATCGGTCTGGCGGTCGGGGTGATGGCGTACAAGGGGCGCATTACCGGCATCGGCAGCGCCGTGGTGGTCGGCATCGTTGCCGCCGTGGTGGCCACCGTGATCTCCACGCCGATCAATATCGGCTTCTGGGGCGGCCAAACCGGCAATGTCTGGGGCGACCTGGTGTTTGCCTGGATGGTGGCGCACCACTTCCCGGTATGGATGGCCTCGACGGTGGATGAATTCGTGGTCGACGTGCCGGACAAGATCGCCACCGCCATCGTCGCCTACGGCATCTTCAAGGGCTTGCCGCAAAAGATGACGATTCTGTTCCATCACGAGAACGAGACCGAACAACTCTAACGGGCGGGAGCTCCGACCTTGAAAGCGCTTAGTCTTTATCAGGACAACGGGACGTTCGTGCACGGGGTGGACCCGATCGCCAAGCTGCTGTACATCCTGGCGGCCATCCTGATTCCCGCTGTCCTTTCCGGCTTTGCCGCCGGGTTCGTCATGCTCGCGCTGAGCCTGATGCTGTTGATCGTCGGCCGCGTGCTCAAGCGGGTGGTGCCGCTCATCGGCTTCAGCGTTCTCGTGCTCGTGTCGGTGGTCATCATTCAGGGGCTGTTTTACGCCGGCAATCGCCAGGTGTTCGCCGTTATCGGCGGCGTGCACTTCTATCGCGAGGGCCTGCTGTTTTCCGCGGCGATCTGTCTGCGCGTGCTCAACATCCTGTGCGCTTTCGCGCTGCTGGTGCTGACCACGCGGCCTTCCGATCTGATCGAGGCGTTGGTGCGCAAGGGTCTGTCGCCGCATCTGGGCTACGTGCTGTCGTCGGTGCTGCAGCTGATTCCGCAGATGACGGCGACGATGGAGACCATCACCGACGCGCAGCGCTCGCGCGGCATGGAGACCGAGGGCAGTTTGCTCACGCGCGTCAAGGCCTTTCTGCCGTTGATCGGGCCGGTGGTGATGAACTCGCTGGTCAGCACGCGCGAGCGGTCGTTGGCGCTGGAGGTGCGGGGTTTCAGCGCCCATACGCCGAAGACCTTTCTCAATGAAGCGCAAGACAGCACCGGCAACCGCATCATCCGCATCGTGCTGGTGGTCGCCATGGTGGCGGCGGTGGTGTGGAGGATCTCGGCATGAAGAAGATTGTGGTCGAAGGCTTGAAGTACCGCTACCCGCTGACCACGGCGCTGGCGCTCGACGACGTGTCGTTCGAGATCGACAAGGGCGAGTTCATCGGCATCATCGGCCGCAACCTGGCCGGCAAGTCCACGCTATGCCAGGCGCTGATGGGGCTGGTGCCGCACTTCTACAAGGGCGGCTACGGCGGTTCCGTGACCATCGACGGCCTCAACGTCGCCCAGACCGAGATCAGCGAGCTGGCGCGCCGGGTGGGGCTCGTGTTCCAGAACCCGTTCACCCAGATCAGCGGCTCGAAGATGACCGTGTACGAGGAGCTGGCTTTTGGGCTGGAGAACCTCGGCGTGCCGCGGGCGGAGATGATGCCGCGCATCGAGAGCGCCATGGCGCTGTTGGGCATCGAGCGCTTCGGCAAGCGCAATCCGTTCGACCTGTCGGGCGGTCAGATGCAGCGCATGGCGATCGCCAGCGTCATTGCCATGGAGCCGGACATCATCGTGCTCGACGAGCCGACCTCGCAGCTTGATCCGCAAGGTTCGGAAGAGGTGTTTCAGGCGATCCAGGCCTTGAGCCGCCGCGGCATGACGGTGATCATGGTCGAACACAAGATCGAGAAAATCGCCCGTTACGCCGACCGGGTGATGTTGCTCGATCAGGGCAAGCTCGTGGATTTCGATACGCCCGAACGGGTGTTTTCCCGCCCTGACCTCACGCAATACGGTGTGGCCGCGCCCGTTTTTGCCCGCATCTGCCAAGGGCTCGGCATCCGCAACCCGGCTACCGGCCTCTACCCGATGACGCTGGATGACGCTTACGACCAAGTGGTGAACTGGCATGAATAAAATCGAGATCCGTCATCTCGGCTTTCATTACACCGAGGGCGAGGACATTCTCAAGGATATCTCGCTCGCCTTCGATGGCCGTTCGACCGCCATCATCGGGCAGAACGGCGCCGGCAAGACCACCTTCGTCAAGCTGCTCAAGGGCTTGCTCAAGCCGGTGCGCGGCGAGGTGATCATCAACGGCGTCAATACGCGCGAGGCCACGGTGGCCGCGTTGGCGCGTCATATCGGGCTGGTGTTCCAGAATCCGAACGACCAGATATTCAAGAACAAGGTACTCGACGAGGTGATGTTCGGCCCGCTCAATATCGGCCAAAGCGAGGCGGAAGCGCGCGAGCGTTCGTTTTCCGCGCTGGCGATGGTCGGTTTGGCCGAACGCGTCAACGACAACCCGTATGACCTGAGCCTGTCGGAGCGCAAGCTGATCAGTATCGCCTCGATCGTGGCGATGAACACCGAGATCATCATCTTCGACGAACCGACCATCGCCCAGGACCACGCCGGCAAGGAACACATCAAGGCGATCGTTCGCGAACTGGTCGGACAGGGCAAACTGGTGCTGACGATTATTCACGATATGGACTTCGTCGCCGAAACCTTCGAACGCACGCTGGTGTTCGCACAAGGCGCGGTGCTGCTCGACGGCTCGACCCACGAGGTGTTTGCCCAAGAGGACGTGCTGCGCCAGGCGCATCTGGAGGCGCCGCACGTCACGCAACTGGCGTCGCGCATGGGGCTCCCGGGCACCGTGTTAACGGTGGAGGAGTTCGTGCGCGTCAAGCGCGGCCTGGGTACGGCAAGTTCGGTGGCGCCCTAGCCAAAAGCGGACCGAGCCGTTATCATGTCGCACTCTCCGGAAGCGTGGCAGAGTGGTTTAATGCACCGGTCTTGAAAACCGGCGGGGCTTCGCGGCCCTCAAGAGTTCGAATCTCTTCGCTTCCGCCAGTTGCCATGACAAAGCCCCAACGGCATGTTGGGGCTTTGTCATTTCTAGGTGATGGGGATTGGCGGATGTGCCGTTAATTCGCCGGCTGAGTCTGACCCGTTTGCGCCAATTGTTTGATGGCGTTCTGCATCAGCGCATCCACTTTGGGGCGCATGTCGGCCAGCAATGGCTGCATTCCCACGAGCATTTTTCGCATGACCGCGGGCTGCTTGGCCGTCATGGCCTGTCCCGCCGGTGATTGGAAAAATTGCAGCATGCCGTCGATCTCCTCACTGGTGTAGGTTTCCCGATAGATCTGGGTGACCAGCGGTTCCATGTTCGACCAACTGACTTCATCCATCACCAATGCCGACAGGTCCTTTGCCAGCTTGCCGAGCACGGCTTGCTGCGCCGGCGTGACGGCGCGGCCCTTGAAGGCGTCGTTCATTTGCTTTTGCACCATGGCGATCATCGGCACACGCATCTGATCCAAATTGCGTTCGACCTGCATGGCGGTCAGTAATTGATGCACTTCACTCTCGCTTGGCGCCTCGGCCAGCGCCGGAGTGGTCAGTACGCAAAGCAAGCAGAGAACAGCAAGACGCTTTTTCATGGGCGTGTTCCATTTGAGTACGCTAAGTGGATCATTCATTTAACCCTAGTTAAATCGTTGTGGCGAGATCCACGCACGGCGTGCCTCAAGGCGCCACGTCGCTAAGGCTGGCCGTTGTCGACATAGCGGCGATAGCCGGGCAGATCGCGCGCCGCCGCCAGGTAGGCGGCGAAGGGGCTGTCCTCGGCGGTTATCCGCTTGGTGTGCCGCCAGCGGTTGATCGACAGCAGCAACGCGATGTCGGCGATGGAGAAGAAATCCCCGGCGGCATAAGGACCGTTGGCGGCGAGATGGTCGGCCAAGAGCGCGGTCAGCCGGTCCCATTGGCTTTGCGAGCGCGCGATGGCGGCTGGGTCGCCATAGTCGGGATGTTTCTTGACCAGCGCCTGATAAGCGTAGCGCCAGGCGGGATTTAGATCTGCCGCCTGCCAGTCCAGCCACTGATCGACGAGGGCGCGCCGCTGCTCGTTGTCGGGGTGAAGCGTTGGGTCGAAGCGCCCAGCCAGGTAGCGCAGAATGCTGTTCGATTCCCATAGCGTGAAATCGCCGCAGCGCAATAGCGGATACAGCCGGTTAGGATTGAGCGCCTCGAATGGACGTTGGCCGAAGTGCTCCGGAATGTAACGGTCGAAGTGTTGAAAGGGCGTGCCCAGCAAGGCGAGCAAAAACAAGACCTTTCGCACGTTGATCGAGGTGCTTGGTCCGTAAACGACGATGGTCTCGTGAGCCGCATGCGTCATGGCAATTCCTTATGGCGGGTGTGTCGGTCCGCGGCCAAAGCTTTAATATACCAACCGCATGACAACTTGAGGAGAAGAGGATGGATTGTATTTTCTGTCAGATCGTCAACCAGACCGCGCCAAGCCACCGTATTTGGGAGGATGACAAGCACCTGGCCTTTCTGTCGATTTTTCCCAATACGCCCGGGTTTAGCGTGGTGATCCCGAAACAGCATTATCCCAGCTACGCGTTCGACTTGCCGGATGGCGTATTGGCCGATTTGGCGATCGCGGCCAAGAAGGTGGGAAAGCTGCTGGACGCGGCGTTCGACGATGTCGCCCGTACCGGCATGATGTTCGAGGGGTATGGCGTCGATCATGTGCACGCCAAGCTGTTTCCCATGCATGGCACCGGGCGTGATAGCGCATTCAAGCCGCTGAGTAGCAAAGTCGACAAATTCTTCGCGCACTACGAGGGCTATCTGTCGTCGCACGATTGGCAACGGGCCGACGACGCCGCGCTGGCCGAACTGGCGGCACGCATCCGCGCGACGGCGCGGGCGTGACGTGTAGCGAATTGCCCTATGGATGATGCTGTTCACCGAATTATTCCCGTCATTGGCCGAATCGAGCGCGCATGGTTGTCCCGGATTGGTTATCGTGTCAGCGTGTAAAACAGGTTGCCACGGGATTTGTGCCGATGAGGCGGGCAACACGATCAGGGGAGTGGACAGTATGCATTTCCATCATTCTTGCGAGCCGGGCGATTTCCGTCGTCACCAGCGCATGCATGTGGTGTTCGGCTTGGCGCTCATCGCGCTGGCGTTGTTCTATTTGTTGGCCAATCTGGGGCATATCGAACCGGTGTCGCCGTGGACGGTGATTCCGGCGGTGATTGCGCTGGGCGGTTTGATGCATCTCTTTTTGGCGCGGCGCGCGCACCAAGTGCTCCGCGGGATCTTCCGTCTCGGCGTGGCGGCCTGGCTATTCGCTTGCATTGAACACGTGTATGGGCTGACTTTCCGCGCCGGCTGGCCGGTGCTGCTGATCCTCTTCGGCGGTTACGTGCTGCTGCGCGGACTGTTGGTGAAGAAAGCGATGAATACGGGGGTGGCGCAATGAGATGCGGCCCGTACTCCCGGTGTCACAACCCGCGGCGAGGCATCGTCTGGGGCGTGTTTTTCATCGCCATCGGTGTGCTGGCGCTGTTGAACAATCTGCACCTTTTGGCGCTGGGGGATATCAGTCGGCTCTGGCCAACGGTTTTTTGCGTGATCGGCGTGCGCAAGTGGCTGAACCCCTTTCGGCCGTGGTCGCGCTTTATCTCCGGCGCGGTGTTCATGCTGGTGGGGATCGGCTGGACGCTGCAGAACTTCGGCGTGATTCAGCTTTCCGCCTCGCTGCTGATCCCCATTGTGCTGATCTTGGCCGGTGTGCTGGCGATTGGCCGGGCTTTCCAGCCGCACCCGCATCGCTGGGGGCCAGGGCACGATTTCGAGGCCATGACCCGCACGCAGCAGGAAGACGTGGTGCACGTCAACGCCACGCTCAGCGGCGTGTCGTTGCGCTGCCTCTCACAGGATTTCAAGGGGGGCGAACTGCGCACCCTGCTGGGCGGCATCCAGCTCGATTTGCGCCAGGCATCGATCACGTCGCGCGCCGAGCTGCGCGTGTCGGCGGTATGCGGCGGCATTCAGATCCGCATTCCGCAAGACTGGCTGCTGCAGGTGCAAATTGCGCCCACGATGGGGGGGGTGGAGGACAAAACGGTTCCGCCGCCCTCGCCGGAAAAGACGCTGGTGCTGGTGGGCGAGGCCGTCATGGGCGGCATCGAGGTGAAAAACTGACGCGCGGATTCGGCCATGCATCCCTTCTTGTCTGATTCGCGTAAGTTGCTCTGCTACATGGTGGCTTGGCTGCTGGTGGGCATGGCGTTGGCCGGCGGCCTGCACGGCGCCGGCATCGATGATTGGAGCCGGTCGCTGGTGCTGGCGTTGCCGGTTTGCCTGGTCTTTGGCTGGGGCGCGCTGTCGGCCTACTACGTGTGCCGGGCGCTGCCGTATTCGCAACGCAGCGCCAGCCGCGTGCTGGTATTGTTCAGCAGCACCACGCTACTGGCCGGCGCGGTGCTGCTCGTGCTGGTGAAGCTGTGGGGCGAGGTGCTGCAAGGGCTTGCGCCGGATTCGGCATCGCGTGCATTGGCGGCGGTGTGGAACGTGCCCTTTTTCGTGCTGGGGGCCGCGTTGTATCTGCTGTCGCTGTTGGCCCACGACCTGGTCATCGCCTTCGACAACGTGCGCGAAGCCACGCAGCGCGCGGCAGAGATGCGGGCGTTGGCGCGCGAGGCGGAATTGCAGATGCTGCGGGCGCAGGTCAATCCGCATTTTTTGTTCAATAGCCTCAACTCCATCAGCGCGCTGACCAGTTTCGATCCCGCCGCCGCGCGCGCCATGACCATCGATCTGGCGGACTTTTTCCGCGGCACGCTGGCCTTGGCGTCGCGGGACGCTATTCCGTTGCGCGAGGAAATCGCGTTGTGCGAGCGGTTTTTGGCGATCGAGAAACGCCGCTACGGTGACAAGCTGCATTATGAGGTGAAGGTGGACGAGGCGGCGCCGGCTTGTTTACTGCCGCCCTTGTGTCTGCAGCCGTTGGTGGAGAACGCCCTCAAGCATGGTGTTCGTCAGCTGGAGGAGGGTGGCACGGTGCGGATTCAGGCCATCGTGCGCGATCGGTGGCTGCATGTGGCGGTGATCAACCCCGTGGCGGACGAGCCGGCCGCGAGCGAGGGCAACGGCGTGGGACTCAAGAATCTGCGCGAACGGCTGCAGGTGCGTTACGACTGCCGCGCCCGTTTGCAATGGCGGCGCGAGTCCGGCGTGTTTTGCGCCGAGCTGACTTTGCCGCAACAAGAGGAGGCCGAGGCATGACCCAGGCGCTACGCGCGCTGATTGCCGACGATGAAGCGTTGGCGCGGCAGTTGATTCACGAATATCTGCGCCCTCATCCCGATGTCGAAGTGGTGGGCGAGTGCGAAAACGGCATGCAGACGGTGCGCGATATCGGCGCGCTGGCGCCGGACCTGGTGTTTTTGGATATCCGCATGCCGCGCTTGTCCGGCCTGGAAGTGCTGGAGCTGACCGGGCGGCGCAGCGGGGTGATTTTCACCACGGCTTACGACGAACATGCGCTGCAGGCGTTCGACCTGCATGCGGTCGATTATCTGCTCAAACCTTTTTCGCAGGCGCGTTTCGACGAGGCGCTGGCCAAGGCGCGCCGGCTGCTGGGCCAGCCTTCCGCCGCGCTGGAGTCGCTGGTGAGCGCGCCGGGCGCGTGGCTTGAGCGCGTGCTGATCCGCGACCGCGATCAGGTGCATGTGGTGGCCGTGGCGGAGATCGCTTACGTCGAAGCGCAAGACGACTACATTGCCATTCACGCCCAAGGCAAAACCTATCTCAAAACCCAGCGGTTGGCCGATATCGAAACCCGGCTCGACCCGTCGTGTTTTGTGCGCGTGCATCGCTCCTACCTGATCAATTTGGCCTTTCTGCGCGCATTGGAGCGCCAGGGCAAAGACGGCCATGCCGCGGTGCTGGCCGACGGCAGCCGCGTGCCGGTGAGCCGGGCGGGGTACGAGCGCGTGCGCGCGGCGATATAGGTATCCGCGTAGCGCGTATTTGATTTTCAGATTTTCCTGACAGTCACGCTATCTTGTCGAATCCGTTCTTGCTGGATAAGGTGGTTGGCGCGGCATTCGCCGTGTTTTATTGAGGCGCGAGCCCGGGGCGTTGCGAGCACCCCGGACCCGCTGACCACACCAACCTTTACTCAGAGGTCAGTTGATATGGCTACTCAGGATAGTAAGGCAGTCCACGTCGTTTCTCCAACCCAGCGTTTCCGCCAAGAGCAGTTGCTTTCCTTGATCTCGGTGTTGTGCAACCCACGCGAACAGCGTCGCAATCCGGACGTTTGCCGCTTGGTGGTCGATAGCCGTTTGGCGTGGCGTGCCGCGCCGATCGACGCCAACACCTCATGGCTGTATCTGCCTGTGGCGGCGCGGGCGCGGGAGGTGGCCGGCTGCTTGGTTCTCACCGCTGATTAAGCATTAACCGGAGGCGGGCCCCGTGAGGGGCCCGGGCTGGGGCGTAGCGTGCGTTCGCGAAGCAACGCACGGCCTTGGGCTCGCACAAGACGTGCATTGCCTACGGCGAATACACGCTGCAAGAGTTGTGCGGATGCCTTGCCGGTACTTTTGTTAGCGATTCTTAGACGGGAATGTCGGCGACTTGACCGCTGCCGATGTCGCGGATGGCGATCTTGGCCGAGTCGTTCATGGCGGTAAGCGGCACGGCACGACTGGTCAGTTGTGCGATCAAATCGAACACCGTCACCACTTCAAACCCGATGGCGCGAAACAGGTCCGCCACTTTGCCGCAGTCGGCCTTGGGGTCGTTGACGACCGATCCGTCGTCGAGCAAGCGGGAAAACCCTTTCACGCTGCTGCTGAATAAAGCCACTTTTCTTTTCATGCTCTTCATTTCCGATCTAATGGGGTGGTGAAGCCCGTCTTTGTCCTGTCCCCGTGTCTCGGGTGATCGACCCGTCCGAGGTTCGTTGAAATCTTCTCTCTGGACTATACCGCGCAACACAGCATGATAAAAATGAATAATTTTTGTTTTGTTGATTCTTTTTTGGAATGATTTGAGTTGTGCATGATGGAGTGCGCGTCGCCGCCGATATCGGTCAGGTTGAATTTAATCGTTGCACAACAAGGGATTAGCGGCTTGCGCATGGTGATATCGCAACTATAACTCTGATAAGTTTGCTTAATGATGTTGCTGTTGTCATACCGTCGCGACATTCCAGCGCACGCAGGGCGATAGCACTGCGCGGGCTTGTGTGCCAACCACCAGGGAGGGTTGTGCCATGTTGGGTTCGATGTCGATTCGAAAAAAAATGATGGTAAGCGTGGCTGGCATCCTGATCATTTCGCTATTGCTCATTATCTTGCTAGCGGCCCACCTGATGCGGGCCGCGCTGACCGAGCGGGTCGAGCAGTATGAGCTGGTGCGCACGGTGGAAGCGGTGCGCAATGATCTGGATAAGTCCGTTTCCATCCCGATGGCGCAAACGCTGCAGATCGCCAACAACACTTTTTTGCTCGATTGGATGGCGCAGGGGGAGCCGGCGAGCGGTATTGCCCCTTGGCAAAAATATGCCCAGCGTGTGCGCGCGGCGACCGGCGCCGCAATGGTGAGCTGGGTCTCCGAAGCCACGCACAATTATTACGACGACAGCAAGGGCCTACTGCGCAAGGTCAATCCGGACGGTGACGACGGTTGGTTCAAGGCTTTTCTCGATAGCGGCAAGACGGTCGACTTCAATCTCGGCGGCGAGGACGGCAAGCCCAACATCATGATGTTCGTCAATGGCTTGGTCAAGGGACCGCCCGGACATCGCGCGATCGCTAGTATCGGCATCGATGTGACCGAGATCGCCAACCGCGTGCGGCAGACGGCGATCGGTCAGACCGGGCAGGTTTACGTGGTGGACACCGACGGCAAAATTCAGATCCATCGCGATCTGAAACTCGTCAAAATCAACAACAAAGTCGATATGCGCAGCTTGCCCGGCATGAGCGAGGTGACGCCCACGCTGCTCAAACCGTCGAATTTCAACCTGGGGCACTACGCCGGCCCGCAAGGCCCGATGGTCGTGGTGTCCAGCTATATGCCGGATGCCGGCTGGATCGTGGTGGTGGAGATTGCCGAGAGCGAGATTTATGCGTCGGTCAATCATGTGGTGGCGTGGCTGTCCGGGATTGGTCTGGTGGTTTTGTTGTTCTCCTTGACCTTGATCGCCACGGTGGCGAACTCGATCACCAAGCCGTTGGGCAAGTTGCGCCAAGCGATGCAATCGCTGAGCTCGGGGCATGGCGACCTGACGCTGCGGCTCGCAGTGGAGAGTCGGGACGAGGTGGGCGAGATCGCCACCAATTTCAATCATTTCATGAGCCAGCTGCATCAAAAGTTCATTGCCGTGCGCGAACAGACATCGAGCCTGAATGGCAGCGTGAGCGAATTGGGCCAGATGACGCATCACCTGACGCAGAATTCGCGCGATATTACCCAGCTGGCCGAGACTACGGCCGCCACCATCGAACAGCTCACCGTCAGCGTGGCGCATATCGCCACTAATACTCAGGAAGCGGCCGCCGTGGTCGAGCAGGCCAGCGGCCTGTCGACGGCCAGCGTGACCTCGATGTCCAAGGTGTCGGCTGAAATCTCCCATGCGGCGCATTCGATGACGGAGCTGACGCCAGTCATGGCGAACTTGGACGAGAATTCCAAGCAGATCGGCTCAGTTGCTCGCGTGATCAAGGAAATTGCCGATCAAACCAATCTGTTGGCGTTGAATGCGTCGATCGAGGCCGCGCGCGCCGGAGAGCAAGGGCGTGGCTTCGCGGTGGTGGCGGACGAAGTGCGCAAATTGGCGGAAAGAACCGGGCTGGCCACGGTGGAAATCGACCAAATGGTCGCGGCGATGCGGCAAGCGTCGGAGCTGGCGATCGGCCGCGTGTCCCAAACCAGCGATGCGGTGAACACCGGCGTCTCGTTGATCGAGGCCGCGTTGAGCAGCATCGCCGATATTCAAAACAGCATGGCGGCGGTGATCCGTAAAACCATCGAAATCCGCGACGCTACCACCGAGCAGTCGCGCGCGACCGAGGTCATGTCCAAGTCCGCCGAGCAAATGTCGACGCGCGCTCAGGACGAGGATGCGCAGATCAAGCACACCGAGGTGATCACGCAAAGCTTGGCGGAGATGTCCGACGGGCTCGACAAGGTGGTGGGCGGGTTCAAGCTGTAAATGTGATAACAAAGCGCACGGCCTACTGGTACGACAAGATGCCGATCCGGGGTGGAAGGAGTCCATTCCATTTACCCTACGCAGCGGGACACCCCTTTGTGTAGGGTGTGCTCGCCGAAGGCAGTGCACCGCCAATTTATGACGACACGCCCTAAGCTAATTGTTGCTCTGTCCTGTCAATTCAGAGCGATAGGGCCACGCTGCTATTCGATGAGGTCAGGGTGCTCAGCCGCAAGCCAGTCGCGGGTAAGCACCAGCAGTGCCGTTGCCTCATCCTGGCAAGTGCGCAATGCTGAATGAGAGATCGGGTCTCCCTCATAGTCATTGATGTTGCGTTGCTTTCTCAGTGCATCCAGAACGATGACTGTCTGACTTGCAACGCCCATGGTTTTAGGTAGCGTTTGTATGGCGGTTTGATGATGTCCTGGCTGGCTAGTTGAGGTACGGTAGCCCTTTGCCCACAAAGCGATCAGCGCACACTGAAGGATCGTTTTGTACGCGGCATCGAAACGGTTGTCATTGCTGAGTTCCGAGAGGGCTGCGTCAGTTAGATTGCGCTCGGCCGCTCGCAGCAGCTTGGCGATGCCATCCTTATCCGGTGCCTGGCGAACCAGTTTGTGGATGGCCAATAAATTGTCCAGCGTCATCCAACGCTCCTATCAGTAGAAGAGTGGGGCGAGACAGGATGTCACGCACGAAATGGTCGCCCTGCTCTTGCCGGGCATGCCATTCCTCCGTTGAATACACGACAGGATTGATTTCCCGGCCCAAGGTCGATTGGCATTCATACAGCGCTGAAACAACATCTGTAAAGGACGCGCGGCCGATCACCAGGACATCGATGTCGGAGAGGGCAGTTTCCTCGCCTCGAGCGACCGAGCCGAAAATAAGGGCGTGTTCAATCTGTGGCTCGAGCGGCGCCAAGGCCTGCCGTAACACATCAGCTAGGCCACCCGTTTTGCGGAATAAACCGGAGAGCTCCGCGAAAACAGGGCAGGATCGGTTGGCTTGATAAAGCACTTGATTGCCCCGCGTGTTGCGTTGCAGTAAACCTGCATCGGCAAGCCGTGCAAGCTCGCGGTGCAGAGAGCCGGCACTGGTGCCGGTCAGGCGTGCGAGTTCGCGGACATGAACAGCATTGTCAGGGTGGAGCAGCAGCCATCCGAGTGCGCGTTGTCGTTGACCGCCGAAGAGAGTATCGAGCAATGTCATGATGTAGCAAAAAAGGCTACGTATGTAGCTTATATGGCTACATTAGTGGATGTGAAGCGGCTTTTCAAGCAGAGCGCTGCCCTCGGAGTTGTGAGAATAACGAGCTGCAAACTATTGAGTGTCTGCTTACAGCGCTTTGCGTGCAGCACGCGGCATGGGCTTCCTTATGCCGTGCCATCCCTAAAACGACCTCAAGTTTGGAGAATGATACAGACCTCATCGCACTGTCCTGGCTTCACGTTTGGGGGGGAATCAGATTGTTGTGTTTTGTAGGTAATAATTTGCAATTACCTACAAAATGCAACGCATAGCATCAAGCAGGGGTTGAACGAGGCCATCGCCCATCAACAGGGGCGACCAGCCGACAAGGTTGTCCACCAGTTGGCTGCGTTGGACATTAAGGCGATCCGTGCGCAAATCGGGTTGACCCAACAGGCGTTTGCGGTGCGATGTGGCGTGAGCCTTGACACTTTGCGTCACAGGGAGAGAGGTGACCGGCAACCGCATGGTCCGGGCGGGACGTTCAAGCGAAAAAGAAATGAAAAAAGCCCTGAAAAAATCAGGGCTTTTGAATTCTGTGGTGGCGAATCCGTGACTCGAACACGGGACCTGCGGATTATGATTCCGTCGCTCTAACCAACTGAGCTAATTCGCCACTTGTGCCTTCGCGAAATCGCGAAGTGGGGCGAATTATGCCGTGCCCCCATGGGACTGTCAACACTCCCCTTCGGATTTTTTACAGCGCATGGCAGCGGTCGCCTTGGGCGAAGCCCAGCCAATCGATGGCAACGCCTTTGCCGAAGCCGATGACCTTGAAGAGTTCCCCCATTTCCGCCGGCGACATCAGTTTCTGCACCGCGCCGGCCGCTGGCGCCCATTGGCGCACGTCGGCCGGATCGAGCCGCTGCATGACCTCGGCGATGCCGCAGTTGATCAGAAATTGCGCCTGGGTGGTGTAGCCGATCAAGTCGAGTCCGGCGTCGATGCCTGCCTGCGCCACGGCGCTGAAGTCGACGTGGCAGGTCAGGTCCATCAGGCCCGGCAGAAAGAACGGATCGTCGACCGTATGGTGGCGGTAGTGGCCGATCAGCGTGCCCATGTGCCGTTGCGGGTGGTAGTACTCGCGCTGCGGGAAGCCGTAGTCGAGCAAGAGCACGGCGCCGCGCGCGAGGCGGCCGGCCAGCGTGCGCAAAAAGGCTTGATTGCTCAGGCTGATTTCCGAGAGGTAGCCGGGCTCGGCGATGGCCAGCGCCTGGGCTTGCGCGCGCAGCCGCGGGTCGTCGATGGGACGGTCCCGCCAGGCAAAGCCGTCTTCGCCGAGCGCCACGCCGCGCTGTTGCGGCGCCGGGTTCCAGTGGATCAGCTCGCATGGCATGGCGTCGAGCAGTTCGTTGCCGATGACTACGCCGTCGATGTCCGCTGGCAAGGCCGAGAGCCAACTGACGCGCGGCAGCAGATGCGGCAGCGCGCGTGCGAGCGTGTCGCGCTGCCGCTCGATCAGGTCGGGGGACAGGTCGATGATGTAATAGTGCGTCGGCAGCGTGTCCAGGCGTTCGAGTTCGGCAAGCAGGTCAGCGGCCAGGCGGCCGCTGCCGGCGCCGAATTCGTACAGGCACCCGCTGGTTTGCGGCAGCAGCGCCGCCAGCTGGCGCGCCAGTGTGGCGCCGAATAGCGGGGTCATTTCCGGCGCGGTGGTGAAGTCGCCGGCGCCGCCCAGCTTGTGGCTGCCGGCGGCATAGTAGCCCAGGCCCGGCGCGTACAGGGTTTGCTCCATATAATGGGCAAAAGAAATCCAGCCGCCGTTGTCGACGATCGTCTGGCGCAGTGCGGCCTGCAGGCGCAGGCTGACGGCCAGTGCGTCGGCCGAGGGTTCGGGTAGGGTGCTCATCATCGGTGTCCTGCTACAATGACACGCGATTGTGGGCGAAAGCGAGAATAAGGAGAAGAGGGTGAGCCGATTTTTCCGCCAGGCAGTGGCCGTCGGCGCGGCATGGTTGGCGTTGTCCGCCGGCGCGGGCGCCGAGACGTCGTGGCGCATCGCCGCGCCTTATCAGGGCAACCCGCTCAAGGTGGCGGTGCTGACAGGCGAGGGGACGGTGTCGGGGCATGTGTTTCCGGCGTCGTTGGAGTTTTCCTGTCATCCGGACGCGAAGGTGCCGCGCGTGGTGTTGCGCGTGCCGAGCATGGTCGCCGATTGGGATTTCCACGCTTATGACAGCGCCGTGCGCGGCACGGCCTTGGGCCGTCGCTTTTTGACGGTGCTGGCATCCAATCGGCGGGTGATCGATCGTCCCGCTTTTACCGGCATCGATGGCGATAACGCCAGCTTCATGTTCAGCTGGCAGCCGAATGAGGCGTTGCTGGCGCGCCTGTCACGGCAAAACGACGGCGTGATGATCATGCTGGCCGGGCTGCGTCGCAGCCAAGGCAGCCTGGAGACGCGCTTCGTGTTTCCATCGGATCCGGCGCCGATGCGCGAAGCGTTGGCGCCTTGCAGCAATGCGGTGTCGGGGCAGAAAAAGGCGGCGAGCGATGCGCAATAAGGTCGTGTTGATTACCGGCGCGGCGCGCCGAGTGGGCGCGGGCATTGCGCGCGAGCTGCACGCGCGCGGCGCGCAACTGATGCTGCACTATCGCGGCTCGGCCGTCGAGGCGGAGGCGTTGGCGGCCGAGCTCAACCAGATCCGTCCCGGCTCGGCCGACACGGTGCAAGCCGACTTGCTCGACATCGACCGCTTGCCTGCGCTGGTCGAGGCCTGTGTGCTGCGTTTCGGCCGCCTCGACGGCTTGGTCAACAATGCCTCCAGTTTCTTTGCCACGCCGCTTGGCACGATCGATTCGGCCGCTTGGCATGATCTGATGGGGAGCAATCTGCAGGCCCCCTTGTTCCTGGCCCAGGCGGCGGCGCCGCACTTGACGGCGAGCGGCGGGGCGATCGTGGGCTTGATCGATATTCACGCCGAGCGTCCGTTGAAGGATTTTGTCGTGTATAGCCTGGCCAAAGCCGGCCACGCGCAGCTGATCCGCGCGTTGGCGCTGGAGCTGGCGCCGCATGTGCGCGTGAATGGCGTGGCGCCGGGCACCAATGTCTGGCCGGAACGCGGCGCGCATTTTTCCGCGGCAGAGCGTGCCGCCATCGAGGCGTCGATTCCGCTTGGGCGCGTCGGCGTGCCGGCGGATCTGGCCCGCGCCGTGGCCTGGTTGTTGTCGGACCAAGCGGCCTATGTGACGGGACAGATCCTGGCCGTCGACGGCGGCCGCAGCGTGGCGTGAGCCGGTCGCCGGCAAGGCGCCGGACGAGTCGTTGCGCCGATTTGCTGGCCTAGTCGGGCTTTCTTACGCTAAAATCTCCCGTTTTTCAATCTGTTACGCATGACCATGCAAACTCCTGCGATTGAAGCGGACGCCAAGGCGAAAAAGGCGGCGTTCGAGGCCGGCAAGCTGACCAAGCGGCTGCGCCACCATGTTGGCGACGCCATCAACGATTTCAATATGATCGAGGCCGGCGACCGGATCATGGTCTGTCTGTCCGGCGGCAAGGACAGCTACGCGCTGCTCGATATCTTGCTGGGCCTGCAAAAGTCGGCGCCGATCGATTTTTCGCTGGTGGCGGTCAACCTGGATCAGAAGCAGCCGGGTTTCCCGGCCGACGTGCTGCCGGCGTATCTGGCGAGTCTGGGCGTCGAATACCGCATCGTCGAGGAGGATACCTACTCGATCGTCAAGCGTGTGATTCCCGAGGGCAAAACGACCTGCGGCCTGTGCTCGCGCCTGCGTCGCGGCATTCTGTATCGCGTGGCGGACGAATTGGGCGCGACCAAAATCGCGCTGGGCCACCATCGCGACGACATCCTGGAAACCCTGTTCCTCAATATGTTCTATGGCGGCAAGCTCAAGGCCATGCCGCCCAAGCTCGTGTCCGACGATGGCCGCCACATGGTGATCCGGCCGTTGGCCTATTGCCGCGAAAGCGACTTGGCGCGGTATGCCGAGCTGCGCGCTTTCCCGATCATTCCGTGCAATCTGTGCGGTTCGCAGCCCAATTTGCAGCGCCAAGTGGTCAAGCAAATGATTCAAGACTGGGATAAGCGTTTCCCGGGGCGCGCGGAAACCATGTTCAAGGCGCTGCGAAACGTCGTGCCGTCTCATCTGGCCGATACCGGTCTATTCGATTTCGCCGGCCTGCAGTTGGGGCAAGTGCCGGCCGAGGGGGGCGACTTGGCGTTCGATCGCGAGGAATTCCAACCGGCCAAGCGTTTCGGCATTCTCGATTCGCGTCCGAAGGAGCCGGCCTGTGGCGAGTAAGGCGCGACACCCTTTCCGCCGCCGCGTGCGTCCCGGCGTGGATGCGATGCCCGAGGTGGAAATCAGCGAGGCCGACGGCATCCGCTCGCTGCACCTCGGGTCGGAGACGATACAAAGCTCGATGAATCTGGAGGACCCGACCGATCTGGTGCTGTCCTATAGCCGGGCGATGATGGGCTTTTTGCTGTTCAACGACGCGCCGGCGCACATTTTGCAGATCGGTCTGGGCGGCGGCTCGCTGGCGCGCTACATCGATTTCTATTTGCGCGACGCCCAAAGCGTGGCCGTCGACATCAATCCGCAAGTGATCAATGTGGCGCGCGCTTTCTTCGCCTTGCCGGAAGAGGGGGAGCGCTTTGAAGTGGTCGAGGCCGACGGCGCCGAGTACGTGCGGATTTTTCGCGACTCGACCGACGTGATCCTGGTCGATGGATTCGATGGTTTGCAGATCGTCGATGCGTTGACCACCGAGGACTTCTTCGTCGACTGCCGCCGCGCGCTGACCGCCGACGGCATCTTCGTGACCAATTGGTGGAGCGGCGACAAGCGCTATATGACGTTTTTGGAGCGGTTATTGGGCGTGTTCGAGGGGCGGGTGCTGGAGTTGCCGTCGGCGAGCCACGGCAACGTGGCGGTGATGGCGTTCAACAGCCAACCCAAACTGACCCGCTGGGCGGCGTTGGAAAAGCGCGTCGATGCGTTGGAGGCGCGTTTTGGTCTGGAGTTTGGCGAGTTCGTCGAGCGGATGCGGCAGATGAACCCGCTGAGCGAGCGCTGCTTGAACCCCTAAGCAATTTGGGTTTATTAGCCTTGGGCGTTATATAGAAGGCCAAGGCGGCGTATAATGCCCGTTCTTTAATCCGCGCTGGTGTTGAGCAAGATCAGCAGCCGATGTCGGCCTTTGTATCAAACTAGACGGTTTCGAATTATTGCGTTTGCCGCGAGGCGGCGGGCGCCAGCTGGTTATCTTTGAAGGAAAGTCATTGTGATCAAGCAGCAAGTACTCAACCGGATTGCGGACAAGTCCGCGGTGATCGGTATCGTCGGCCTGGGCTATGTCGGCCTGCCGTTGATGCTGCGTTTCGCCGAAGTCGGCTACAAGGTGCTGGGTTTCGATATCGACAAGAGCAAGGTCGATGCCCTGATGGCCGGCAAGTCGTATATCGAGCACATCTCGGCCGCCTCGATCGCCGAGGCGCGTGGCCGCGGCTTCGAGGCCACCACCGATTTTTCGCGTGCCGGCGAGGCCGACACGCTGATCATGTGCGTGCCGACGCCGCTCAATAAATACCGCGAGCCGGACCTGTCTTTCGTGCTCAACACCATCGATTCGCTGGTGCCGTATCTGCGCCCCGGCCATCTGGTGTCGCTGGAGTCGACCACTTATCCGGGCACGACCGACGAGGAATTGCTGCCACGCGTCGAGTCGCGCGGCCTGAAGGTCGGCGAAAACGCCTTCCTGGTGTTCTCGCCGGAGCGCGAGGACCCGGGCAATCCCGATTTCACCACCCGCACGATTCCCAAGGTGTGCGGCGGCGTGACGCCGGCGTGCCAGGAAGTGGGCGTGGCGCTGTACTCGGCGGTGATCGACAAGGTGGTGCCGGTGTCGTCGACCCGCGCGGCCGAGATGACCAAGCTATTGGAAAACATTCACCGCGCGGTCAACATCGGTCTGGTCAACGAAATGAAGATCGTCGCCGACCGCATGGGCATCGACATTCACGAAGTGATCCGCGCCGCCGCCACCAAGCCGTTCGGCTTCGTGCCCTACACTCCGGGCCCGGGCCTGGGCGGCCACTGCATTCCGATCGACCCGTTCTATCTGACCTGGAAGGCGCGCGAATACGGCGTCAACACCCGGTTCATCGAACTGGCCGGCGAAGTGAACTCCAATATGCCGGATTACGTGGTCAGCAAGGTGGCCGCCGCGCTCAACAAGCGCCAGAAATCGATCAACGGCAGCCGCGTGCTGGTGCTCGGCATCGCTTACAAGAAGAACGTCGACGACATGCGCGAAAGCCCGTCGGTGATTCTGATGGAAAAGCTGCGCGATCTGGGCGCACAAGTGGCGTATTCCGATCCGCACGTGCCGGTGTTCCCGAAGATGCGCGAACACACGTTCGACCTGAAGAGCGAGCCGTTCACGGCGGCCTCGCTCGCAAGCTACGACTGCGTGGTGCTGGCGACCGATCACGACAAGTTCGACTATCCGCTCTTGAAGGAGTCGGCAAAGTTGATCGTCGACTCGCGCGGCAAGTTCCTCGAACCTGCTGAACATATCGTTAAGGCGTAACCGTTTAACGCGGAACGACAGGCGGCCCAGGGGTCGCCTTTTGCCATTTACCGAGGCCGTCATATGCATACCGTACAATTTTCCGCCATTACCGACCGCAAGATCCGCTTCGCGCTGGTCGGCTGCGGCCGTATCGCCGCCAATCACTTCGGCGCGCTGGAGAAGCATGCCGATCGCGCTGAACTGGTCGACGTGTGCGACATCGATCCCGCGGCGCTGGCCGCCGCAGTCGAGCGCACCGGCGCGCGTGGCCATCGCAGCCTGACGGCCATGCTGGCGGCGACCGCCGCCGACATCGTCGTGCTGACCACGCCGTCCGGTCTGCACCCGCAGCAAGCGATCGAATGCGCCGAAGCCGGTTTTCACGTGATGACCGAAAAGCCGATGGCCACCCGTTGGCAAGATGGCCTGGAGATGGTCAAGGCTTGCGATCGCGCCGGCAAACGCCTGTTCGTGGTCAAGCAGAACCGCCGCAACGCCACGTTGCAGCTGTTGAAGCGCGCGATGGCCGAAGGCCGCTTCGGCCGGCTCTACATGGTCAACGTCAACGTCTTCTGGACCCGGCCGCAGTCTTACTACGACGCCGCCGGCTGGCGCGGCACCTGGGAGTTCGACGGCGGCGCGTTCATGAACCAGGCGAGCCACTATGTCGATTTGCTCGACTGGCTGGTCGGCCCGGTAGAGAGCGTGCAGGCCTATACCGCCACGCTCGAGCGCAATATCGAGGTTGAGGATACTGGCGTGGTCAGCCTGAAGTGGCGCTCCGGCGCGTTGGGCAGCATGAATGTGACCATGCTGACCTATCCGAAGAACCTGGAAGGCTCGATCACCATCTTGGGCGAGAAGGGCTCGGTGCGCGTCGGCGGCGTCGCCGTCAACGAAATCCAGCATTGGGAGTTTGCCGAGCCGCACGCGATGGACGAAGAAATCACCAACGCGAGCTACGCCACCACCAGCGTGTATGGCTTTGGCCATCCGCTGTACTACGATAACGTGCTCAACGTGATGCAGGGCACGGCGGAGCCGGAAACCGACGGCCGCGAGGGATTGAAGTCGCTGGAGCTTTTGATCGCCATGTACTTGTCGGCGCGCGACGGCCGCCGCGTTTCGTTGCCGCTGGATTATTGAAAGGGCCGCCGATGAGCGACTACACCGTGCATGAAACCGCCATCGTCGATGCCGGCGCGCAAATTGGCGCCGGCAGCCGAGTTTGGCATTGGACCCATATCTGCGCCGGGGCGAAAATCGGCGAGCGCTGTTCGTTCGGTCAGAACGTGTTTGTCGGCAACGACGTGGTGATCGGCAATAACGTCAAAGTGCAGAACAACGTCTCCATCTATGACGCGGTCACGCTGGAGGACGACGTGTTCTGCGGTCCGAGCATGGTGTTCACCAACGTCAACAATCCGCGCAGCCATGTGTCGCGCAAGCACGAATACCGCCGCACCGTGGTCAAACGGGGCGCCTCGATCGGCGCCAACGCCACGGTGGTGTGCGGTCATACCGTCGGCGAATATGCCTTCGTCGGCGCGGGCAGTGTCGTGACGCGCGATGTGCCGCCCTACGCGCTGATGGTCGGTACGCCGGCGCGCCGGCTCGGCTGGATGTGCCAATGCGGCGAGCGGTTGCCGACCCAGATTGGCGAGCACACCTGCCCGGTGTGCGCGAAATGTTACGAGATCGGCGGCAATCACTGCACGCCGTTGGCCTGAGGACACGCAATGAGCATTCAATTCATCGATCTGAAAGCGCAGTACCAGCATCTGAAACCGGCGATCGACGCCCGTATCCAAGCGGTGCTGGACCACGGTCAATACATCATGGGGCCGGAAGTGGCCGAGCTGGAGGCGCAACTGGCCGCCCTCGTCGGCGTCAAGCACGCCATCGGCGTGTCCGACGGCACCACCGCTCTGCAGGTGGCACTGATGGCGCTGGGCGTCGGTCCGGGCGACGAGGTCATCACCACGCCGTTCACCTTTATCGCCACCGGCGAGATGATCGCGCTGTTGGGCGCGACGCCGGTGTTCGTCGACATCGACCCGAATACCTACAACCTGGATCCGGCGCTGATCGAGGCGGCCATCACGCCGCGCACTCGCGCCATCATTCCGGTCAGCCTCTACGGCCAATGCGCCGACTTCGACGCCATCAACGCCGTGGCCGAGCGCCACGGCCTTGCCGTGATCGAGGACGGCGCGCAAAGCTTCGGCGCGCGTTACAAAGACCGCCGTTCCTGCGGCGCGACGACGATCGCCACCACCAGCTTCTTCCCGTCCAAGCCGCTTGGCTGCTATGGCGACGGCGGCGCTTGCTTCACCAATGACGACGAACTGGCGCGCAAGATGCGTCAGATCCGCATCCACGGTCAAGACCGCCGCTATCACCATCCGGTGATCGGCATCAACGGCCGCCTGGATACGCTGCAAGCGGCGGTGCTGCTGGCCAAGCTGCCGACCTTCGAGGAGGAGGTGGCGGCGCGCAAGCGCATCGGCGCGCGTTATACCGAACTGCTCGCCGACGTGGTACGCACGCAGCGTCTGGCCGATGGCTGTGACTGTGTTTACGCCCAGTACACCATCGAGGTGGATAACCGCGAGGCGGTACAGGCCGCGCTCAAGGAGGCGGGCGTGCCGACCGCGGTGCATTATCCGGTGCCGTTGAATCTGCAGCCGGCCTTCGCGCATCTGAACCAGCCGGCGGGCAGCTTCCCGCACGCCGAAGCCGCGTCGCGCCGCGTGATGAGCCTGCCGATGCATCCGTTCCTCGACGAAGCCACCCAAGACGCCATTGTCGCGGCGGTGAAGCGTGCCATCGGCTAGCGCCCGTCTTGCGGCGCTGACCGCGTCCTTGCGGCGATTCAGCCGTTCGGGGTTCGTACGCCACATCGTGACGTTGGCCACGGGGGCGGCACTCGCTCAGGTGGTGCCGCTGTTGGCGCAGCCGCTGTTGACGCGGATGTACACGCCGCACGCGTTTGGCGTGTTGTCGTTGTACGTGGCGTTGATGTCGAATCTGGCCGTGCTTGCCACTGCGCGCTACGAGATGGCGATCGTGCTGCCCTCCGATGAGCGGCGCGCCGTCAATTTGATGGCGCTGTCGATATTCTTCGCCTCCACGCTCGCCTTGTTGGTGTTGCTGGCGCAGCTGCTCGGGGTCAACCATTGGCTGCTCAAACTGATGGGCGGCAGCACGAGCGAGCACGACTTCTCGGTTTGGCTCTATCTGTTGCCGCTGTCGCTGTGGCTCGCGGGTTTGATGCAGGCCTGGACCAATTGGAACAACCGCCATACGCGTTATCGCGCCAATGCCTCCGGCCGCATGAGCCAGTCGGTGGGTATGTCGCTGACGCAGCTGGCCGGCGGCCTGCTGCATGCCGGCCCGGGCGGGCTGATCCTCGGCCAATTCGCTGGGCAGGTTTCGTCGCTCCTGGCGCAGGCGCGCGAGGATCTGCGGCGCCGTTTCCATTGGTGGCGCGACGTGGACCGCTCATCGATGAAGCAGGTGGCGCGCGAGTATTCGGAGTTTCCCAAGGTCAATACGCCGCATGCCTTCGTCACCGCCTTGCAGGACTCGCTGACGCTGTCGCTGCTGGGCGCGCTCTCCGGCACCGCCACGGTCGGGTTTTACGGCATGATGATGCGGCTGTTGAAGCTGCCGGCGGCGTTGATCGGCCAGGCGGTGGCGCAGGTCGCGTATCGCGAGCTGGCCGAGGCTCGCAACGCCGGGCGCCCGCTTAGGCCTATCATCAAGCGCATGGCGGTGGCGCTGGGCGGCATGGCGCTGGTGCCGTTTTTGGTGATTCAGTTGGCGGGCGAACCGTTGTTCGGCCTGGTGTTGGGGCAGACCTGGCGTACGGCGGGCCGTTACGCCGAGGCCATGTCGCCATTTATTTTGTTTCATTTTATTGCGTCGCCGCTGGCCATGGTGCCGTTGGTCATCGAGCGCCAACGCACGGCCTTCCTGCTTTCCCTGGTGCAGACCGCGCTGTTCGTGGGCGCGCTGTGGACGGGTTTCCACCTGTGGAACGATCCGGTCCGAGCTTTCACACTAGTTTCCTGGGTGATGGTCGGGTATTTTATTTTCTATTTCACCTGGCTATATCACGCAGCTAATAAATGATTCTCACCAAACTTCTTGCTCGCCTTCGTTTTCGGCTGTCCGCCTGGGTCCATCCGCGTATGGTCTACGGCTATCGTCGTTATGACGGAGTATTTCTTCCGCGCACACGTTTATCCAATTTGACGCGGGTCGAGCATGCGCACCGATTGCATATCGGCGACAACGTGTATATCGGCCATTTCAATTTCGTCGATGCTTCCGGCGGCCTGACCATCGGCGAAGGGTGTCAGATCACCAACTACGTGTCGATTCTGACGCATTCGAGCCATATCGCCATCCGGCTCTACGGCAAGCATTACCTCGATCATCACAGCCACGCCGGCTATCTGCGCAAATCGTCGGAGATCGGCCGCTACAGTTTCATCGGCCCGCACTCGGTGCTGATGCCCGGCACCAAGCTCGGCAAGGGCTCGCTGGTGTCCGCCTACAGTTTCGTGCCGGCGGGCGACTACCCTGATTACGCGGTCTTGGCCGGCAATCCGGCGCGCGTGGTGGGCGACACGCGCACGATGGACCAGGAGTGGCTCGACACCCATCCCGAACTGATGGCGTTCTACGAGGAGTGGGATCGTGACTGAACCCGCCGTGTCGCGTCTGCTGATCGTCGGATCCGCCTCGGTGCATACCTGGCGTTATCTGGCCGGCATCGCGCCTTTCGCCGGCGAGGTTTGGCTCGCCAGCAACCGCGACGCGCCGGAACAATATCGCCCGGCCAATTTCGCCGGCTTTCAGCGCATCGATTTCCGTCTGTCGTCGTTGGTGGCTTCGGGGCGGTTGCGAGGGTGGATCAAGGCGATCCGGCCTGACCTGGTGCATGTGCATCAAGCCAACAGCGTCGCCTGGCATGCCAGCCGCGCCATGCGCGGATTGGCGATTCCTCAAGTGCTGACCGCCTGGGGCTCGGACATCTTGCTGCTGCCGGAATCCAACGCCTTGTTTGGCCGCATGGTGCGCAGCAACCTGCAGTCGGCCGACGTGATTACCTCCGATTCGCTGTACATGGCGGCGCGCATCCGTGCATTGGCGGGCGAGGACTGCCGCATTGAGCTGTTGAATTACGGCATGGATGCGATGCCGCTGACGCCTGACTTGGCCGCCAAGGAAAAGCGCGTGCTGTCTTGCCGGCTGCATAAGCCGCTCTATCGCATCGACGCCATTTTGCATGCCTGGTCGGCGGTGGAGGCGAGCGGTCTGTTCGGCGATTGGCGGCTGACGGTGGCCGCGAGCGGCGATCAAACCCCGGAGCTCAAGCAATTGGCCGAGACGTTGGCTTTGCGCCGCGTCGATTTTCCCGGCTTCGTGCCTGGCCATGAGCTGGCCGAGCTGTATCGCAAAAGCCGCGTTTTCGTCAGCGTGCCGCGCTCGGACGCCACCAGCATCAGTTTGCTGGAAGCCATGGGCCACGGCTGCTTGCCGGTGCTGTCCAATTTGCCCGCCAATGGCGAGTGGATCATCGACGGACTCAACGGCCGCATTGTCGAGGACGTGCGCCGGCTGTCCGACAGCCTGCTCGACGCAATGCGCGAGGCGGAGGACGACCGGCAATTGCAATCCATCGCCGACATCAATCGCAAGCTGGTGGCGCAGAAAGCCTTGCACGCCGACAACATGCGGCGCTTTGCCGAGCTGTACGTCCGCGCGTTGCAAGCCGGCCCCAAACAGCGTAGCAAGAAGAAAAAATGAGAATCGCCCATCTGACCAGCGCCCACCCGCGCCACGATATCCGTATCTTCATCAAGGAGTGCGCGACGCTGGCGCGCGCCGGCCATGAAGTGACGCTGATCGTGGCGGACGGCTTGGGCGAGGAAACGCGCGATGGCGTGCGCATCGTCGACGTTGGCGCCAAAAGCGGCGGGCGCCTGTCGCGCATGACCAAAACGGTGGCTCGGGTGATTCAAGCCGCGTTGGCGCTCGCGCCCGATGTGGCGCATTTTCATGACCCGGAGTTGATGCTGGCCGCGCTGAAGTTGAAACGCGCCGGTATTCGCGTGATCTACGATGTGCACGAGGATCTGCCGCGCCAACTGTTGGCCAAGCATTGGATTCCCGCGCCGATCCGGCCGCTGGCCTCGCGCGTGTTCGAGCGGCTGGAGAATGGCGTCGCCAGCCGTTTCGATGCCATCGTGACCTCGACGCCGCACATCCGCGCGCGCTTCGCCGCGGTCAATGCGTGCGTGCTCGACGTGTGCAATTTTCCGATTTTGGCCGAGCTGGTCCGCGAGACCCCTTGGGACAGCCGCCGCGAAGAGGTCTGCTATCTGGGCGGCATTACGCGTATCCGTGGCATCGGCCCGATCGTCGAGGCGATGCCGGCTGTGCCGGCGCGTTTGAATCTCGCCGGCATTTGGGGCGAGGCCGGTCTCAAGGATGAGCTGACGGCGGCGCCAGGCTGGGACAAGGTCAACGATTTGGGGGTGCTCGATCGCGCTGGCGTGGCCGACGTGCTGGCACACTCCAAAGTCGGGCTGGTGACGCTGTTTCCCACCCCTAACTACGTTGACGCGCTACCGATCAAACTGTTTGAGTACATGGCGGCCGGTTTGCCGGTCGTCGCCTCGGATTTCCCGCTGTGGCGCGGTATCGTCGAGGATGCTGGCTGTGGATTGCTGGTCGATCCGCAAGATCCGGCGGCCATTGCCGCCGCGATGAACGCGTTGCTGGCGGACGACGAGCGCGCCGCGGCCATGGGCGCGAGCGGACAGCGTGCCGCTTTGGCGAAATACAGCTGGCAAGCGGAAGGCGAAAAGCTGGTGGCGCTTTATGCGCGGCTGGCGGCATGAAGACGGGTTGTTGAGGTTTCTTTGATATGGGAATAGAGGCGGTACGCGGACGGGTGTACGATGCCGGCGTGGCTGATCCTGAATTCCAAAACCAGGTTGAATATGCGCATTCTCTATCTTAACCATTACGCCGGCTCGCCGAAGCACGGCATGGAATACCGACCCTATTATTTGTCGCGCGAATGGCTCAAAGCGGGCGATAAGGTCAATATCCTGGCGGCGAGCTTCTCGCACCTGCGGCAGAATAACCCTCAGAATTTGCCGGGCTTGTTCGGCGAAGAAGAAATCGACGGGATTATCTATTCTTGGTATGCCACGCCTAAGTATTCCGGCAATGGCGTCAAGCGGGTGTTGAACATCCTGGCCTATTTGTTCCAGGTATGGAACATGAGCCGTTTCTTCGTCAACAAGTGGACGCCGGATGTGGTCATCGCTTCCAGCACCTACCCGCTGGATATTTATCCCGCGCGCTTTATCGCCAAGCACGCCAAGGCGAAATTGATTTTCGAAGTGCATGACCTTTGGCCATTGACCCCGGTCGAGGTGGGGGGCATGTCGCCGCGCCATCCGTGGATCTGGCTGCTGCAGCGGGCCGAGAATTTTGCCTATAAGGTATCGGACGCCGTGGTGTCGATGCTGCCTTGCGCCAAGGAGCACATGGTGGCGCATGGCATGGCGCCGGAGAAGTTCCATTATGTGCCCAACGGCATCGACGTGGCGGAATGGGAGAATGCCACGGCGAAGCTGCCGGATGAGCATGCCGCCCTGCTCGACCGTTTGCGTGGCGAGGGCCGTTTCCTGGTCGGTTATGCCGGCGGCCACGGCTTGGCCAACGCACTGCAGGAGCTGCTGAAAGCTGCCGACTGGTTGCGTGACGAGCCGGTCTCGTTCGTGTTGGTGGGCGACGGTCCGGACAAGGTGGCGCTGACGCAAATGGCGCGCGACCTGGGACTCGACAACGTGCATTTCTTGCCGCCGGTGGCCAAGTCGGCCGTGCCCGCGCTGCTTGCGCGCATGGATGCACTGTATATCGGCTGGCGTAAACTGCCGATTTACCGTTTTGGCATCAACCCCAACAAGCTGTTCGATTACATGATGTCGGCCCGGCCGGTGATCCATTCGGTCGAGGCGGGCAACGACATCGTGCGCGAAGCCGAGGCGGGTCTGTCGGTTGCGGCGGAAGATCCGGCGGCGATCGCCGAGGCGGTGCGCCAACTGATGGCCATGACGCCCGAGGCACGCCAGCAGTTGGGAGACAACGGCAAGCGCTACGTGCTCGCCAACCATGATTACCGTGTACTGGCCAAGCGCTTCCAGAAATTGTTTGCGCGAGCCAAATAAAATGACGCTCGCGTAAAGTGCGCGCTGCGATCGTATTGAAGGATAACAAACGCCATGAGCGAGAAATTTTTACCCTATGCCTTGCCGGACATCGGTGAGGAGGAAATCAATGAAGTCATCGAGGTGCTGCGTTCAGGCTGGGTAACCACCGGCCCGCGCACCAAGCAGTTCGAGGCGGACTTCGCCGCCTTCATCGGCGATGGCGTGGAAGCGATCGCCGTCAACTCGGCGACCTCCGGCCTGCACCTGGCATTGGAAGCGGTCGGCGTCGGCCCCGGCGACGAAGTGATCGTGCCGACCTACACCTTCACCACCACGGCCGAGGTCGTGCGTTATCTGGGCGCGCACCCGGTGCTGGTCGACGTCGATCCGGAAACGCTCAACATCGATCCGCAGGCGATCCGCCGCGCCATTACCGACAAGACGCGCGCCATCGTGCCGGTGCA
Source organism: Paludibacterium sp. (assembly GCF_019232825.1). Lineage (GTDB taxonomy): Bacteria > Pseudomonadota > Gammaproteobacteria > Burkholderiales > Chromobacteriaceae > Paludibacterium. The sequence goes on along the minus strand of NZ_JAFAND010000090.1, from coordinate 67,214 downwards.
CTTCGCGGGTCTGGCTTGCGATATGGACGCCATCATCGCCATTGCGCGCGAGCATGGCCTGAAGGTGGTGGAGGATGCCGCGCACTCGTTGCCGACCAGCTACAACGGCAAGCTGATCGGCACGTTGGACACCGATGCCACCGTGTTCAGCTTCTACGCCAACAAGACCATGACCACCGGCGAAGGCGGCATGGTGGTGTCCAAGCATCCCGAATTGATCAAGCGCTGCAAGGTGATGCGCTTGCACGGCATCAGCCGCGACGCCTTCGACCGCTATGTGTCCAAGGCGCCGGCCTGGTATTACGAAGTCATCGAGCCGGGCTTCAAGTACAACATGCCGGACCTGGCCGCCGCCGTTGGCTTGCACCAGTTGAAGAAGCTGCGCCGCTTCCACCTGGCGCGCATGGACATGGCGGAGCGCTATGACGTCGAATTGGCCGGCCTGCCGCTGATTCTGCCCGCCAAGCCGAAGATGGGCGATGCGCACGCCTGGCATGTGTATGCCGTGCGGCTCAAGCCGGAAGCCGGCATCGAACGCGGCGAGTTCATTCAGCGCATGGCGGACAAAGGCATCGGCTGTTCGGTGCATTTCATTCCATTGCACCTGCACCCGGTGTGGCGCGACGGCTATCAACTCAAGCCCGAGCAATTCCCGCACGCGCAGCTGGCGTTTGAGGGCGAAGTGTCGCTGCCGCTGTATACGCGCATGACCGAGGCGGATCAAACGCGCGTCATTGCCACGATCCGCGAGATTCTGGGCGCGTGATGGCGGTAAGCGGTGCCGGCCGCGCTCCCGGGTCCGACCGGGTCAAGCGCGGCTTCGATTTGTTGGCCGCAGGCGTGGGGCTCGCGCTGTTGTCGCCGCTGTTGCTGGCGATGGCGGCGTGGGTCAAGCTCGACTCGCCGGGGCCGGTGTTTTTCCGCCAGGAGCGCGTTGGGCGCTTTGGCGTGACGTTCCGGATTCACAAGTTCCGTACCATGCGCGTCGATGCCGAACGCCATGGACAACTGACCGTGGGCGCCGATGCGCGGGTGACGCGGGCAGGGCGCGTGCTGCGCAAGACCAAGCTCGACGAATTGCCGCAGCTGATCGATGTGCTGTCCGGCCGCATGAGCCTGGTTGGGCCGCGCCCCGAGGTGCCGCGCTACGTGGCGCATTATCCGGACGATGTGCGCGCCAAGGTGTTGGCGCTGCGGCCAGGTATCACCGATTGGGCGTCGATCCGCATGATTGACGAGAACGAGATTCTTGGCGGGGCCGCGGATCCGGAGCGCGCCTACGTTGAACGGGTATTGCCGGAAAAGCTTGGCTATTATGTTAGATATGCCGATAGCCATACATTATTGGAAGACGTCCGTATTATTTTTGCGACCTTGACGAAAATCGTTTCACGCTGACCACCATGTTGGAAAAAATGCTTTCTTTCTCGCGTCATAACAAGATGGCGCTATTGATGCTGATGGACGCCATATTGCTGCCGCTGGCGCTATGGAGCGCGGTGGTGCTGCGTCTGGGCGGCAGCTGGGACCCGAAGCTCAATCCCTATCTGTGGATCTTTTTCGTGCCGCCGTTTTGGGTGATTCCGATTTTCATCCATCTGGGGCTCTATCGCGCGGTACTGAAATATCTCGACGACAAGATCGTCTACACCGTGTTTTCCGGCGTGACGCTGGCGGTGCTGGTGTTGACCGCCGTGATCGCGCTGACTGGCATGCATTCCTTTCCGCGCTCGTCGATCATCATCTTCTGGATGTTCGCCATGGCCTACATCGGCGGCAGCCGCTTCCTGCTGCGTGGCCTGGTCCGGCGCCTGGATGCGGTGGACGCGCCACGCGAGCATGTGATTATTTACGGCGCCGGGCGCGCCGGCGTGCAACTGATGTTGGCGTTGCAGGCCGGCCGGGAATACCGGCCGATGGCGTTTGTCGACGACAGCCCTTCGTTGTGGCGCCGCACTTTCCGCGGCTTGGCGGTACACAGCCCGCAAGAGTTGCCTTTCCTGCTGAAGGAAACCGAAACCAAGCTGATTCTGTTGGCGTTGCCGTCGGTAAGCCGCTCGCGCCAACGCGAGATCCTGGAAAACCTGGAATCGTTGCGCGTGCCGATCAAGCGCCTGCCTGGCATGGCCGATCTGGTTTCCGGCGAAGTGCGGGTCGAGGAGCTGAAGGAAGTCGATATCGAGGATCTGCTCGGGCGCGAGCCGGTGCCGCCGCGGCGCGAGCTGATGTCGGCCAACATCGAGGGGCGGGTGGTGATGGTGACCGGCGCCGGCGGTTCGATCGGTTCCGAGCTGGTGCGCCAGATCGCCCAATGCCGCCCCAAGCAGCTCGTGCTGTTCGAGTTGTCGGAATACAACCTGTACGCCATCGATCAGGCACTGGCGAAGCTGGCGCCGGAATGCCCGCGCGTGTCGCTGCTGGGTTCGGTGGCCGATTATGCGCGCATGACGCAGGTGATGCGCGCGTTCGGCGTGGAAACCGTCTATCACGCGGCGGCGTACAAGCATGTGCCGTTGGTCGAGCACAATCCGGTGTCGGGCATTCTCAACAATGCGTTCGGCACCGATACCGCCGCACAGGCGGCCGAGGATTGCGGCGTCGATACCTTCGTGCTGATCTCCACCGACAAGGCGGTGCGGCCGACCAACGTGATGGGCGCGACCAAGCGCCTGGCCGAACTGGTATTGCAGGCGCGGCATGCGCGCGGTAGCCGCACACGTTTCGTCATGGTGCGTTTCGGCAACGTGCTGGGATCGTCGGGCTCGGTGGTGCCGCTGTTTAAGCAGCAGATCAAGCAAGGCGGCCCGGTGACCGTGACGCATCCCGAGATTACCCGTTATTTCATGACGATTCCCGAGGCGGCTCAGTTGGTGATCCAGGCCGGGGCGATGGGGCAGGGCGGCGACGTGTTCGTGCTCGACATGGGACAACCGGTTCGCATCGCCGATCTCGCGCGGCGCATGATCCACCTCTCCGGCTTGGAGGTGAAGGACGGCAACCGCCCGCAAGGCGACATCGAAGTCCGCTTCACCGGCCTGCGGCCCGGCGAGAAGCTGTACGAAGAGCTGCTGATCGGCGACCACGTGCTCGATACCGATCACGAGCGCATCTGCCGCGCTGAGGAGTCGCTGATTCCCGAGCCCGAGCTGCGCGCGCTGCTTGACCGTCTCAAGGCAAACTGCGACCGGCTCGATGCCGCGGGCGCCTTCGCGATGATGCGCGAGGTGGTGCATGAATTCAACGCCGCCGAATTCACCCAGGATTGGGTCTCGCTGGCCGCGTCGAAAGAATAAGGCGCCGGTGACGCATGTCGGCGGGCTTGATCTGCGATTCCAGTGCGGCATACACTCAGTATGTTGCAACGCAACATCGGAGTTTGCCATGCCCACCTTACGTTTACTGGCAGACGCGGTGCCCATCGCCTTTTCCTGCCAGCTCGATTGTCTGCGTCGCCAGCAGGTGTTTTGGCGGTCGCAATGGTTCTACAACGGACGCACCCTCTGCGGCGCGGCGCCGTGGTCCGATAAGCTTTGGCGCATGCAGCAGCGCTGGCATGCCGATGTGCTGTCGCTGTGGTATGACTGCGGCGAAGCGCACCACCGCGGCTATATCCGGCTGGCGCCGGGCGACGATGTGTGGCAGCCGTGGCTCGCGTCGGTGACGCACGCTCAGCGGCTGGCGTTGGATGGTCTGCTTGAGCTTGGCCGCCGGCAGCCATTCGGCCATCTCGCGGCCGGAATCGACCCGGAGCGTGGGTAAGCCGTTTATAATATCCGTTGGTTTTTGCACAACGGGTCGACAATGCATTATCTCTGGCTGGTGCTCAAAGGCGTGCTGCTGGCTTTCTTGCTGGTGTTGATGGCAATGGGCGGCGTGGCATGGAGCATCGTGAGCTATGGCGAGCCGCCGGACTATCCGGCGAACGCCGATGCCGCGCTGGTGCTGGGCGCCGCCGCCTGGGGCGACAAGCCGTCACCGGTATTCCGCGAGCGCATCCGCCATGCGGTGGAACTCTACAAGACCGGCCAAGTGCACTGGATCGTCTTCACCGGCGGCACGCCGGTGCCCGGCTATCCTTCCGAAGCCGACGTCGGCCGCGACTATGCGCTCAAGGCCGGCGTGCCGATGACGGCCATGTTGGCCGAGCCCGACTCGCGCACGACGTGGGAAAACCTGCAAAACGCCAAGAAGCTGGCCGAACCGTTTGGCATTCATACCTATCTGCTGGTTAGCGATCCGTGGCATATGCGCCGCGCCGTGCTGATGGCGCGCGATCTCGGTCTGGCCGCTTCCCCTTCCCCCACGCGCTCGACGCGTTACCGCACACTCTCTGCCCGCGTGGCGTTCCTCTCGCGCGAAACCTGGCTATACGTCGGCTATCGTATTTTCCGCATGGTGTCCTAGGGTCCCTAGGGTCTATCGTCAGGTGTTTGGCGCAATGCCGCGCGTCGCACGGCGATTGCGCCCTACGCAACGGGACTCCTAGTGTCTGTTAACCACGTTTTGACGGTTCCAAGCCAAAGTAGTCAGCGTGACGAGGCAGAAGACCGCGCCGGTGAAAAAGGTGTACGACGCGCCGTACCGGTCCCACAAGAATCCCGCAAATAGGCTGGCTAGCAGCATGGCGCCGCCGCTGATCAGATTGAAAACGCCAAATGCGGTGCCGCGCAGCGTGGCCGGCGCGGTCGCCGCCACCATAGCGGCCAAGAGTCCCTGTGTGATGCCTAGGTGGATGCCCCATAGCGTGACGCCGGCGAGCACCTGTGGCCAACGATGCGCGGTGGCCAAGAGCAGATCGGCGCCGAAGAGCGCCAGGAGGCCGAGCGCCAGCAACGAGTAGGGGTTCATCCGGTCCGACCACTTGCCGAACGGGTAGGCGCTGAGCGCGTAGACGATGTTCATCGCCACCATGATCAGCGGCACGAAGGCGATGGCCACGCCCGTCTGCTGCGCGCGCAAAACCAGAAATGCCTCGCTGAAGCGAGCCAACGTGAAGATCGCGCCGACCGTGACCACCTGCCAATAGGCGGCGCTAAGCTGACGCAGATTGTCGCGACGGATCGGGTTGCCCGTTTTAACCGCCGTTTCCGCCCGATCGGGCTCCGACATGCCGAGCGTCAGCAAGACGACAGCGGCAGCGCCCGGCAATAAGGCGACCCAGAATACGGCGCGGAATCGGTCCTGCCACAGCAGCATCAGACCGACGGCGAAGAGCGGGCCGAGAAAGGCGCCGACGGTATCGAGCGCCTGGCGCAGACCAAAAGCCGCGCCACGGATGGCTGGCGGCGCGATATCGGCCACCAAGGCATCGCGCGGTGCGCCGCGTACGCCTTTGCCGACGCGATCAAGCAGCCGGGCGGTCAGCACCAGGCTCAGCGACGACGACAGCGCGAACAGTGGCTTGGTCAGCGCGCTCATCGCGTAGCCGAACAGGGCCAAGCTTTTGCGTTTGCCCCAGTAGTCGCTCAGCACGCCGGAAAAGACCTTGACGATCAGCGCCGTGGACTCTGCCAATCCCTCGATCAGCCCGACGGCCAAGGCGCTGGCCCCCAAACTGGTGACCATGAAGAGTGGCAGTAGGCTGTGGATCATCTCCGAGGAGACGTCCATCAGCAGGCTGACGCCGCCAAGCACCCAGATGGCAGGCGGAATGGCGGCGCGTTGCGAAGCCTCGCGGGGAGCGCGCATGGGGAGATTGGCTTAACCGTGCCAGATGTCGATCAGTTCGCTTGCTTGCAGACTGGCGACTTCGGCGCGGGCTTTGAGCCAGTCGAGCAGCGCGATGCGCACGGCGTCGTCGACCGGCTGTTTGCCTACCGGGAAAACCATGCCCTCCAGCGTGCCGCGTGCGTCGAATTGGCCGCCGAAGCTGACGGCTTGGGCATCGACGGCGCCAAGCCAGGCTTCCAACAAGCTATCCTGCGCCGCATCGTCGAGACCATCGTTCAGAATGGCCTTGAGGTTGAAGCCCCATTCGCGGAATTGGCCGACACGCAGTTTCTTGCGCAGGCGCGGACTCATACGCTTGACGTGGCTGGGGAGGGCGGGGTTACGGGTATTTCGCATGATGACTTCCTGTTATTCGATGCGCGAATCATACCAGCGTTGCCGCCCGGGCGGGTCATAGTCCCAGTTCGTGCCACATGGCGTCGACCCGCGCTTTGACCGTTTGATCCATCTCGATGGGGCGGCCCCATTCGCGTTGGGTCTCCCCCGGCATCTTGTTGGTGGCGTCGAGCCCCATTTTGCCGCCCAACCCGGAGATAGGGCTTGCGAAGTCGAGATAGTCGATCGGCGTATTGTCCACCAGCATCGTGTCGCGCACAGGGTCCATGCGCGTGGTGATGGCCCAGATGACTTCCTTCCAATCGCGCGTATCGATGTCGTCGTCCACCACGACGATGAACTTGGTGTACATGAACTGTCGGAGGAAACTCCAGCAGCCCATCATGATGCGCCGCGCGTGACCGGGGTATTGCTTCTTGATGCTGACCACCGCCATGCGATAGCTGCAACCCTCCGGCGGCAGATAGAAATCGACGATCTCCGGAAACTGCTTTTGCAGGATCGGCACGAACACTTCGTTGAGCGCCACGCCAAGCACGGCCGGCTCATCCGGCGGCTTGCCGGTGTAGGTGCTGTGGTAGATCGGGTTCTCGCGCATGGTGATGCGGTCGATGGTGAACGCCGGGAAATGGTCTTGTTCGTTGTAATAGCCGGTATGGTCGCCATAGGGGCCTTCCAGCGCCATGTCATCCGGATGAATGTGGCCTTCGAGCACGATTTCGGCGCGCGCCGGCACGCGCAATGCCGAACCGATGCAACGGGTGAGTTCGGTGCGTCCGCCGCGCAGCAGGCCGGCGAACTGGTACTCGGACAAGGTGTCCGGCACCGGGGTGACGGCGCCGAGAATCGTAGCCGGATCGCAGCCGAGCACCACGGCCACGGGGAAGGGTTGGCCGGGATGCGCGCGCTGAAAGTCGCGAAAGTCGAGTGCGCCGCCGCGATGCGCGAGCCAACGCATGATGACGCGGTTCTTGCCGATCACCTGTTGGCGGTAGATGCCGAGATTCTGACGTTTCTTGTGCGGCCCTTGGGTGACGGTCAGCCCCCAGGTGATCAGCGGCGCGACGTCGCCCGGCCAGCAGTGCTGGATCGGCAGCCGCGACAAGTCGACGTCGTCGCCTTCCCAGACGATTTGCTGGCACGGCGCCTTGGTCACTTCCTTCGGCGCCATGCTCAGCACCTGCTTGAGCAGCGGCAGTTTGTCCCACGCATCGCGCCAACCGCGCGGCGGCTCCGGCTCTTTCAGATAGGCGAGCAGTTGGCCGATTTCGCGCAGGGCCGCCACGTCCTGGGCGCCCATGCCCATGGCGACGCGACGGGGGGTGCCGAATAGATTGGCCAGCACCGGAAAGTCGTATCGACTGTTATCCGTGCGCGGCTGTTCGAACAAGAGCGCGGGGCCACCGGCCTTCAACACGCGATCGCTGATCTCCGTGATCTCGAGGCGCGGGGAAACCGGCCGGCTGATACGGCGCAACTCACCCTGTTGTTCTAGTTGTGCAACAAAATCACGTAGATCCGTATATTTCATGACGCTCTCATGATCTAGGACAAAGTCTTAAAATTTGGCGTTCTCTACAGTGACGCCTGAACGCTGCGCAGCCGTAGCATCGTCATCTAAGAACATGCGCGGCGGGATTCCCCACTATTGTATCCAGGAGAAAACATAATGAGAAAGTTCGCTTTCGTCGCTGTGGCTGGTCTGTTGTCCGCTTCCGCTTTCGCCGATCAAGGCGATATTCTGGCACGTTTCCGTGTGATCGACGTTGCGCCCCAAACGGGTGCGGACGGTTACCTCGCCACTCTTAACCCGAGTGTTAAGAGCGATACGGTGCCGGAAGTCGACTTTACCTACATGATCACCAACAATGTCGGCGCCGAACTGATTTTGGGCACTTCGCGTCACGACGCGCACCTTGACGCGCTCGGCGCAGACCTGGGCAAGATCAGCGTGCTGCCGCCGACGCTGACGCTGCAATACCATTTTACCCCGCAAGCGACCTTCCGTCCGTATGTCGGTGCCGGTATCAACTACACCTATTTCTACGACAACGACCTGCATGTGGGCGCCAGCAAGGTGACGGTCAATCGGGATAGCTGGGGTCCTGCTCTGCAGGTTGGCGCCGACTATGCGATTACCAAGGACTGGTTCGTCAACGTCGACGTGAAGAAGCTGTACATCCGCACGGACGCCCAACTGAATGGCGCGCCGATCGGTACGCTGAAGCTCGATCCGTGGGTCTACGGTATCGGTATCGGCACCAAGTTCTGAGATTTGACCGCAAGCCGGCGAAGCGCACCGCAGAGTGCGCTTTTTTTATTGGCAGGGTGAGACTTCCGTTTCCGGTCAGGGTAGGCTTTAATGACATGAATTTTCAAATCTTGAGGTGGATATGCAGTTGGCAGAATTAACGGCGTATCTCGATCATCTGCTGGAACCCTGGCGTTTCAATGACTATGCACCCAACGGCCTGCAAGTGGAGGGCCGCGGCGAGGTGTCGCGCGTCGTTTGCGGCGTGACGGCATCGCAGGCGCTGATCGATGAGGCGGTGGCGCGGCGTGCGGATGCGATTCTGGTGCATCACGGTTATTTCTGGAAGGGCGAGGATAGCCGGGTGCTGGGATTCAAGAAGCGCAGGCTGCAGGCCCTGCTGCTGCACGATATCAGCCTGCTTGCCTATCATCTGCCGCTGGACGCGCATCCGACGCTGGGCAACAACGCTCAGCTGGCCGAAGTGCTGGGGCTGGCCGTGGAGGGGCAGGGGGGCGAGCAGGATCTGCTGTGGCACGGCCATCTCGCCGCGCCCGTGTCGGCCGGCGCGTGGCGCGATGACGTCTCGCGCCGGCTAGGGCGTCCGGCGTTGCTGTTGGGCGATGCGGACAGACCGGTGCGGCGTGTCGCCTGGTGCAGCGGCGGCGCGCAGGGCTTCTTCGATGCCGCCATTGCCATGGGGGTGGATGCATTTTTGACGGGCGAGGTTTCCGAGCAAAATCAGCATATGGCGATGGAGTCTGGTTGCGCTTTTGTCGCCGCCGGGCATCATGCCACCGAACGCTTTGGCATTCAGGCGCTCGGCCGTCAGGCTGCTGATGATCTTGGCATTGAAGTGGTGTTTGTCGACCTGGAGAACCCGGTATAACGTTATTTATATCGGGTTAAAACAATTTATTTGCATAAACCCTTCAAGTAAATAGGGATAATCAGGTAAAATTCGCGGGGATAAACGCTCGAGTTTCCATGATTGAGGATGACTGTAATGAGTGAACAACAAGTCGATGCAGGACGTCGCCGTTTTCTGACGGTGGCAACCAGCGCGGTCGGGGGAGTGGCGGTGGTCGGGGTGGCCGCGCCGTTTGTACTGAGCTTCCTGCCGTCCGAGCGGGCCAAAGCAGCGGGCGCGCCGGTGGAAGTGGATATCAGCAAGATCGAGCCGGGGCAGATGATCAACGTCGAATGGCAGGGCAAGCCGGTGTGGCTGTTGTCGCGCACGCCCACCCAGATCGCCAACCTGGCCAAGCTCGACGATCAGATGGCCGACCCGACGTCGGACATGGATCAGCAGCCCGACTACTGTAAGAACCGTCATCGCTCCATCAAGCCGGGCTTGCTCGTGACGGTCGGCATTTGCACCCACCTGGGCTGTTCGCCGACGTTCCGGCCGGACCTCGCGCCAGCGGATCTCGGGCCGGATTGGCTCGGCGGCTTCTACTGCCCCTGCCATGGCTCCAAGTACGATTTGGCCGCGCGGGTCTACAAGAGCATGCCGGCGCCGAAGAATCTGCTTGTTCCCCCCCACAAATACCTGTCCGACTCGCGCATCCTGGTCGGCGACGACAAATAAGCTGAGGGCGAAACCATGAGCAAGGGACAAAAATTGCTGAACTGGATCGACGCGCGCTTCCCGCTGACGTCGATGCTCAAGGAGCACGTAATTGAATATTACGCGCCCAAGAATTTCAATTTCTGGTACTTCTTCGGTTCGCTGGCGCTGTTGGTGCTGGTGATGCAGCTGTTGACCGGGATTTTCCTGACCATGAACTACATGCCGGACGCGACGCTCGTGCCCGGCACCAAGATGTCGGTGGCGTTCGCCTCGGTCGAATACATCATGCGCGACGTGAGCGGCGGCTGGATCATCCGCTACATGCACTCCACCGGCGCGTCGATGTTCTTCATCGTCGTCTATTTGCACATGTTCCGCGGTTTGATTTACGGCTCTTACAAGCAGCCGCGGGAGCTGGTGTGGATCTTCGGCATGCTGATCTTCCTATGCCTGATGGCCGAAGCCTTCCTGGGCTACCTGCTGCCGTGGGGACAGATGTCGTTCTGGGGCGCGCAGGTGATCGTCAACCTGTTTAGCTCCATTCCGGTGATCGGCCCCGATTTGTCGGTGTTCATCCGCGGCGACTTCGTCGTGTCAGGCGCGACGCTCAACCGCTTCTTCGCGCTGCACGTGATTGCCGTGCCGCTGGTGCTGTTGGCGCTGGTGGTGGCGCACCTGATGGCGTTGCACGAGGTCGGCTCGAACAATCCGGATGGTGTCGAAATCAAGCAGTACAAGGACCCCGAGACGCACTTGCCGCTCGACGGCATTCCGTTCCATCCGTATTACACGGTGAAGGACGTGCTGGGGGTGGCGGTGTTCCTGATCGTGTTCTCCTCGATCGTATTCTTCATGCCGGAGATGGGCGGCTATTTCCTGGAAGCCAACAACTTCTTCCCGGCCGACCCGTTGAAGACGCCTCCGCATATCGCGCCGGTCTGGTACTTCACGCCGTTCTACGCCATTTTGCGTGCGGTGCCGTCGTTCATGGGCACCCAGGTGTGGGGCGTGCTGGCCATGGGCGCGGCGGTGGTGCTGATCGTCTTCCTGCCGTGGCTCGACCGCTCGCCGATCAAGTCGGTGCGTTATCGCGGCTCGAAATTCAAGGTCATGCTGACGCTGTTCGTGATCGCCTTCGTGGGTCTGGGTATCCTTGGCGCCCTGCCGCCGACCGATGTGCGCACCTATGTGGCGCGCACGTTGTCGGTGATCTACTTCGCCTTCTTCATCGGCATGCCGTTCTATACCAAGAACGACGCGGGCAAGATCCCGGTGCCGACGCGCGTGACCGAGTCGACCGCGCGCGGCAAGGCGCTGTTCTTCGTGCTGTGGGCCGTGCTGATCGCCGCCGCAGTGTTGTTCGCCAAGAATATCTGACCGAAGGGATGACCATCATGAAAAAGCAAATTCGTCATCTGCTCGCGGCGCTGGCGCTGGTGCTGCCGCTTGTGGCCGCCGCCGAGGAAGGCCCGGTTCTGCCGAAGGCACCGATCGATATTCAGGACACCGAATCGCTGCAGCGCGGCGCGCAGATTTTCGTCAACTACTGCCTGTCGTGCCATTCGGCCACCGCCATGCGCTATAACCGGCTGACCGATATCGGTTTGACGGAGGATCAGATTAAAAAGAATCTGATGTTCGCCAGCGACAAGGTCGGTGACACCATGCACGTGACGATGACCGCCCAGGACGCCAAGACTTGGCTCGGCAACAATCCGCCGGACTTGTCGGTCGAGGCGCGCGCGCGTGGCGCCGACTGGCTGTATGCCTATCTGCGCGGCTTCTATCGCGACGATACCCGGCCGACCGGCTGGAACAACATCGTGTTCGATAAGGTCGCCATGCCGCACGTATTGTGGCAATGGCAGGGCGAGCAGCAACTGCAAACCGTGAAGAACGGCGATGGCGCGCAAGAGCAGAAGCTGGTGCTGGTGAAGGCCGGCACGATGACCAAACTGGAAAATGGCCACGCCAATACGCTGGAATTTGATCAGCGCATGGCGGATCTGACCAATTACCTGGTCTTCATGTCGGAACCGGCCCAGGTGCATCGGCTGCAGATCGGCTATGGCGTGTTGATGTTCCTGGCCTTGCTGTTGTTGCCGTTGGCCTACTTCCTGAAGAAGGAATATTGGCGCGACGTGCATTGAGCGGCGACGCTTCATGGGAAAAGGGCAAGACGGCTGTCTTGCCTCAGGCTGTTGATTAAGTGGTTTGCAGCGGTTGCGGAGGCCCCGGCAAAGCCGGGCCTCAGTGACAACTGACTGATTTCGCAGCCTGCCCATCGATTCCCACTCCCCCTGCCCTCTCCCTGAGAGGGAGCGCTCGCTTCGCGAGCATGGGTTTGTCTATATCAGCAGTAAAATCCCACCTTCAGCAAGGCGCGCTATTCAACGATCTACCTACCGGCAAGGCACGGGTATAAAAAAACCATTGGAACGCCTGTAGATGCCTTAGCGTCCCGGCAATCGGTATCAATTCATAGATGATGAAATTCACGATACCAAGAAACGAAACGACGCATCCCCTCTTCCAGCGACGTGGTCGGCGAAAACCCCGTGACGGCGCCTAGCCGACTGGTATCGGCATAAGTCACCGGCACGTCCCCTTCCTGCATCGGTAGATAAACCTTGTTCGCCTTGCGGCCGCAGGCCTTTTCGATGCACTGAATAAAATCCATCAATTTGATCGGGTTGTTGTTGCCGATATTGAACAACGCAAAAGGCACGGCCGTGTCGGGAACGTGGCGCATCACTTGGAGGATACCGGCGACAAGATCGTCGATGTAAATGAAATCGCGCTGCAGATCACCATTATTAAATATCTTAACTTCATTTCCATTAATAATAGATTCTGTAAACAACCAGGGAGCGGTGTCGGGGCGTCCCCATGGACCATACACCGTAAAAAACCGCATCGCGGTAATTGGCAGGCGATGCATGTGCGCATAGCTGTACGCCATGATTTCGCCAGCCTTTTTGGTGGCGGCATAAAAACTGACCGGGTAATCGGTACGATCATCCTCGGCGAACGGCAGTTTGCCGTTTTGGCCGTACACGCTACTCGAACTGGCAAACAGCAAATGTTTGACGGCGTAGCGATGACACAAATCGAGCAGATTTGCCATGCCAAGCAAATTGGTCTGCGCAAATGCCTGTGGATGCGCCAGGGAATAACGCACCCCCGCTTGCGCCGCCAGGTGGATCACATAATCGATTTCCTCGGCTTTAAACAGGTTTTCCAGGGCTGCGGCATCCGCGATGTCCATCTGTTGAAAGAAGAAGCCCTCACGTCCCGCTAAAGTGGATAAACGGGCTTGTTTCAGCGAAACGTCGTAGTAATCACTCAAATTATCCACAGCCCATACCGAATATTGGCCGGTATCGAGCAACGCCTCGCAAACGGCGCGTCCGATAAATCCTGCAGCGCCGGTAACTAACACCCTCATGATTGTTGCTCCAAGCGGTAAAGCTCACGCAGCTTTGCATACTTGATAAATGAGTTGATGCAACCGATCGAGATATGCACAAGCCCGGGCAAACCGTCTCGCCATCCTTGACGGACAACATAGAACTTGAAGAAGCGAATCAACGGGCTTAACAGCATCTTGGCCACGGAAACCCGTTTACGGCGTTCGTAGAGCTGTCTGGCCTGTAAGCTGGTATAGCGATTTTGCTTGGCGAGATACCGTTCAATATCCTCGCCCGATTCATGCATCAAATCGCCACGCAGCCGGCCTGGCTTGGTTTGGCTCTGCACGTATTCATGGACAAGGTCGTCCGACCAGTTGGCCTTGCGCCGGTCGAAGAGGCGTAAGCAGAGATCCGGGTAACCCTCGCCATGGCGCAGAAAGCGCCCCATGAATTTGTTGCAACGGGGGAAATGATAGCTTTCGTGCTGTGGATAACTCAATATATCATTGATATTACTTATTAATTCTATCGACAGCCACTCATCCGCATCCAAACACAGAACCCAATCGTGTGAAGCCTGCGCGACAGCAAACTGTTTCTGAGGGCCGAAGCCAAGCCACGGTTGTTGCAGAAAACGGGCGCCATGGCGTTCGGCAATTTGCTGTGTCCCATCCGTGCTGCCGGAATCGACCACGACGATCTCGTCGGCGAAGTTGCAGCTTTGCAAGCATTGCTCAAGATGTGCTGCAGCATTGAGGGTAATCACAACGACGCTGAGAGAGTGCCGCATTGTATCTTGTAGCCCTTTTTATATTTGATGAGACTAGTAGAAGGATGCAACAGGCTGTGGACAACAGCCTATTTTTTTTACATTTCATATAGTTGCAACAATCTATTTCCTGTGTTCAGCAGTATGTTTTGACAGCGGATGGCTTGTGGATAAATAGTGTGCTGTGGAAAAACGGTAGCTTATACACAGGCTCGTTGCGGTTGACCTGTTGTCTATTGTGCATGGATTTTTCGCATGCCATTTTGCCAGGAACTGTTAACTATTATGCCCTTTTTAAAATTGATGATTGAGATGAAGCCTAGTCATAGCTGTGGGTAACATCGGATTTCCATGTCAGATCAGGATGTTGTCTTGTTCATACCTGAGGGGGTGGATAACCTGGCATCGCAGGGACAGCATGTGGATAAATTGACACGGCCGCCGTTACGGTGAGTTACGCACAGTTCAATAAGACGAAAACGGCGTGGTTAACCACTTGTCCGCTCGTATACAATGCCGCCCATGATGAAAGTCTTGATTGTGCGGACCTCGTCGATGGGAGACCTGATACACACCTGGCCTGCCATTACCGAATTGGTCAAGCACTACCCCAATCTCAACCTCAGCTGGCTCGCGGAAGAAAATTTTGCCGATATCGCCACGCTGCATCCGGCCGTGAATACGGTTATTCCCTTGGCTTGGCGGCGCTGGCGTCAACATATTCTGTCGCCGGGCACCTGGCATGAGATCCGACAGATGAAACAACAGCTGCGGGCCGAGCATTGGGATGTCGTGATTGATTCGCAGGGGTTGCTTAAGAGCGCCATCCCTGCGCGCATGGCCGGCGGGCCGATTGCGGGCTTCGATTGGCGAAGCAGCCGCGAGCCGTTGGCCAGCCTGTTGTATAGCAAGACCTATCGCGTCGAACGCCGGCAATCGGCGGTTGCGCGCAATCGTCAGCTATTTGCCCAAGCATTTGGTTATAGCGTCGATGGCGAGGCAAAGTTCGGCATCACCCCGGGAGAGCGTGCCGATTGGTTGCCGGCGGATGGTTATGTAATGTTGCTTCACGCAACCAGTCGCGCCAGCAAGGAGTGGCCGGAGTCTCATTGGATCGACTTGGCACGCAGGCTCTATGCGGACCATGGACTGACGGCGGTCTTTCCCTGGGGGAACGAAAAAGAGCGCCAGCGCGCGATGCGCTTGGCCGGTGCGCTTTCTCACGCCATGGTGGCGCCGCGCATGACGCTCATTGAAGCGGCGAGCGCGTTGGGTCATGCCAAAGCGGTGGTCGGCGTGGATACCGGCTTGAGTCATCTGGCCAATGCGCTGGATGTGCCGCAGGTCGCCATCTATACCGATACCGATCCCCAGCTCACTGGGGTTTGCGAAACGTCCTGTGCGGTCAATATCGGTGGTATCGGACAAATGCCTTCGGTGGACGCGGTATTGGCCGCGTTGACCGGACGTGGAGGCTTTGGCTGATGTGGCGCGTGCTCTATTCGTTGTTGTGGTGGCTGGCGACGCCGTTTATCCGCCGTTATCTGCGCCGTCGCGGCCAAAAAGCGCCGGCTTATTTAGCGCATTGGGACGAACGGTTCGGCCGCGCGGCACCGAGTGGCCGCCAAGGCGTCATCTGGATCCACGCGGTATCCGTCGGTGAAACGCGCGCGGCGCTGCCGTTGATACACGCATTGCGCACACGCTGGCAAGACGCCCCCCTGTTGATCACGCAGATGACGCCGACCGGCAGGGCCTGCGCCGAGGCCCTGTACGGTGATATCGCTGAAATTCGCTATCTCCCTTATGACTATCCAAAGGCGGTGCGCGCCTTTTTGCGGGCGTACCGTCCACGCTTCGGCGTGTTGATGGAAACTGAGCTTTGGCCCAATTTGATCGCGGCCGCGGACCACTTGGCCGTGCCGTTGTTTCTGGCCAACGCCAGGCTGTCGGATAAATCCTATCGTGGCTACCGGCGATTCATCGGCTTGATCCGCCCGGCTTTGCGCCAGTTGACCGCCATTGCGGCGCAGACGGCTGAAGATGCCGCAAGGCTTGCCGCGCTTGGCGCGGCCGAGCCGCAGGTATGCGGCAATACCAAGTACGACATCACGCCGCCGGCCGAGCAGGCTCAATTAGGCGTTATGTTCAAGCAACGTTTGGGCGATCGCCCCGTTGTCGTATGCGCTAGCACCCGTGAAGGAGAGGAAGCGCTGATTTTGGCCGCGTGGCGGGCCAACGCTTCGTCGGCGTTGCTTGTGATGGTGCCGCGCCATCCGGAACGCTTCTCCGAAGTGGCTGAGCTCGCGCAGTCGCAGGGTTTCAAGGTGCAGATGCGTGGCGACGAACAGCCGGTCTCACCGGATACGCAGGTGTGGGTTGGCGACAGCATGGGAGAGATGTTCGCCTATTATCATGCTGCCGATCTGGTGTTCATCGGCGGCAGTCTCCTGCCGCTCGGCGGGCAGAACTTGATCGAGCCGGCCAGCGTTGGCAAGCCGGTGCTGATAGGACCTTCGTGTTTCAACTTCTCCGACGCCAGTCAAAAAGCGTTCGACTGCGGCGCGGCTCGCCAAGTCGCGGATGCAAAGGAATTGGTTGTCGTAATCAAACAATTGCTTGCCGATACGGAAAGCCGTCAGCGCATGGGGCTTGCTGGTCTGGCTTTCAGCCAGATGCATCGCGGCGCCAGCCAGCGCATTGTCGCCTTGATCGATGCGCGTTTGTCAGATGGTGAATAGCCGAGCAATCGCAGAAGCGGCCTCGGTGGGGTCGGGTTGCGCAAATAGGCCGTTAATGACTGCTAATGCATCCGCGCCTGCTTGAATGACGCTTTGCGCGTTGCCGGCATGGATGCCGCCGATGGCGACGAGGGGCCGTTCAAGAACGCGGGCTTGGGCAAACAGCTCAAGCGGCGCGTGGACGGCTCCCGGTTTGGTGAGGGAAGGAAACACGGTGCCAAAGGCCAAATAATCGGCGCCGTCCTGTTTGGCCTTATGCGCGATCACCAGGCTGTTGTAGCAGGAAGCGCCAATGATGCAGTTTGCGCCGAGCGCCACGCGGGCCTGGCGAACGGTCATGTCGTTATGGCCGAGATGAACGCCGTCGGCTTTGAGCTTGATCGTTAGATCCAGATCGTCATTGACGATGAACAGCGCGCCAAATTCGCGACACAAGGTTTTTAGAAGCCGTCCCTGCCGGTATTTCAAGCGGCCGTCGGACGATTTGCTGCGGTATTGCAGCACGCTGGCGCCGCCTTGCAATACCAGGCGCGCCTGTCCGGCAAGATGGTTGTCGTCGTCAACATCTTGTGTGATGGCGTAAAGGCCGCGGACGTTATGGCGCTTGTTCATCGTCATCCATATCGCGCGCCCAGAACATGCGGTCGGGAATATGTTGTCCCATGCCCGGGCGATAGGCGTTCAATAATGTCTGATAGGTATATTCCTGAGCGTCGTTGACGGCTTCCAGCACGGGGGCGCCGCAGGCCAGCATGCCGGCAAGCGCCGAAGCGAGTGTGCAGCCCGAGCCGTGGTAGCTTGCGGGCAGTCGCTCCCAATGCTGAGCGCGCGCCGTACCGTCACTGGTGTACAGGGTGTTGATGACGTCAGCGGTATTCTCATGCGTGCCGGTAATCAAGACATATTCCGTGCCGAGCGTCAGCAGGCGCGACGCGCATTCGTCAAGCGTCAGATCGTCCTCTTCATCGGGGTCGTTGCTGGCAAGCCGGCGCGCCTCGATGCTGTTGGGCGTCAGGATGGTTACCTGCGGCAACAGGATGTCGCGCATGGCGTCGATGAGATCGTCGTCGGCAAAACTGTCGCCGCCCCCACTGGCCAACACGGGATCGAGAATCAGGGGAATGTCGGGATAATCGGCGGCGAGTTGAGCGATAACCGCCACGTTTTCGACGCTGCCGATCAGGCCGACCTTGAAGGCGGCGATCGGCATGTCTTCCAGAAGCAGACGTGCCTGATCGTTGACCCAGTCGGCGTCGAGCACCATCAGATCGTGCACGCTGGCGCTATCCTGGATGGTGAGCGCCGTGATGACGGACAGGGGGTGGCATCCCAGGCTTGCGAGCGTCAAAATGTCCGCCTGGATGCCGGCGCCGCTGCTTGGATCGGAGCCGGCCAGAGTCATGACTACCGGTGGAACTTCCACCTGCGTGTTTTTGCCTGCCAAGGTTAACCTCCATCCAGTCTGGATATAGAATTGTCATTCTAACTTACAAAGGGAAGACAAATGCGCACTTGGATGTGTCTGATTTGCGGTTTCATCTACGACGAAGCATCCGGCCACCCCGAGGATGGCATTGCGCCAGGCACGCGTTGGGAAGATGTTCCCCCTAACTGGACCTGCCCCGAGTGCGGCGCACACAAAGATGATTTCGAAATGGTCGAAATCTAAAACGGCATTCTAACCGGCGCGAGGGCATGGATCGCTCTACGATCGATGCGGGAGGCAATTTTGGGTTATTTGTTCGTCAAGGCGCTTCATATTTTTTTCGTGGTTTCCTGGTTTGCCGGCCTGTTCTATCTGCCACGGCTGTTCGTCAATCTGGCGCTGGCCGATCCCGGCGCGGAGTATCAACGCCTGTTGGTCATGGCCCGCAAACTGTATCGTTTCATGCTGCCGTTATCGTTGCTGACGGTTATTTTTGGCGTCGCGTTGTGGCTGGGCTACGGCATTGGCGGCGGTTGGATGCACGCAAAACTCGCCTTGGTGCTGCTGCTGTTGGGTTATCAGTGGTACTGCGGGCGTCTGTACCACGATTTTGCCGCTGGACGGAATCGTCGCACGCATGTGTGGTTTCGCGTATTCAATGAGATTCCGACGTTTCTTTTGTTGGCCATTATTCTTTTGGTGGTGGTCAAGCCATTTTAGGCGAGTTGAAAAATGGGCATGGAGATTGAACGCCGTTTCTTGGTTAACGGCGATGGCTGGCGTGGCCAGGGGAAAACGGAACGCTATCGCCAGGGGTATTTGTCGGTCGACCCGGCACGCACGGTACGGGTGCGCGTGGTGGGAGACCAGGCTTGGCTGACGATCAAGGCCAAGCTTACCGATACGTCGCGTTATGAGTTTGAATACGATATTCCACTCAAAGACGCTGAAGAGATATTGAATGTTATGTGTCCGATGCAAGTGGACAAACAACGTACTCGTTTGACCCACGCGGGCATGATCTGGGAAGTGGATGAATTTTTTGGCGCCAATGCCGGCTTGGTATTGGCGGAGATCGAATTGCCGAGCGAGCAGACGCCGTTCGCCAGTCCGGATTGGCTTGGCGGCGAAGTGACGGCCGATGGGCGTTTCACCAACGCTTGGCTGGCGGATCATCCGTACGCCAGTTGGGTGGACCATTCCGAATAACGTGTATAGAAGACAGGATTCATCATGTCGCGCAATCAGCAGTTGTTTGACCGCGCCAAGCTGCGCATTCCCGGCGGAGTGAACTCGCCGGTTCGGGCTTTCGGCTCGGTGGGCGGCACGCCGCGCTTCATCGTTCGCGCCACGGGGCCGTACGTGTGGGATGCCGATGACCAGCGCTTTATCGATTACGTCGGTTCCTGGGGACCGGCGATTCTGGGTCATGCCCATCCGGAAGTTGTGTCCGCTGTTCAAGAGGCGGCCACGGGAGGCCTATCCTTCGGTGCGCCGACGGCCGGAGAGGTTGATCTGGCGGAAGAAATCTGCCGTCTGGTGCCGTCGATCGAGCAAGTACGGCTGGTATCCTCCGGCACCGAAGCGACGATGAGCGCGATCCGGCTGGCGCGCGGCTATACGGGCCGCGATACCATCGTCAAGTTCGAGGGTTGTTATCACGGTCATTCCGATAGCCTGCTGGTGAAGGCGGGCTCCGGTCTCTTGACCTTCGGCACGCCTTCTTCGGGCGGTGTACCGCAAGATTTCACCAAGCACACGCTGGTGTTGGAGTACAACAACGTCGAACAGCTGCAACGGACGTTCGAGGAGATCGGCGAAACGATCGCGTGCGTCATCCTGGAGCCGTTTGCCGGCAATATGAACCTGGTCAAGCCAAGCGAAGCGTTTGTGCATGCTTTGCGCGCGCTCACCGCCCAGCATGGCGCGGTGTTGATCTACGACGAAGTGATGACCGGCTTCCGCGTCGATTTGCATTGCGCGCAGCACCTGCACGGCATCACGCCGGATATGACCACGCTGGGCAAGGTGGTCGGGGGCGGCATGCCGCTCGCCGCGTTCGGTGGCCGAACCGACATCATGGCTTGCATCGCGCCGCTGGGGCCGGTGTATCAGGCGGGGACGCTGTCTGGGAATCCGTTGGCGGTCGCTGCTGGGTTGACTACCTTGCGCTTGATTCAACGGCCTGGCTTTCATGCCGAGTTGAGCAAGCGCACCGCGCGCTTGGCGCAAGGCATCAGCAGCGCCGCTCGCGCCGCCGGCGTGCCGATGTGCGCCGATAGCGTCGGCGGCATGTTCGGTCTGTATATGGCCGAGCGCGTTCCCGCATCGTTTGCAGAGGTATCGGCTTGCGATGTTGCCGCTTTCCGACGTTTCTTCCATGGCATGCTGGAAAAGGGCGTTTACCTTGCGCCGTCGGCTTTTGAGGCGGGTTTTGTTTCCGACGCGCACAGCGATTCGTTGATCGAGGAAACTATTTCTCTGGCGGCGGCGGTTTTGGCGTCTTTGTAATGCCGTGGCGTAGTTTGCAAAGGGGGCATGCATGCCCCCTTTTAGTGTGTTGACAAACCCATGCTCGCGAAGCGAGCACCCCCTCTCAGGGAGAGGGCGGGGGGAGTGGGAATCGATGATCAGGCTGCGAAATCAGTAAGTTGCCACTGAGGCCCGGCTTTGCCGGGTCCTCCGGGACCGCTACAAACCACTAAATCAACAGCCTGAAAGGGGGCATGCATGCCCCCTTTTTGTTGGCGTGTTCAAAGGATCAGCATGTCGAGAATGGCTTCGTCCAGCGCCGCGGGATGGGCGGTTATACGGATGAGATGGCTGGTGGCGGGGTGGGCGGGGCGATGTACGGCCACCCCCATGGCGAACAGACGGCGTTGCACCTGTTCGGCTGCTTGCGAGTCGGGATACGGGATGCTGACGAAATTGGTATGACTATCGAGCACCCGTAAGCGGCGCGCCAACAGCGCGTCGCGCAGCTTTTCCCTGAGCGATATAGTTGTTGAAAGCAAAGATTCGGCGGCTTCTCGGGCTTGCAAGGCCAGAATAGCGGCCTGTTGCGCTAACGAGGAAACGGCGAATTGCGGACGGATCTCGTCGGCTTTGGCTATCGCTTCAGCTGGTGCGATAGCGTAACCAACCCTCAGCCCCGCCAGCGCATAGGCTTTGGATAAGGTACGCAACCGCAGTGTGTTATCCATGACCGGGCTCGCAGCGTGGCGCGGTTCGGCGAACTCCAGATAGGCCTCGTCCAAGAGTAAAACGCAGTCCGCGGGTAGGCTTTGGCGGAAACGTTCGATTTCGGTTTGCGAATGATAGTGGCCGGTGGGATTGTCCGGGTTGGCTAAATACACCAGGCTGGCCTTGTATTGATGCGCATTGAAGGCCAGCGCACCGAGGTCGGCTTGCAATGCGCCGTCCGTACCGCTTTGCAGGCTGACCTCCACCACGCGCTGACCGCACCCCTCGGCGAAGTAGCGAAACGTCGGGTAGCTGCCCGCGCTGGTGATGACTGTATCGCCAACATTGCAGCACAAGCGCAGCGACAACAGGATCAAGCTGTCCGCGCCGCTGTCGACAATGACTTCGCTTTCGTCCACAAGGTTGATCGCAGCGGCCAGACGGCGGATGTCGTGCGCGTAGGGATCGGGATACAGGCTTGCCATTGTGACCGCCGTTTCACCCAAGAACGTGGTCAGCGCAGGGGACGGCAGCGGCTGACTTTCGTTGGAACCGATGCGCGTGATAATGTCGCGGCCGATTTTCTGTTCCAGGCGCACGATACCTGGAAACGGATTATGAATGCTATGTTCCTGCAGATGACGGGCGAAGCGCATGGTGGACTTTCCCCTGTTCGTCAGATTACTTGTCAATAACAAGAATTAGAACCTCTAACAGAACACATTTCGCGGTTGGATAGCGTGCGTTCGCGAAGCAACGCACGGCCTTAGGATTCGCTCAAGACGTGCATTGCCTGCGGCGAATGTACGCTACAAGACCTGAGCGGATGCCTTGCCGGTACTTTTGTCAGAGATTCTTAGTCAAGACAGGCTTTTTCGTTGGCCAATAGCTGCTCGAGCGTTTCCCGCTGGCGGATCACGCGGCTATCGCCGCCGCTGACCATGATTTCCGCCGCACGGGTACGGGTGTTGTAATTGCTGGCCATGGTGGAGCCGTAGGCGCCACAGGACATGATCGCCAGCAGTTCGCCTTCCGCCACCGCAAGTTGCCGGTCCTTGCCGAGAAAATCGCTGGATTCGCAGATGGGCCCGACCACGTCGACGGTGACCGGAACCAGGTGCGCGTGGCGCTTCACCGGCAGGATGCTGTGATAAGCCGAATAAAGGGAAGGACGCATGAGGTCGTTCATGGCCGCGTCCACCACGGCAAAATTCTTGTGTTCGCCAAGCTTCAGGTATTCCACCTTGGTCAGCAAAATGCCGGCATTGCCCACCAGCGAGCGGCCCGGCTCCATTACCAACTGCAGGGCGCGTCCTTGCAGACGCTCGGCCAGCGCGGTGGAGAACGCGGCGAGATCCGGCGGTGTTTCATCGCGATAACGGATGCCGAGTCCGCCGCCGATATCCAGGTGATGCAAGGTGATGCCGGCCTTGGCCAGCTGGTCGATCAAGGCCAAGAGCCGGTCGAGCGCATCGATGAGCGGCGCGGCGTCGGTCAGTTGCGAGCCGATATGGCAATCGATGCCGATAATGCGCAAGTTGGGCAGCGATTGTGCCTGTTGATAGATGGCGAGCGCCGCATCGTAGGCGATGCCGAATTTATTGTCCTTGAGGCCGGTGGAGATGTAAGGATGGGTTTGCGCGTCGACATCCGGGTTCACGCGCAGTGAAATCGGCGCGACCTTGCCGGCAAGCCCCGCCACCGCGTTGAGCTTCAAGAGTTCGTTGAGCGACTCGACATTGAAACATTTGATGCCGGCGTCCAGCGCGGCCAGCATTTCGCTTTCGGATTTACCCACACCGGAAAACACGACCTTGCCGGCATCGGCGCCAGCTGCTAGCACGCGCGCCAGCTCGCCGCCGGAAACGATGTCGAAACCGGCGCCGAGATGCGCGAAGTGACGCAGTATCGACAGGTTCGAATTGGCCTTGACCGCGTAGCACAGCAACGGATCGAGTTCGGCGAACGCGGCGCGGTAGTCATCATATGCCGCGGTTAACGCATCTTGCGAATACACGTAGGCAGGCGTGCCGTACTGCGCGGCAATGTCGGCAAGCGGCAAATCTTCGATATAGAGGTCGTTCTCGCGATAATGGGTCGGCTTCACGGCTGGCTGGCGTCCTGATGGGGTTGAACGGTTGCGGCCGGCTGGCTCGCGGCGGCGGGAGCTGGTTGGTTGTTGGATGGCAGATACAGCGGGCCTTTATAGCCGCATGCGCTCAGGCATCCTGCAAGAATCAGAGAAGTAACGAGGTATCGCATACAATGAAATCCGCTGTGGCAAAATAAGGATACTAACAAAGCGCCTTGTCGCAGCGCATGACCAAGGAATAACTATGACCGAAAGCGAGTTTCTCGATCTGACCGATGCATTGCTGTATTCGCTTCAGGCGGCGCTGGATGACAGCGCGCTTGATCTCGATTATGAACTGAACGGCGGCGTGCTGGAAATTGAATTCGACTCGGGCGAAAAAATGATCATCAACCGCCATGCGCCGAATCAGGAAATGTGGGTGGCGGCCAAAAGCGGCGGATTCCATTTCAAGCTGACGCCGCAAGGCACCTGGATCAATGCGCGTGATGGCGGCGAGTTGGGCGCCACGTTGTCGGCGCTGATCGCGCGGTCGTCCGGCGGCGCGTTTTCCTGGCAAGCCGGGTAATAAGTCTCGGCAATACGGGGCCTTAGCGGGTAAAATGTCGGCCTCAACGATTGGTGCATCATGACTCAACACATTCCCCGCAAACGCTTCGGGCAAAACTTCCTGCAAGACGCGCATGTTATCGAAAGCATTGTCGATGCCGTCCATCCCATTGCCGACGACACTGTCATCGAAATCGGCCCGGGTTTGGGTGCTTTGACGCAGCCGTTGCTCGATCGTTTGCACCAATTGCATGTGGTAGAGATCGACCGCGATATCATTTCCCGGTTAAAGCAGCATTATCCCGCCGAACGGTTGGTGATCCACGAAGGTGACGCCCTGGCATTCGATTTCTGCTCCGTGCCGGGCCGGTTCAAGATCGTCGGCAACCTGCCGTACAACATTTCCACCCCCTTGTTGTTTCACCTGGCATCTTTTGGTGAACGGGTGGTCGATATGCATTTCATGTTGCAGAAGGAAGTGGTCGAGCGGATGGTCGCGGAACCCTCCTGCGCCGATTACGGGCGCCTGAGCGTGATGCTGCAGTACCGGTTTGAGATGGAAAACCTATTTGTCGTGCCGCCGCAAGCGTTTTGGCCACCACCCAAGGTGGACTCCGCTGTGGTGCGCATGATCCCCGCACGGGGTCGTTGCGGCATCGCCGCTGACGAGAGCGTGCTGGAAAAGGTGGTGACGCAGGCATTTGCGCAGCGGCGCAAGACATTGCGCAACAACTTGAAGGGTACGTTGGAGGATGGCGATTTTTCCGCGCTGGGCATCGATCCGACATTGCGTCCGGAAAATATTCGCGTCGAACAGTACGTGGCCATGGCCAATCTGCTGAGCGCGCGCTAAACGGTTCGCTCAAAGTGGTGCCGCCTGTTTCACGTGGAACAGGCGGTTTTTTATTCGCTGCTCCAGCGCGCCGAATCCACGGCGATATCGTGCAGTGCGGCTAGGTGGTCGATACATTGGCGCATCGTGTGCATGCCCTGCTGCTGGCCGGTCTGTAATAGCGTTTCAATCTGCTCCAGGCGATTTTCGCGGATCAGATGGCGCACAGCGTGTGTCGCCAGCAGAACCTCGTGCGCCAGCACCCGGCCACAGTTGCGCCTGCAAGGCAGCCAGGCCTGGGCGATGATCGCATGGAGCGACTGCGCCAATTGCAATCTGACTGCATGCTGCGTTTCAGTGGGAAAGCTGCCGCAAATCCGTGTGATGGCGCTAGCGGCACTGCGCGTGTGTAATGTCGCGAGCACGAGATGGCCGGTCTCGGCGGCCTCTAGCGCCAGCCGAACGGTCTCCCGATCACGCATCTCCCCGACCATGATGACGTCCGGATCTTCTCGCAGCGCGGCGCGTAACACAGCGGCGAAACCGCCGTGCGTGGTATCCGCCTCGCGTTGCGTCACGAGCGCGCGGATGCCGCGATGTTGAAATTCGATCGGATCCTCCAGGGTGAGGATGTGGCAAGCGCGCTGTTGGTTGATGCGATGGATCAGTGCCGCCAACGTGGTGGATTTGCCGCTGCCGGTGGCGCCGCAGATCAAGATCAACCCGTGGGGGGCTTGCGCCCACTCGGCTACCGTGGCCGGCAAACCCAGGGCGTCCAGATCCGGCATGTCCGGCGGCAACAGACGTATGGCCGCCGAGAGGCCATGCTGCTGCTGGTAGACATGCACGCGGCAGGTGCCTTCCGGAACGGAAAGGCGGAAGTCGCAAGCCAGCGCGTCCGCGAGACGCGCGCGCGCGGTCTGAGGCAGCCAGTCTAGCAGCGCCGCCGCCAATGACTCGGCTTCCAGCGCCGGACCGACGAGACGGTGCAATTGGCCGTGCAAGCGCATGATGGGCGGCTCCCGTGGCGACAGGTGCAGATCGGAGGCGCGTAGACTGGCGCAGTGTTTAAGAAGCGCGGTCAATTGCATTTATAATCTCCTCACCGGCAAAGGCGCAGTTTGCCGGGGCCTTAGAACCCAGACAGGAATGACAATGTCGCAAACCGTCAAAATGGCGCTGGAGCTGGTCCGGCAACAGATCGTTGGCGCCGAAGCAGAGGCTAATCGGCCCGCCGGGGCCGTACAACTGATCGCGGTCAGTAAAACATTTCCCGCGGACGCCATCCGCGAAGCCTACGCTGCCGGCCAGCGCGCCTTCGGAGAAAACTACGTGCAGGAATTTTCCGCCAAAGCAACGCAGCTGGCGGATCTGGATATCGAGTGGCACTTTATCGGCCCGATTCAATCCAACAAGACGCGCATCGTGGCAGAATATGCGCACTGGGTTCATTCGATAGATAGACATAAGATTGCGGAGCGGCTGTCCGCGCAGCGCCCGCACCACATGCCGCAATTGAATCTATGCATCCAGGTCAACGTGTCCGGGGAGGCCAGCAAAAGCGGCTGTGCGCCCGAGGAGGTCGGCACGCTGGCGCGTCAGATTGCGGCATTGCCCAACGTCCGCGTGCGCGGCTTGATGTGCATTCCCGAGCCGACGCCGGACGAGGCGCTGTTGGCCCGCCGTTTCGCCTTGTTGCGCGATTTGCGCGATCGATTGCGGCAGGAGGGTTTCGATCTGGATGTGCTGTCGATGGGCATGTCGTCGGATATGGGTCTTGCAATTGGCCAAGGCGCCACCATGGTCCGTATCGGCACAGCCATTTTCGGCGCGCGCGATTACAGCCAGAAACAAATGGGGAATTGATCCATGCAGATTACTTTTATCGGTGGCGGCAACATGGCCGCCGCCATTATCGCGGGACTTTGTCAGCAGCCGGGCTATACCATCGGCGTGCTGGACCGCAATCAGGACAAGCTGGACAAACTGGCCACACAATACGGTACGCTGAGTTTGACGGCTTTGCCGGCGCAATTCACGCCGCAGGATGTGGTCGTGCTGGCCATCAAACCGCAACAGCTGAAAGCGCTGTGTCTGGAATTGGCCCCGCGCCTAGGCGGCGCGTTGGTGGTATCGATCGCCGCCGGCATCCGTAGCGAGGCGCTGGCGCGCTGGCTCGACAGCGATCGCGTTGTGCGCAGCATGCCCAATACGCCGTCGATGGTGGGCAAGGGCGTGACGGGGCTCTTTGCCGCGCCGGCGGTGTCGCTGGCTGACCGGGAGGCGGCGCAGACGATTCTTGCGTCGGTGGGCGCCGTAGTCTGGATGGATCAGGAACGCGGGTTGGACGACATTACCTGCGTCAGCGGTAGCGGTCCGGCGTATGTCTTCTACTTCATCGAGGCAATGATGCAGGCTGCGCGCCAAGTCGGCTTCGACGATGACGCGGCGCGCTCATTGGTACTGGACACCTTCGACGGCGCGGTCGCATTGGCGCGCCAGTCGCCGCTGCCGATCGATCAGCTGCGCAGCAACGTGACCTCGAAAGGGGGCGCGACCGAACGGGCTATCGCCCGCTTCGACCAGGGGGACGTCAAGGCGGCGATTGTCGCCGGCGCCATGGATTGTCGCGCCCGTTCCATTGAAATGGGCCAACAGCTAAGTCAGGACTGACATGATCTTCGAAACGCTGCAGTTCTTGATCAAGACGTTATCCGACCTCTTCGTGCTGGTGCTGCTCTTGCGCTTCTATCTGCAGGTCGCGCACGCGCCGTTCAGACATCCGTTGTGCCAGTTCGTCATGGCGGTCACCAACTTCGCCGTGCTACCGATGCGGCGTGTCGTGCCGAGCTTTCGCAGTTACGATATGGCGACGCTGCTGACTGCATGGTTCGTGGGAATGATCGCCAACGCGCTGGTGTTGGCCCTTAACCCGTTGCCGTACAATTTCGCCGCGCCGCAGACGCTGCTGGCATTGGCGCTATTGACCGTGCTCTACCTGTTCAAGCAGTCGCTGTTCTTGTTGATGGGCGCTGTGATCGTCCAGGCGGTGATGAGTTGGATCAATCCTTATAATCCGCTTGCGCCGATCCTCGACTCCCTGACGCGTCCCTACCTGCGCCCTTTCCGGCGTGCGGTGGTGGGGGGTGTCGACTTGTCGCCGATCATTCTATTTTTGATTATTCAGGTTATTTTGATGTTGCCGGTCCGTTTGTTGGAGAGCGGTTTGTTGATGCAACTCAAGATTCTTGTATAATTTTTATGGTTATTTGTCATACTCTGCGAAATTGACTGGTTGTGCAAACCTAAACAGGGAGAAATGCAGATGATGAAGAAAATCCTTCTGGCAGCGGTCGTTAGTGGCGTGATGATCGCGCCGGCCATGGCCGACATCGTGCCGATGGCGCAAAAGGATGGTTGTTTTGCCTGTCACTCGATCGACCACAAGGTCGTCGGCCCGGCTTGGAAAGACGTTGCCAAGAAATACAAGGGCGACAAATCCGCCGAAGCCAAGCTGATCGCCAAGGTCAAGGCGGGTGGCGTCGGGGTATGGGGCCAAGTGCCGATGCCGCCGAACAGCCAAGTTTCCGACGCCGATGTCAAGACGCTGGTCAAAGGCATCCTGGCGTTGAAATAAGCCGGAGAAGAAGGCATGAATAGGCGGCCACGGCGGCCGCCTTTGTTTTATGACAAAAAACCTTGTAGCTGCCTCAGAATGACGCTATACAAGTTTTCAGCAGCAGGAATGTTACAGGGCTTGAGTGAGATAGTTGCACAAAGCCTGTGCTGTAGGTAATCTTCTCCGCCTGTCTGCCAACTCTAAGCTGGAAGCACCCACTATGGCCAAGCTGACCGAACAGGATATCCTCAACTGGGACGGCGACGATTATATGAACGCCGACCATCTTGAGTTCTTTAAAGACCGTTTGTTGCAGATGCAGCAAGAGCTGCTGGTGAACGCCAGCGCGACTGCCAATCATCTGCAGGAGCAGGAGGCCACCCCTGACCCGGCTGACCGCGCAACCCTCGAAGAGGAATATGCGCTGGAACTGCGTACCCGGGACCGCGAGCGCAAGCTGCTGCAAAAGATTCAAGCTTCGCTGCGTCAGATCGAGGACGGCTCCTACGGTTTCTGTGAAGACACCGGGGAACCGATCGGCCTGAAACGGTTGATTGCCCGCCCGACCGCTACGTTGTCGGTCGAAGCGCAGGAACGGCGCGAGCGCATGAAGCGTCAATACGCCGACTGAATCACACCCAAGGCCAGCGAAACGCCACCGACGAGGTGGCGTTTTGCTTTTTGCGCCGCACAAATCTGTCGGAAAAACGCTTGTACTGGCCGTTCGAATGAGGGTATCTTGCTCTAAGTCGCCAAAAAACAGATGTCAAGGGATTCTCAATGCAACACCAGACCGATGATGTGCGAATTCGGGAAATCAAGGAGTTATTGCCACCGATTGCCCATTTGTATGAGCTGCCGATCAACGATATGGCTTCAGAGCTGATCTTCAACACCCGGCGCGAAATCGCCGCCTTGGTGCGCGGCGAAGATGACCGCCTGCTGGTGGTGATCGGTCCCTGTTCCATCCACGATGTCGCCGCCGCCGAGGAATACGCCCGCCGCTTGCTGCCTTTGCGCGAAAAATATGCCCAGGAGATGGTCATCGTCATGCGGGTCTATTTTGAAAAGCCTCGCACCACCGTCGGCTGGAAAGGGTTGATCAACGATCCGCATCTGGACGAGTCCTACGACATCAATGCCGGTTTGCGCCTCGCGCGCCGGTTGCTTTTGACACTGAATAATCTGGGTGTGCCGGCGGCCACCGAATTCCTCGACATGATTACGCCGCAGTACTTCGCCGATCTGATCGCCTGGGGCGCCATCGGCGCGCGCACGACGGAATCGCAGGTTCACCGTGAACTGGCGTCGGGCCTGTCGTGCCCGGTTGGCTTTAAAAACGGCACCGACGGCAATCTGCGCATCGCCATCGACGCCATCCGCGCCGCCGGCCAGCCGCACCATTTCCTATCGGTCACCAAGACCGGTCATTCCGCCATCGTTTCCACCGGCGGCAACCCTGACTGCCACGTGATTCTCCGTGGCGGCAAGGAGCCCAACTACAGCAGCGAGCATGTCGCTGCCGCGGCGGCCGAGCTCGCAGCCGTCGGCCTTGGGCAAAAGGTGATGGTCGATTTCAGCCATGCCAATAGCCGCAAGGACTACCGCCGGCAAATGCAGGTAGGCCAGGATGTGGCCGACCAATTGGCCGCAGGCGATAAACATATTTTCGGCGTCATGGTCGAGAGTCATCTGGTCGCGGGGCGGCAAGATTTGAAACCGGGCTGCGAGCTGGTCTATGGCCAGAGCATTACCGACGGTTGTATCGGCTGGGACGATACCGAGGCGCTGTTGGACCAGCTGGCGCGCGCGGTACGGGAGCGTCGCGCGCGTTAGGCCGCGCGGCGGACGAGAAAAACGGCAGCGGCCCGCGAGGGCGCTGCCGTTTTGCTATGGCGGCTGTGGCGCTTATTTGACGATCTGCGCCAGTTCACCCTTGGTATAGCGGTTCGCCATGGCTTCCAGACCGACCGGCTTGATCTTGCTGGCTTGACCCGCGGTGCCGAACGCCTCGTAGCGGGCGATGCAGATATCGCGCATGGCCTTGATGGTTTCGGCCAAGTATTTGCGCGGGTCGAACTCGCCCGGATGCGTGGCGAGGAAACGGCGGATCGCGCCGGTGCTGGCCAGGCGCAGGTCGGTGTCGATGTTGACCTTGCGCACGCCGTGCTTGATGCCCTCGACGATTTCCTCGACCGGCACGCCGTAGGTTTCCGGAATCTCGCCGCCGTATTGATTGATGATCGCCAGCCATTCCTGCGGCACTGACGACGAGCCGTGCATGACCAGGTGGGTGTTGGGGATGCGGGCGTGAATTTCCTTGATGCGGTCGATGCGCAGCACGTCGCCGGTCGGCTTGCGGCTGAATTTGTAGGCGCCGTGGCTCGTGCCGATGGCAATGGCCAGCGCGTCCACGCCAGTATCGCGCACGAAGCGCGCCGCTTCTTCCGGGTCGGTCAGGAGCTGGCTGTGGTCGAGCGTGCCCTCGGCGCCGACGCCGTCCTCTTCGCCGGCCTTGCCGGTTTCCAGTGAACCCAGGCAGCCGATTTCACCTTCCACCGACACGCCGCAAGCGTGCGAGAAGTTGACCACGGTGCGGGTGACGCCGACGTTGTAATCGTAATCGGCGGGCGTCTTGCCGTCGGTTTTGAGCGAGCCATCCATCATCACCGAGCTGAAGCCCAGTTGGATCGAGCGCTGGCAGATGTCGGGGCTGACGCCGTGGTCTTGGTGCATGACCACCGGGATGTGCGGAAACTCTTCCACCGCCGCCAGGATCATGTGGCGCAGGAAGGGCGCGCCGGCGTATTTGCGCGCGCCGGCGGAGGCCTGAACGATGACCGGCGCATCGACCTTGTCGGCGGCCTCCATGATGGCGCGCATTTGCTCCAGGTTGTTGACGTTGAAAGCCGGCAAGCCATAGCCGAATTCGGCCGCGTGATCCAGCAATTGACGCATTGAAACGAGTGCCATGAATTTCTCCCTCAGGGCGCAGATGATAGACCGCCGGTCGCGAGACCCGCGGCGTTGCTTCAGTGGTGTGTCACACCGGTTAAAACGATGCCGGCACAGACGAAGGCGCCGCCGGACAGGCGGTTGACCAAACGGATGTGCCGGGGCGATTGCAGCCAGCCGGAAAGCTTGGCGCCGCCACTGGCGTAAGCGAATTGCCAGCAGGCTTCAATCACGTAAAACGAGGCAGTCAGAATCATCAGCTGCGGCAGTTGCGGCGCGCGCGGATTCATGAACTGCGGAAACAAGGCGGCGAAAAAAATCACCGCCTTCGGATTGGATAGCGCAACCAGGAAGCCATTGCGGAAACGCGTCGGCGCCGACAGGCCGCCATCGACGCGCGCCTCTTGCGGCGTGACCGGCCGGGCGCGCCAAGTGCGTATGCCCAGGTATAACAGATAGGCCGCGCCGGCGTAGGTAATGACGGCGAACAAGCGCGGGGAAGTCGTCAACAGCGCGCCGAGCCCGGCGGCCGAGACCAGTATGTAGAGAAATAGGCCGGCCATCAGGCCGGCACAGGTCACCAGCGTCGCCCGTACCCCGTGATGAATGCCGTGCGTCATCGCCAGCAGCATGTTGGGGCCGGGTGTGGCGGAAACGAAGAAGGTGGTGGCGATGAACAACAACCAGATATTCAGCGTCATCGCGTCCCTCCTCCGTCGTTTCCTGGCGTCCGCTTAAGCGCGGGCGCGTTCTTCCAGAATCGCCACGGCGGGCAGCGTCTTGCCTTCGAGGAACTCGAGGAAGGCGCCGCCGCCGGTGGAGATGTAGCTGATGCGCTCGGTAATGCCGAACTTGGCGATCGCCGCCAACGTGTCGCCGCCCCCGGCGATCGAGAAGGCGTCCGCGTCGGCGATGGCTTGCGCCAGCAGACGGGTGCCGTGGCTGAATTGCTCGAACTCGAACACGCCGACCGGGCCGTTCCATACCACGGTGCCAGCCTTGGCGATCAGCTTGGCTAGCTCGGCGGCCGAGTCCGGACCGATGTCGAGGATCATATCGTCGGCGCTGACGTCCTTGACGTTCTTCAGCGTGGCGGTAGCGGTTTCGGCGAATTCGCTGGCGCAGACCACGTCGGTCGGCAACGGCACGTCGCCGCCGCGGGCGCGGATCTTGGCGATCACGGTGCGGGCTTGCTCGACCAGATCCGGCTCGGCCAGCGACTTGCCGATGGTGTGGCCTTCGGCCAGCAGGAACGTGTTGGCGATGCCGCCGCCGACGATCAGCTGATCGACCTTGTCGGCCAGGGCTTCCAGAATGGTCAGCTTGGTCGACACCTTGGAACCGGCGACAATCGCCACCAGCGGGTGGGCCGGATGCTCGAGCGCCTTGCCCAGCGCGTCCAATTCAGCGGACAGCAACAGACCGGCGCATGCCACCGGCGCGGCGGCGGCAACGGCATGCGTCGAGGCTTCGGCGCGGTGGGCGGTACCGAAGGCGTCGTTGACGAAGACGTCGCACAAGCGGGCATAAGCTTGGCCCAGCTCGGCGTTGTTCTTCTTCTCGCCCTTGTTCAGCCGTACGTTTTCCAGCATGACGACTTCTCCCGCGGCGACGGGGACGCCGGCCTGCCACTCGGCGGCCAGACGCACCGGGCGGCCCAGCAGTTCGGCCAGCCGTGCGGCTACCGGGGCCAGACTGTCTTCCTGCTTGGGTTCGCCTTCGGTCGGACGGCCGAGGTGGGTCATCAAGAGCACGCCGGCGTCCTGCCCCAGCGCGTGCTGGATCGACGGCAGCGAGGCGCGGATACGGGTATCGTCGCCGATAACGCCATCCTTGACCGGCACGTTCATGTCCACGCGGATCAGCACGCGCTTGCCGTGCAGATCCAGATCAGTCAATTTTTTGAATTCCATTTTTCAGTCCTGGTTGTTCAGATGAGTCTAGAATTCCCGCGCCCACCGACATTGGCCCCACCTCGAGGCGGGGCCTTTTTGCGAGCTCTCCGGCTCAGGCGGCGAACATGGCGCGGGCGGTGTTCAGCATTTGGCAGCTGAACCCCCACTCATTGTCGTACCAAGCGAGAACTTTCACCATATTTCCGTGAGTGACTTTTGTCAGTGTGGCGTCAAATGTGGACGGTTCGGTGGTGTGATTGAAGTCCATCGACACCAAGGGCATGGTGTTGTAGCCCAGGATGCCTTTCATTTCCCCTTCCGACGCGGCGTGGACCACCTCGTTGATTTCGTCTTTGCTGGTATGGCGCGCGGATTCGAAAGTGAGGTCAATCAGCGACACGTTGATGGTCGGTACGCGGACGGAAAAGCCGTCGAGGCGGCCGGCCAGTTCCGGCAGCACGAGTCCCACCGCCTTGGCGGCGCCCGTTTTGGTCGGAATCATGTTTTGGACCGCCGAGCGCGCCCGGCGCAAATCCTTGTGACGCACGTCGGTCAGCACTTGGTCGTTGGTAAAGGCGTGAATGGTGGTCATCAGCCCTTTGACGATGCCGATCTTGTCGTGGAGCGCCTTGGCCACCGGCGCCAGACAGTTGGTGGTACAGGATGCGTTGGAGACGACAGTCATTTCCGGCTTCAACACGGAATGATTGACCCCATACACGATGGTGGCGTCGACGTCGTCGCCGCCGGGGGCGGAAATCAGCACCTTCTTGGCGCCCGCCTGCAGGTGGGCTTGGCATTTGGCCTTGCTGGTGAAGGCGCCGGTGCACTCCATGACGATATCGACCTTCAGATCCTTCCAGGGCAATAGAGAGGGATCGCGCGTGCTGAAGAACGGGATCGATTTGCCATTGACGATCAAATGGTGTTCGTCGTGACCGATGTCAGCCGGGAATCGCCCGTGAACCGTATCGAATTTGGTGATGTGCGCGTTGGTGGCAAGGTCTCCGCTGGCATTGACGGCTACGACCTCGAATTCCTTGTCGAGATCGTACTCGTAGATGGCGCGTAGAACCTGACGGCCGATACGGCCATAGCCATTGATCGCGATACGGATGGTCATGCTCTCTTCTCTCCCCAAAGTGCTGGCAGGTTTCACGTGAAACCTGGTGTAAAAAAGCCGCCCGGGTCAGGGGCGGCTGTGGGTGCTTGCTTATTGTCCGATCAAGGACAGGGTCTTGGCGACCACGTTGTCCACTGTGAAGCCAAACAGTTTGAACAACTCGCCTGCCGGGGCGGATTCGCCGAAGCGATCGATGCCGATGACGTCGCCCTCGAGGCCCACGTACTTGCGCCAGAAATCGCTGACGCCGGCTTCGATGGCCAGACGCGGCAGCCCTGCCGGCAGCACCGCGCTGCGGTAGGCCTTGTCCTGCTGGTCGAAGGCGCGCGTGTTGGGCATGGAAACGACGCGCACGGCCACGCCTTGCGCCGCCAGCTGCTCGGCGGCCTTCAGCGCCAGATCGACTTCGGAGCCGGTGGCGATCAACACGGCGCGGGCATCGCGGGCATCGCGCACCACATAACCGCCGCGCTTGATGTTGGCGACCGTCGCCGCGTCGCGGGTGACGAACGGCAGGTTTTGGCGGCTGAAGATCAGGCAGCTCGGATGGTCTTTGGCGGACAGCGCCTCGGTCCATGCCACCATCGATTCGACGGTATCGCAGGGACGCCACACGGCCATATTGGGGATCATGCGCAGGGTCGCGATCTGTTCTACCGGCTGGTGGGTCGGACCGTCTTCGCCCAAGCCGATCGAATCGTGCGTGAACACGAACACCGGGTTGATCTTCATCAGCGCCGCCATGCGCAGTGCATTGCGCGCGTATTCGCTGAACATCAGGAAGGTGGCGCCGAACGGTTTGACGCCGCCATGCAGCGTCATGCCGTTGATGATGGCCGACATGCCGAACTCGCGCACGCCGTAATGGAGGTAGTTCCCGGCGCCGGCGGCGGTGAACGACTTGGACTGTGGCCAGTTGGTCAGATTCGACGGCGTCAGGTCGGCGGAACCGCCCACCAGTTCCGGCAGCACTTCGGCCAGGGCGGCAATGGCGTTTTGCGATGCCTTGCGCGTGGCGATGGTTTCGGCCTTGTCGTTGGCTTGAGCGATCTTGGCGGCGATGTGCGCGTCCCAGCCCGCCGGCAGTTCGCCCTTCGTGCGGCGCTCGAATTCCGCTGCCTCTTGCGGATACTGGGCGCGGTAAGCGGCGAAACGCGCGTCCCATTCCTGTACGCGCGCCACGCCGGCCTCGACGGCGTTCCAGGCGGCATAGATATCGGCCGGCACTTCGAAAGGCGCGTGCGGCCATTTCAAGTATTCGCGCGCGGCGGCGACTTCGGCCGCGCCGAGCGGCGCCCCATGCACGTCGTGGCCGCCTTGTTTGTTGGGCGCGCCGAAGCCGATCTTGGTTTTGCAGCAGATCAGCGTCGGACGGTCGGATTTCTTGGCGGTGGCGATGGCGGTCGCGATTTCCTTCGGGTCATGGCCGTTGACGTTGGGGATGACCAGCCAGCCATAGGCGGCGAAGCGTCCCGGCGTATCGTCGGTGAACCAGCCATCGACGTCGCCGTCGATGGAAATGCCGTTATCGTCGTAGAAGGCGATGAGCTTGTTCAGCCCCCAGGTGCCGGCCAAGGAGCAGGCTTCGTGCGAAACCCCTTCCATCAGACAGCCGTCGCCCAGGAAAACCCAGGTGCGGTGATCGACGATGGTGTGGCCCGGGCGGTTGAACTCGGCCGCCAGCAGCTTTTCCGCCAATGCCATGCCCACTGCGTTGCAGATGCCTTGCCCCAGCGGGCCGGTCGTGGTTTCCACGCCTTCCGCATAGCCGTATTCCGGGTGCCCCGGTGTTTTGGAATGCAGTTGGCGGAAGTTCTTCAGGTCGTCGATCGAGAGGTTGTAGCCGGTCAGGTGCAACAGGCTATAGAGCAGCATCGAGCCATGGCCGTTGGACAGCACGAAGCGGTCGCGGTTAGCCCAGTGCGGATGGCGCGGGCTGTGCTGCAGTTGATCGCGCCACAAGACTTCGGCGATGTCGGCCATGCCCATCGGCATGCCGGGGTGGCCGGATTTGGCCTTTTCCACCGCGTCCATGGCAAGGAAACGGATGGCGTTGGCGAGCTCGGTTCTGGAGACCATGCGGAAGAAACCTCGAGACAGAAGTTCGTGAACAAAGGCCGGCCTGGAAGGGTCAACCGTTGAAAAATCATGCAATTATCGCCGATTTTCCCTCCGTCAGGCAACCCGAGGGCCTGAGTTGCATGGAGGAACAGACGGTTTATGTCTTTGTGCTAGAGGAAGCGCCGGCGTGGACTATAGAGAAAAACGCGCTACGATGTCGTCATGTAGTTTTATAACTACAGCCCGCGCATATTTCTTTATGTGAAGATATGCAGCCGGGGGATTCCGCGCGGGCGCGCCATCCGTGAACGGGCGACGGAACGTGGCATTGCCCATTCCTTCCGCTTGCCATGTACAATTCTGCTCTTAAGAAATTTCCGTTGGCCACACGACTGCGACCAAGTCTCATGAATAACCAAGATCATTTGAGCGGCGACCTGTTCGATATTGC
The DNA here is from genome assembly GCF_019232825.1 of Paludibacterium sp. Lineage (GTDB taxonomy): Bacteria > Pseudomonadota > Gammaproteobacteria > Burkholderiales > Chromobacteriaceae > Paludibacterium. The sequence continues at coordinate 30,215 of NZ_JAFAND010000090.1, read as the reverse complement.
CTCCGACACCGGCGCGCCGCCCCCCCCTCCTCCGGCGGCGCCGGCAGCGGCGCCTGCGAGCGACGACTGGATTGCGCTCGACCTGTACGCGGAGCGCGCCTATCTCGAATACGCGATGAGCGTGGTAAAAGGCCGCGCCTTGCCGGAAGTCGCCGACGGCCAGAAACCGGTGCAGCGCCGCATTCTGTACGCGATGCGCGATATGGGGCTGGTTGCCGGCGCCAAGCCGGTCAAGTCGGCGCGCGTGGTGGGCGAAATCCTCGGCAAATACCACCCGCACGGCGACAGTTCGGCCTACGAAGCCATGGTGCGCATGGCGCAGGACTTTACGTTGCGCTACCCATTGATCGATGGCCAGGGCAACTTCGGCAGCCGGGATGGCGACGGCGCAGCGGCGATGCGTTACACCGAGGCAAGGCTGACGCCGTATGCCGATCTGCTGTTATCGGAAATCGACATGGGCACGGTGGACTTCGTGCCGAACTACGACGGCGCGTTCGAGGAACCCAAGCTGTTGCCGTCGCGCTTGCCGATGCTGCTGCTCAACGGCGCCTCCGGCATCGCCGTGGGCCTCGCCACCGAGATCCCGCCGCATAACCTAACGGAAGTGGCCGGCGCCGCGGTGGCCTTGCTGGATAACCCCGCGCTCACCACGGCAGAGTTGATGCAGCACATCCCCGGTCCGGATTTTCCGGGCGGGGGGCAGATCATTACCCCCGCCGAGGATATCCTGGCCGCCTACGAAAGCGGCCGCGGTTCGGTGCGCGTGCGTGCGCGCTGGGATATCGAGCGTTTGGCGCGCGGTCAGTGGCGAGTGATCGTCAGCGAACTGCCGCCGGGCAGCTCGGCGCAGAAAGTGCTGGCCGAGATCGAAGAGGCCACCAATCCCAAACCGCGCCCCGGCAAGAAGGCACTGACCCAGGACCAGCAAAACCTCAAGAGCTTGATGCTGTCGATGCTCGACCGCGTCCGCGACGAGTCCGACGGCAATCAGCCGGTGCGGCTGGTGTTCGAGCCCAAATCCAGCCGGCAGGACCCGGACGAGTTCGTTCAGATGCTGTTGGCTCAGACGAGCCTGGAAGGCAACGCCTCGCTCAATCTGGTGATGATCGGACTGGATGGCCGGCCGGGCCAGAGAGGGCTGAAGCCGATCCTGGAAGATTGGCTGGCCTTCCGCAGCGAGACGGTCACCCGCCGTTTGGCGCACCGTCTGGCGCAGGTGGAAAAACGTATCCATATCCTCGAAGGCCGGATGATCGCTTTCATCCATATCGACGAGGTGATCCGGGTCATTCGCGAGTCGGACGAGCCCAAGCCCGACTTGATCAAAGCGTTTGGATTGTCCGAGGCGCAGGCCGAGGACATTCTGGAAATCCGCTTGCGCCAATTGGCGCGCCTGGAAGGCTTCAAGCTGGAAAAGGAACTGTCGGAACTGCGTGAAGAGCGCGAGGGTTTGCGCCATCTGCTCGATACGCCGGAAGCCAAACGCGCGCTGATTGTCGAGGAGATTCGCGCCGACGCCGCGAAATACGGCGACGCGCGCCGCACCGAGATCAAAGCGGCGCAGCGCGCGGTATTGAGCCAGACCGTGGCCGATGAGCCGATCACCATCATTCTGTCCCAGAAGGGATGGTTGCGCGCCCGCGTCGGCCATAACCTCGACTTGTCGACGTTGACCTTCAAGGACGGCGACGCGCAGCACACCATCGTGGAAACGCGGACCGTCTGGCCTATTGTTGTGCTAGACAACCTTGGCCGGGCCTATACCGTCAACGCCGCCGATGTGCCCACGGGTCGCGGCGACGGCGTGCCGGTCGCGTCGTTGATCGAGCTGCAGGACGGCGGCAAGCCTTGCCACATGCTCTCCGGTCCGGAGACCGCGCGCTACGTGGTGGCGAGCTCCTCGGGCTATGGCTTCATCGCCACGGTGGGCGACATGGCGGGACGGGTCAAGGCCGGCAAGGCCTTCATCACGCTGGAAGAAGGCGATGGCGTGATCGCGCCGGTGCCGGTGCCCACCGATGTCGCGCAAGTCGACCTGCAACTGGTCGCCGCCGCCGACAATGGCCGCTTGCTGGCTTTCAGCGCCGGCGAGCTGCGCGATTTGGCCAAGGGGCGGGGCTTGATGCTGATACAGCTCGACCAGGGCGAACGGCTGACCGCCATCGGCCTTGCACGGGGCGAAAAAGTGCTGCTGTCGGTGCTGTCCGCGCGCGGCAAATCCGGCGAGGAGAAGCTGGCGCTGGCCGAGTACCTCGGTCGCCGCGCCAAACGCGGCAAACTGTTGCCGAAGAAGTGGAGCATTCTGGCGATCACGGATCTCTGAGACCCTCGGCGCGGGGGACGCCCCCCGCGCCGCCACGGATCGCCTCACTGGCTGCACGCCACCCCGACCTGAGCAAACGCCGCCGTGACGGCTTTGCCGTCATAGCCGCGGTCGCCGGCCGCGCGAATCACCCCGCATGCCGCCTGATTGAAGTCGCTGTTGGCGTTCCAATACAGCCTGTTGGCGTCGGCGAATGCCTGGAATGCCTGCCGGATCGACCATCCCGGCGATGTCGCCAGCAAGTAGAACGCGCGGTTGTAGACGCCGCTGCTTTCATGGGGATCCATGCCGTGGCGGTAATCGCCGGCCTTGTCGATCGAATGGCCGTCCTTGGCCGGGTTCTCCATATAGCGCAAGGGCTTTTTGCCCTTGGTGATGTCATTGCCCACCAGCCAGCTGTTGCTGCCTTTGACGTAGTACTCCGTCGCCTCGCCCGCCATATCCGAAAAAGCCTCATTGATGCCGCCGGACTGGCCGTCGTAGACCAGGCCCGAATTCTGTTCCGTATAGCCGTGGCTGATTTCATGGCCGGTGACGTCGGCCGAGACCAGTGGATAGAATAGCCGCCCGCCGTCGCCGAAGTTCATGCTGCTGCCGTCCCAGAAGGCGTTTTCATAGTAGCGGCCATAGTGGACGTGCAGATAGAGCGGCCCCTTGAGCGGCGGCTGACCCAGCCATTCCTGATACATCTTGACCACCGCGTTGCCGAAGTAATAGGCGTCATTGATCGGGCTGTAAGCGCCGTTGACCGCACGGTCGGCGGTGTTGCGCGGGCAGGTGAAATGGAACGGCTTGGACAGGTCGGTATTCTCGCTCGAGCGCAGGTCGATCGCCAGCACGGCGCCGTTGTCCATGTCGCAGTTGTCATTGACGGGAAGAAATCCATATTTCTTGCCGTATTCGTATTTGCCGGTCTTGCGGTTGCCGCCGGGACCGGTGGCATCGACATGCGTCAGGCCTTCCCACTGTTTCAGCACGGCGCCGCTCATGGCGTCGATGACGAAGTACGGCCGGCTAGGCGTTGCGGCGGGCACGAAGAAGGACACCAGATAGACCAGTTGCGCCCGCTGGTGGCGGTCGAGCTGCACCAGGAGCTGCGCCTTTTCATTGATGACCGGCTGTCCGGCCGCCTTCAACCCTTTGGCTTGCGCCAGCGCTTGGTTCGCCGTCAGCGCCGGTTTGACCGAGGGCAGATCCTGTTGCAGCCCGGCGGCCATCTTGCCGTCGTAACGGTTGCTGTTGCCAACGATGGAGGGCGCGCGCACGCCGATGACCGCCTGATTCCAGACGGGAATGCCTTGATAGTATTGCTGATAGCGCGTGATGACCTTGCCGCCTGGAAACGTCTGGCTGCGTGCCGGTTGAAAATCGGCGGGCAACGTGTTGGTCGCGACGATTCCCTGCCGAGTCAGGGACTGAATGTCGACCAGATAGGCGGCCGCAGCCGGCTGGCTCAGTACGCCAGCGGCGAGGACAAGACAAATGGACAATCGCTTCTTCATAAATTCTCCGCATAAAAAGGAAAGGCGCGGCCGACGGCCGCGCCTTGCTATCTAGCGGGATGAAGCGATGACTTGGCTGCTGTCCCTTGTAATGGAATGACCCTTCCCTGGCCCTAAGAGGAGCGAGGTCCTCAGGGCGCGAGCCGCACCCTGTGCCATTCGCCATCCGGCGCGAGCGTATACAGCACCCGGTCATGCAGACGGCTTGGGCGCCCTTGCCAAAATTCGATGCGGTCCGGCGTCACCGCGTAGCCGCCCCAGTGGGGCGGGCGCGGCACCTTGAACGGGAAACGCACGCCAAAGAGCGCCGCACGTTTGATCAGCTCCGCCTTGGAGGGGATTTCTGTGCTTTGTTCCGACGCCCAAGCGCCGAGGCGGCTGGGATAAGGCCGGCTGGCGAAATAAGCATCCGACACCTCGCCCGGCAACTGGCGCGCCTGGCCCTCGATGCGTACCTGGCGTTCCAGTTCGGGCCAGAAAAAGGTCAGCGACACAAAGGGATTGACCGAAATTTGGCGCCCCTTGCGACTGAGGTAATTGGTATAAAACAGGAACTGGCCGTTCTCCACGCCCTTGAGCAGCACCACGCGCGCGCTGGGGCGGCCATCGCCATCGACCGACGCCACGTGCATGGCCGTGGGCTCGGGAACTTCGGCGCTGATTGCCTCGTTGAGCCAGTGTTCGAACTGCGCTACCGCGTCCGGCAGACAATCTTCCGGAGACAGTTCCTTTTTGCTGTAATCCTTGCGGATGTCAGCGAGTTTCTGCGACATGACGAATCCTCCTCGCCGTATCTTAGCGTGTCGTTGCCGACCGGCGCGAGCCCGGTTCCGGCAAGATTCGTGTCGCAACGCTGATTTATCTCCACGTCAAGACACGGTAGCATAAGCGCCTTTTGCCTCCCGGCAACCGAGAACCCGCTTTAGAATCATGCATATCGTTCAGTTCATCCTCGGGCTTATCGTCGTCTTCGGCCTGACCCAACTCGTCGCCCGCGACCGTAAACACATCAAAATCCGTTACGTCGCCCAGCTTCTGCTGGTCGAAATCGCTGTCGCTTACGCGCTGTTGCACACCGGAGCCGGTTTGGTCGTGGTCGGCGGCATGGCCGCCGTGTTTGATCAGCTGATGCGTTTCGCCTCGGAGGGCACGCGTTTCGTTTTCGGCGGTTTGCTGCGCCAGGGCGAGTTCAGCTTCTTCCTCATGGTGCTGATGCCGATCGTCTATATTTCCGTGCTGATCGGCATCCTGCAGCATCTGCGCATTTTGCCCTGGCTCGTCCGCGGGATCGGGCTCGTGTTGGCCAAGCTGAGCGGCATGGGCAAAATCGAATCGTTCAACGCGGTCGGCGCGATGATCGTCGGCCAATCGGAAAATTTCATCGCCTACAAGAACATCATCGGCGGCTTTAGCGAAAAGCGCATGTACACGCTGGCCGCGACGGCCATGTCCACCGTATCGATGTCGATCGTCGGCTCCTACATGCAGCTGATCGCCCCGCGTTTCGTCGTGGCGGCGCTGATTCTCAATCTGTTGAGCACGTTCATCATTCTGTCGTTGATCAACCCTTACGATGCCGGCAGCGACGAGGATCAGCTGATCGTCGCGCCCGGGGTGCGCATGGCGTTCTTTGAAATGCTGGGGGATTACATCCTGGCCGGCTTCAAGGTCGCGGTGATCGTCGGCGCCATGCTGATCGGCTTCATCGCGGTGATTGCCACTGTCAACTATGTGTTCACCCAATGTTTCGGCATCGATTTTCAGCACGCGCTGGGCTTCCTGTTCTACCCGCTGGCTTGGCTGATCGGCATTCCCGGCCAGGACATCGTCCCGGCCGGCAGCATCATGGCGACCAAGCTCGTGGCCAACGAATTCGTCGCCATGATGTCGCTCAAGGATCAGGCCGCGCATTTGACCCCGTATACCCGCGGCACGCTGTCGGTCTTTCTGGTGTCCTTTGCCAACTTCAGCTCGATCGGCATCATTGCCGGCGCGGTCAAAGGGCTGGACGAGGAGCGCGGCAACATGGTGTCGCGCTTCGGGCTTAAGCTGGTTTACGGCGCAACGCTGGTCAGTCTGTTGTCGGCCATGATCGCTGGGCTCGTGCTCTAGCAAACGAGCCCAAGGGCCTGCCGGCCGCCTTGTCTGGGGATTGATATAATCGGTTGTCCTGTACCAACAGGACTTGTGATACAAGATACGTTAAACTAACCCCTTTCATTCGCGGTCCGGCACGCACGCAATGCATCTTCTGGCTTTTGGGCTCAACCATCAAACCGCCCCGCTGTCGATCAGGGAAAAACTGGCATTCCCGGTGGAAGCGCTGCCGGATGCCCTGCGTCAGCTGACGCAAAGCCAGGCTGCCGCCGAGGCGGCCATTGTGTCCACCTGCAACCGCACCGAGATCTATTGCGCCGGGTCGCATCCGGCGGATGCCATCGCTTGGCTGGCTCAGTACCATCGCATGACGCCGGACGAGATCGCGCCTTATCTGTACCGGCTCGATGCCAACGAGGTGGCGCGGCATGCTTTCCGCGTCGCCAGCGGGCTCGACTCCATGGTGCTGGGCGAAACGCAAATCCTAGGTCAGCTCAAGGATGCGGTGCGTGTGGCGCAAGAGACCGGCACGCTCGGCACCCACCTCAACGCGCTGTTTCAACAGGCGTTCTCGGTGGCAAAGGAAGTGCGCAGCAAGACGGCGGTCGGCGCGAGCTCGGTCTCGATGGCCGCTGCCGGCGTGCGCTTGGCCGAGCAGATTTTCGCCAGCATCGGCGAATTGAATGTGTTGTTCGTCGGCGCGGGGGAAATGATCGAGCTCGTGGCCACCCATTTCGCCGCCAGGCAACCCGCGGGCATCACCGTGGCCAACCGCACGCTCGAGCGCGGCCGCGCGCTGGCCACGCGTTTCGGCGGCACGGCCATGACGCTGGCCGATCTGCACGATAGTCTGGCCCGCTTCGACGTGGTGGTGACCTCCACGGCGAGCCCGGTGCCGATCATCGGCAAGGGGATGGTCGAGCGCGCGATCAAATTGCGCCGACACCGGCCGATGTTCATGCTCGATCTGGCGGTGCCGCGCGACGTCGAGCCCGAGGTCGCGACGCTCAACGATGTATTCCTGTACACCGTCGACGACATCGCCGGCGTGGTAGAGGTCGGCCGCGAGGCGCGCCAGGTGGCCGCCGAGCAGGCGGAAGGCATCATCGTGTCCCGCGTGGACGAATTCGCTCACTGGTTGCGCCAGCGTCAGAGCGTGCCGTTGATCCGCGCGCTGCGCGACGAGGGCGAACGATTGAGACGGCAGGCGCTCGAGGCCGCGCTGAAACAATTGGCCCGGGGCGATGCCCCAGAAAAAGTGCTGGAAACCTTATCGGTCCAGTTGACCAACAAATTGATGCATCCGCCGACACAGGCGTTGTCGCAGCGAGGCGAGGAACAAGACGCCATGCGCCAGGCCGTGACGCGGATCTACCGCTTGCATTCGGAGTCCTGATGAAACCGTCGATCGCCGCCAAATTGTCTCAACTGGCCGACCGGCTCGAGGAAGTGACGCAGTTGCTCGCCCAGCCCAGCGTCACCAGCGACATGGATAACTACCGTCGTCTGACGCGCGAGCACGCCGAGCTCACGCCGGTGGTCGAGGCGTGGCACGCGTGGCAACAGTGCCAGGTGGACATCGACACGGCCGAGGAAATGCTCGCCGATCCGGACATGAAGGAGTTCGCCCAGGCGGAGCTCAATGCCGGGCGGGAGCGCATGGACGAGCTCGACGTCGCGCTGCAGAAACTGCTGCTGCCGAAAGACCCGAACGACGAGCGCAATATCTATCTGGAAATCCGCGCCGGCACCGGCGGCGACGAAGCCGCGCTGTTTGCCGGCGATCTGCTGCGCATGTATACCCGCTATGCCGAGCGTCAACGGTGGCAGGTGGAAATCGTCTCGGCGTCCGAGTCGGATCTGGGCGGCTACAAGGAAGTGATCGCCCGTATTGTCGGGTTTGGCGCCTACTCGCGGTTGAAATTCGAATCCGGCGGCCATCGCGTGCAGCGTGTACCGGTGACCGAGACCCAGGGACGCATCCATACCTCGGCGTGTACCGTCGCCGTCATGCCGGAGGCCGACGAAGTGGCCGAGGTCGAGATCAATCCGGCCGATATCCGCGTCGACACCTTCCGCGCCTCCGGCGCCGGCGGGCAGCACATCAACAAGACCGACTCCGCGGTGCGCATTACCCACCTGCCGACGGGCATTGTGGTCGAGTGTCAGGATGACCGCTCGCAGCACAAGAACAAGGCGCGCGCCATGTCGGTGCTGGCGGCGCGCATCATGGACGTCCAGCTGCGCGAGGCACAGGCCAAGGAGGCTGCCACGCGCAAAAGTCTGATCGGATCCGGCGACCGTAGCGAGCGCATCCGCACCTATAATTTTCCCCAAGGACGCGTGACCGACCATCGCATCAATTTGACGCTGTACAAGCTGGAATATGTGATGGACGGCGATATGAGCGAATTGACCGATGCCTTGACCGCCGAACATCAGGCCGAGCTTTTGGCCGCCATGTCGGAGTGACCGCGGCCGCCCATAGGAGAGCGCAGCATGCAATGCAATGTTGGCAAGGCAGAACGCATCATCCGGGTCGTCATTGGCGCTGGCATCGTCAGTCTGGCGGTGATCGGACCGCGCACTCCCTGGGCTTGGCTTGGCTTGGTTCCGCTGTTCACGGGCCTCATCGGCTGGTGCCCCGCCTACCGGCTGCTCAAACTTTCCACCTACGACGACAAGCAGTGAGACGCGGCGGCGCTATAGACGCCGCCGGCCCGTTTGCAGCTCGCGCGCCACGCGCCTGAAGCGCATGATCAGCAGCACCGTGACGCAGGCGAGCCCCACCACCATGCCTGCCCACACGCCCATGGCGCCGATGACGTGACGCGACAGCCACCAGGCGAGCGGCATCCCGACGCCCCAGCAGCCGAAGGCGAAAATCGCGAGCGTGCTGTGCGCATCCTTGAGCGCGCGCAGCACGCCATTGGCGATGGTCTGCCAGGCGTCGAATATCAGCAGCAGCCCCACGAGCGGTATCAGCGTGACCGCCACTTGCCGCGCCGCGGCGGCGCCGGCGTGCGTCAGCGGCAAAAACAGCGCCAGCACCAGCTGCGGAAACAGCCACAAAATGGCGCAGGTGAACAGACTCCATAGCACGCCCAGCATCTGACCCAGGCTGCCCAGGTGTTTGACGCGCAAAAAGTCGCCCGCGCCCGCCGCTTGGCCGACACACATCGACACGCCTTGCATCAGGCCGATGGGGATGGTGAAGCTGGCGATCACGATCTGCATCATGCTTTGATGCGCCGCGAGCTCGGCCGTCCCCAGCGCGCCCATCAAATAGGCGGCGGAGGAAAAGAGACCGCTTTCCATCGCCAGCGTGCCGGAGGTCGGAATGCCGAGTTTCAGCAGCGGCCGGATGGCGGCGAAGTCGCATGCCGCAAGGCCCGCGAACAAATGGTAACGCGTGAACACCGGATTGCGCGTCACCACCAGCGCGAACACGAGGCCGGTGTAGGCGTAGGTGATGACCGAGGAAATCGCGATGCCGTTCAATCCCAGCCCCGGCCAACTGCCCACGCCTTGCGACAGGACAAAGCCGATACAGGGCGCGATCAATAGCGACGAGACGGTGATGAACGGCACCGGCCCGGGGTTGCCGATCCCCGAGGCGAAGCTGCGCAGGGTGAGGAACAACATGCTAAACGGCAGCCCCCAAACCAGAATGCGCAGGAAGCTGGCCGCGCGATGGGCGTTGTCCGGTTGTTGGCCGAGCGCCAGCATGATGGGCTCGGCGTGCCACAAGAGGCTGCCGATGAGGATGCTGAGCGTCAAGGTGGTCATGAGGCCCGCGCGGGTGGCGGCCACCACGGCGCGTTTGTCGTCCCTGCCGTGCGCCAGCGCCACCAGATTGCCGGCGGCGGCGCACAAACCGAAGATCAGCACCAGGCAGAAGAAATAGCTCGACAGAGCCAGCGCGCCGCTGGCCAGCATCGCGGGACCGAGCCGTCCCATCAGGATGGAGTCGATGAACATGATGCCGATCTGTGCCGCCTGCGACAGGATCAGCGGCAGCGACATGCGCAGAATGGGACGCAGTTCCCGGAACCAGACGCGCGCGTGCCCAAGCCCGAGCGGGCGCAACAGTAGAAAGAAGAGATTTTGCACAACAGCCAGCATACTGCCACCAATGTATTTAATAATTTGTATAGATATTTAATTAGAATACAGAGGATGACGGACGCTGGCAAAAACTGTAGCCGATGAGGACGGAAAACCAAGCACAACGAGCCGGACAGGCCGGCTCGTTGTGTGAGACAACTTTGTGTTGGTTGGGTAGCGTGCGGGTCAGTGGCGCACTGCCTTCGGCGAGTGCGCCCTACGCGAAGACGCGCCCGGGGCCGTAGGGTGCAATCGCCGTGCGGCGCACGGCATTGCACCAAACATCGCGAGCATGGCGGCGCTTAGAGAAACAGGAAAAAGCCGTCCGCGAAGTACAATAAGCCGACCAGGCCAACCGGCAAGGCGAGATACCAGATTTTCCGCTGATGGAATAAACCGGCGATCGACGAAATCAGGATGGCCACCTGTAGAAAGATCACGGCGATCCCGAACGGCTTGCCTTGACGCTGGGCGGCATCGCGCGTCGCTTCCAGCGCGCGCGCCGTCTGCATGATCTGCGCCTTTTCCGCCGTGTACTTGGCGATCTTCTTGTCGTACTCGGCCAGTTTATCGGCGTAGACCTTGCGCTGCTGGGCTGTCGCATTGGCCGGAAGGGCGGCCAGCGTCACCGCCAGCGTATCGCGCTCTGCCTGATACAGATCGCCCTTGATGGCCTTGGCTTGGTAGAACGCCCATTGGTCCGAGGCCTGCGCTTGGCTGATGACGCTCTTGGTCGAAAAGCCGCCGCCTTTGAAGGTCGACAAGGTGGCGCTGATGGCGAAAATGACCGTCGCCAGCGCCAGGTAGTTGAGCCAAGGCTCCTTTTGTTTCTCTTCCGCCATCTCTCGACGTCCCTCTCCGGTTACAGCAAACGCAACAACAGCCCGACGAGGCCCAGGCCGATGCAGTACCAGCCAAACGGCCGCAGAGCCTGGATTTCGTGCTTATTGAAGTAACGCATCAACACCCACGTACTGAGATAGGCGAAGAAACCGGACAGCAGGCCGCAGCCCAGTGCCAGGCTCAAGGGGATCTGGCTCTTCTCGTGCAGCAGTTTCGGCACTTCCAGCACGCCGGCGGCGCCAATGATCGGCGTGGCCAGCAAAAAGGCGAAGCGTGCCGAAGCGGCGTAACTGAGTCCTTGGCGCAGGCCGGCAATCAGCGTGACGCCCGAGCGGGAAATACCCGGAATCAGCGCCAGCGCTTGCACCAGGCCGATTTTCAGCGCACCGAAGAAGCTCAGCTCGTCCAGCGTGCGGCCACGGCCGCTCTGACGCATCATGTCGCCGGCGATCAAGATGATGCCGTTGACGATCAGCACCGCCAGAACAAACGTGGTCGAGCCGAACAGCGCGCGCAGCTTCTTTTCCAGCAAGAGGCCGATCAGGCCGGCCGGCACGGTGCCGGCGATCAGCAGCCAGACCAAACGGGATTCCGGCGTCACCGGACGGCCGCCGGCGCGGATGAAGCCGCCCAAGAGCGAAAGCCAGTCGCGATAGAAATAGATGAACAGCGCCAACGCGGTACCCAGATGCAGCATGACCATGAAGGCCAGGAAAGACGGGTCTTGCCGATCCAGGTTCCAATGCAACAGGTCGGGCAGAATCACGCCGTGCCCAAGGCTGCTGACTGGGAACAGCTCGCTGATCCCCTGCATGATGGCGAAAAGAATGGCATGTAAAGTGGACATGGTGTTCCTGTGAAATGAAAGCCAGAAAATCGAGTGGAATTATATGACACAGTTAAATCTTTCAGATAGCTTATATATTTAGGGTAGGCAAACCAGCGCCTTGCTGGCGCCTGTCATCTTCAACGCCGATTCCCCGACCCAAATCGCACACCATGAATCGCACCAAGCAACAAGCTGCCCAACGAAGCACGCTGGTTAGCGTGGTGGTTAACCTCCTGCTGGCAGCGGGCCAGATCCTGGCCGGCCTCCTCGCGCACTCCAGCGGTCTGATCGCCGACGGCATCCACTCGCTATCCGACTTGCTGTCCGATTGCGTGGTGTTGCTTGCCAATCGCTACAGCCACAAGGCGGCGGATCAGGATCACCCCTACGGTCATTTCCGCTTCGAAACCGCCGCTTCGTTGGTGTTGGGCGCCCTGCTGCTGTCGGTCGCTGTCAGCATGGGGTGGAGCGCCGGCCAAAAGCTGTTTGGCGGTCAGATTGCGCGTGTGCATTGGCTGGCGTTATGGGTGGCCCTCGCCGCGCTGTTGGCCAAGGAAGGTCTGTTCCGCTATATGTTGGCCGTCGCCCGGCGCGTGCAGTCCGGCATGCTGACTGCCAATGCCTGGCATGCGCGCTCCGACGCGGCTTCGTCGCTGGTGGTCGCCGTGGGCATCGCCGGCAATCTTGCCGGCCTGCCGCTGCTCGACCCCTTGGCTGCGGCCATCGTCGGCTTGATGGTGGCGCGCATGGGCTGGCACTTCGGCTATGACGCGCTGCAAGACTTAATGGACCGCGGCTTGGCGCCTGAGCGGGTCGAAGCGCTGCGCGCGTCCTTGCTGCAGACGGAAGGGGTGGTCAACGCGCACGATATTCGTACGCGCAAAATGGGCGACGCCGTCATCGTCGATGCGCATTTGCTGGTTGGCAGCTACATCAGCGTATCCGAAGGCCACCAGATCAGCTTGCGCGCCCAGGAGCGGTTACTGCGCGACTTTGGCTTGACGGACGTCACCATTCATATCGACGCCGATCAGGAGGATGGCGGCGCCAATCTGGGCTTGCCTTCGCGCCGCGATATCCTGTTGCCGTACGCCGCGGCATTGGGAACGCAGGCGGGCCTGCTGGATCAGGCGCTGCTGCATTATTTGGATGGCGCCATCGAGATCGATATTCGTCTACCGGCGGCCCAGGCTGGGTTGTCCGATCGGATCAAGGGCGTGCCGCTGCCCGATCGGGTCACCCGCGTGCGGGTTTATCAGGAAAGCGCGGGCGATGTTTCACGTGAAACGACGGGCGGCGTAGTTAAAGAACGTTAATGAAGCAAGCGGTTCCTCCGATAATCGCCGCGCCTGATTAACATTCCGTTCAGGTAATATCTGCATCATCATCTATTCATGTTTGATTATTCTTGATCCTATGTCCGCACCTCAACCGCAGGCCGCGTCCCGCCGCGCCAAAGGCATCTTCCTGTCGATCCTATTGCTGTTCGTCCTGCTGGCCGTCTGGCTGGTTTGGCGCAATCAGGCGGCCAATGCCGAGGCGCGCCGGCACAAGCAACCGTCTCAGGTCGTGTCGGCCGCCACGGTGACGGCGCAAGACATGCCGATCTATCTGACGGCGCTCGGCACGGCGACACCGAACAATACGGTGACGGTACATAGCCGCGTCGACGGCCAATTGATGCGGCTGGGATTTACCGAAGGGCAGATGGTCAAGGCCGGTCAGTGGCTCGCCCAGTTGGATCCGCGGCCGTTCCAGGTGGCGTTGACGCAAGCCCAGGGACAGCTTGCGCGCGATCAGGCGCTGCTGAAAAACGCGCAGATCGATCTGGCGCGCTACCGCACGCTGTTGGCGCAGAACTCGATCGCCGAGCAGCAGGTGGCGACGCAAGAGGCGTTGGTGACGCAATACCAAGGGACGGTGTTGTCGGATAAGGGGTCGGTCGCAAGCGCCAAGCTGCAGCTGGACTATAGCCGCATCACAGCGCCGGTGTCCGGCCGCGTCGGTTTGAAGCAGGTGGACGTGGGCAATATCGTGCACGCCAGCGACAGCAACGGCGTCGTGGTCATTACCGAGGTGCAGCCGATGAACGTGGTGTTCGCCTTGCCGGAGGACCAGCTCAACCAGGTGCTGCCTTCCTCCCGCGCGGATGCCGTGCTGCCGGTGGTCGCCTATGACCGAGACAATCGCAGCAAACTGGCGCAGGGCAAATTGCTGACCGTCGATAATCAAGTGGACACCACGACCGGCACGGTCAAGCTCAAGGCGGTATTCGCCAATCAGGACAATGCGTTGTTTCCGAATCAGTTCGTCAACGTGCGCCTGCAGACCGAGGAGAGGAAGGGCGCCCTGGTGATTCCGACATCGGCGCTGCAACGTGGCCAACCCGGCACCTTCGTGTATGTGCTCAACGCGGATAGCACGGTGTCGGTGCGTGTGGTAGAGCCCGGCCCGACCGAGGGCGATCAGCTGATCGTCAATGGCGGTCTCAAGGCGGGCGAGCGGGTGATCATCGACGGCATGGATCAGCTGCGCGACGGCGCCAAGGTGACCGTGGCGGCGGACAAGCCGCAAGGCGGCGGGGCCGGCGGCAAGAAGCACAAGGCAAGCGGAGCTAGCCAGGGATGAATCCGTCACGCCAGTTCATTTTAAGGCCGGTCGCCACGTCGCTTGCCATGCTGGCGATCTTGCTGGTCGGTTTGCTGTGTTACCGTTTTTTGCCGGTTTCGGCGCTGCCGGAAGTCGATTACCCCACTATCCAGGTGGTGACGTTGTACCCCGGCGCGAGCCCGGATGTGATGACCTCCTCGGTCACCGCGCCGCTGGAGCGTCAGTTTGGCCAGATGCCCGGCCTGGATCAAATGACGTCGTCCAGTTCCGGCGGGGCGTCGACCATCACCCTGCAGTTCAGTTTGGACACCACGCTGGACGTGGCCGAGCAGGAAGTTCAGGCGGCGATCAATGCCGCGTCCAATCTGCTGCCGACCGACCTGCCCTCGCCGCCGATCTATAACAAGGTCAACCCGGCCGATACCCCGATCGTGACCCTGGCGATTACCTCCAAGACCGTGCCGCTGCCGCAGCTGACCGATCTGGTCGATACCCGTCTGGCGCAGAAGTTGTCGCAGTTGCCGGGTGTCGGGCTTGTCAGTATCGGCGGCGGCCAGCGGCCGGCGGTGCGGATCCGCGTCAATGGGCCGCAACTGGCGGCCACCGGCCTGAGCCTCGACGATGTGCGCACCGCGGTGAGCAACGCCAACGTCAATCAGGCCAAGGGCAGCTTCGATGGGCCGAAGGTTGCCGCCACCATCGACGGCAACGACCAGCTCAATTCCGCCGACGATTATCGCAAGCTGGTGCTTAGCTATAAAAATGGCGCGCCGTTGCGTCTGACCGATGTGGCCACCGTGGACGACGGCGCTGAGAACAACAAGCTCGCCGCCTGGGCCAACACCACGCCGTCGGTCATTTTGAACATCCAGCGCCAGCCTGGCGCCAACGTCATCCAGGTGGTGGATCGCATCAAGCAACAGTTGCCGGCATTGCAAGCCACCTTGCCCGGCAGCGTCGACGTGCGTTTGTTGACCGATCGCACCGTCACGGTGCGCGCATCGGTGGCCGACGTGCAGTTCGAGCTGATGCTGGCCGTGGCGCTGGTGGTGATGGTGATCTTCCTGTTTCTGCGCAGCGTGCCGGCGACCGTCATCCCCGGCGTGGCCGTGCCGCTGTCGCTGGTCGGCACCTTTGCCGTCATGTATCTGGCCGG
Organism: Paludibacterium sp.; assembly: GCF_019232825.1. GTDB lineage: Bacteria > Pseudomonadota > Gammaproteobacteria > Burkholderiales > Chromobacteriaceae > Paludibacterium. The sequence continues at coordinate 14,745 of NZ_JAFAND010000090.1, read as the reverse complement.
CTTCAGCGTCAACAATTTGACGCTGATGGCGTTGACCATCGCCGCGGGCTTCGTGGTCGACGACGCCATTGTGATGATCGAGAATATCGCCCGCTACATCGAGGAGGGCGATAAGCCGTTCGAAGCGGCGCTGAAGGGATCGGAACAGATCGGTTTCACCATCATTTCGCTGACCTTCTCGCTGATCGCGGTGCTGATCCCGCTGCTATTCATGGGCGACGTGGTCGGCCGGGTGTTCCGCGAGTTCGCCATCACGCTCGCAGTGTCGATCCTGATATCCGCCTTCGTGTCGCTGACGCTGACGCCGATGATGTGCGCGCGGCTGTTGAAGCACGTGCCGGAAGAGCAGCAGGGATGGTTCTATCACGCCAGCGGCCGCTTTTTCGAACGGGTGATTGCCGCCTACGGCCGCGTGCTGACCTGGGTGTTGGACCGGCAGAAAATCACGCTCATGGTGGCCGTCGGCACGCTGGCGCTGACCGCGCTGTTGTACCTCTGGGTGCCCAAGGGGTTCTTCCCGGTCCAGGACACCGGCGCGATCCAAGTGATCACCGAGGCGCCGCAGTCGATCTCTTTCGCCGCCATGGCGGAACGTCAGCAACAAGTCGCGCGGGTGTTGCTGGCCGATCCGGCGGTGGAAAGTCTGTCGTCCTTCATCGGCGTGGATGGCAACAACGCCACGCTCAACAACGGCCGCATGCTGGTCAACCTCAAGCCGGGGAACCGCCGCGACGCGATGAGCGATATTCTGCCGCGCCTGTCCGCCCGTCTGGCGCAAACGCCGGGCATCGCAAGCTACTTGCAGCCGGTGCAGGATTTGACCATCGACTCCGGCGTCAGCCGCTCGCAATACCACTTCATCCTGCAGGCCAACACGCTGGATGATCTGAGCCTGTGGACGCCCAAGCTCGTGCAGCGGTTGAGACAATCGCCGGATTTGCAAAATGTCTCGAGCGACCTGCTCGATCGCGGCTTGCAGGCCTACGTCACCATCGACCGCGATACCGCGGCGCGGCTCGGCATTACCCCGTCGGCCATCGACAATGCGCTGTACGACGCCTTCGGCCAGCGGCTGATCTCGACCATCTTCACCCAAACCAGCCAGTATCGCGTGGTGCTGGAACAGAAGACGGGCGATGCGGGCTTGGCCGCGCTCAACGCGGTGTATCTGCCGACCGCCAGCGGCACGCAGGTGCCGTTGTCGACCGTCGTGCATGTCGAGGAGCGCAATACGCCGCTGACGGTCAATCATCTAGGGCAATTCCCGTCCGCCACTATTTCCTTTGATTTGGCTCCCGGCGCCGCGCTCGATCGCGCCGTGCAGGCCGTCGGTCAGGCCGAAGCGGATCTTGGCTTGCCGCTGTCGGTTCAAACGCATTTCCAGGGCGCGGCATCGGCCTTCCAAGCCTCGCTGTCCAATACTCTGTGGTTGATTTTGGCGGCGGTGGTGACGATGTACATCGTGCTGGGCGTGCTCTACGAGAGCACGATCCATCCGGTGACGATTCTGTCCACCCTGCCCTCCGCCGGCGTCGGCGCGCTGTTGGCGCTGATGGTGTCCGGCAACGACCTGGGCATGGTGGCGATCATCGGTATCGTGTTGTTGATCGGTATCGTCAAGAAGAACGCGATCATGATGATCGACTTCGCGCTCGACGCCGAACGCCATCAGGGGCTGGCGCCGCGCGAGGCGATCTATCAGGCGTGTCTGCTGCGTTTTCGGCCGATTCTGATGACCACCATGGCGGCGCTGCTCGGCGCGTTGCCGCTGATGCTGGGCTCTGGCGTGGGCGCCGAGCTGCGCCGGCCGCTCGGTCTGACCATGGTCGGCGGCTTGATGGTCAGCCAGGTATTGACGCTGTTCACCACGCCGGTGATCTATCTGGCCTTTGACCGGCTGTCCTCGCGTTGGCGGAAATCGGCATGAATCTCTCCGCGCCCTTTATCCGCCGTCCGGTCGGCACCGCGCTGTTGACGTTGGCGATCCTGCTGGCGGGTTGGCTGGCGTTCATCCTCTTGCCGGTTTCGCCGTTGCCGCAGGTTGATTACCCAACCATCTCGGTCTCGGCGAAGCTGCCGGGCGCGAGTCCGGAAACCATGGCCTCCAGCGTGGCCACGCCGCTGGAACGCTCGCTCGGCCGTATCGCCGGGGTGACCGAGCTGACGTCGAACAGCGCGTTGGGCTCGACCCGCATTACGCTGCAGTTCGATCTCGACCGCGATATCAATGGCGCCGCGCGCGACGTGCAAGCGGCGATCAACGGCGCGCGCGCCTTGTTGCCGAGCGGTCTGCCGAGCAATCCGACTTACCGCAAGGTGAATCCGTCGGATGCGCCGATCATGATCATTGCGCTGACGTCGAAAACCTTTACCCGCGGGCAGATGTACGACGTCGCCTCGACCATCCTGGCGCAGAAGCTGGCGCAGGTGGACGGCGTGGGCGACGTCAACGTCGGCGGCAGCTCGTTGCCGGCAGTGCGGGTCGAGCTCGAACCGCAAGCGCTCACCCACTACGGCATCAGCCTGGAGCAGGTGCGCACGGTGCTGGCAAGCAATAACGCCAACCGTCCCAAGGGTGCGCTGGAGCAAGGCGACAAGCGCTGGCAGATTCTGGCCAACGACCAGGCGGTGCGGGCCAGCGATTATCTGCCGCTGATCGTCCACTACAACAACGGCAGCGCGGTACGGCTTGCCGATGTGGCCAAGGTGGTGGATTCGGTCCAGGATCTGCGCAACGCCGGTTCGGTCAACGGGCAGGATTCGGTGGTACTGGTGTTGACCCGCCAACCGGGCGCCAACATCATCGAGACCGTGGCCCGGGTGCGCGCGCTGTTGCCGCAACTGCAGGCGTCGATCCCGAAAGGCATCGATCTGTCGGTGCCGCTGGATCGCACGCCGACCATTCGCGCCTCGCTGTCCGACGTCGAACGCACGCTGATGATTTCGATTGCCCTGGTGATCATGGTGGTGTTCCTGTTCCTGCGCAACGGCCGCGCCACGCTGATTCCCGCCATCACCGTGCCGGTGTCGCTCGTCGGCACCTTCGGCGTGATGTACCTGGCGGGCTTCAGTTTGAACAATCTGTCGCTGATGGCCATGACCATCGCCACCGGCTTCGTGGTCGACGACACCATCGTGGTGCTGGAAAACATCTCGCGTCATATCGAGAATGGCCTGTCGCCGATGGCGGCGGCGTTCAAGGGCGCGCAGGAAGTCGGCTTCACCGTGTTGTCGATGAGCTTGTCGCTGATCGCTGTCTTCATTCCGATTCTGCTGATGGGCGGCATCATCGGCCGGCTGTTCCGCGAATTCGCCATCAGCCTGTCGGCGGCCATTCTGATTTCGCTGGCGGTCTCCTTGACCACCACGCCGATGCTGTGCGCGCGCTGGCTTAAGGTGCACGATGACGAGCGCGAGCATGGCCGCGTCATCGAGTGGGCGCAGCGCGCGTTGACCTGGCTGCAGGAGGGATACCGGCGCTCGCTGTCCTGGTCGCTGGCGCATGGGCGGGCCATGATGTTGTTGCTGTTGGCAACCGTTTGTCTGAACGTCTACCTGTATAGCGCTGTGCCGAAAGGCTTTTTCCCTCAGCAGGATACCGGCCGCGTCGTCGGCATGCTGCTCGCGGACCAGCAAACCTCGTTTCAGTCGATGCGGGACAAGCTCAATATCTTCATCGCCAAAGTGCGGCGCGATCCGGCGGTCGATTCGGTGGTGGGGTTCACCGGTGGCTCGCAGCTGAATACCGCCAATATGTTCATTGCGCTCAAACCGCTGTCGGCGCGCCAGGACAGCGCCGATCAAGTGATCGCCCGGTTGCGCAAGACGCTGGCGCACGAGCCTGGCGCGACGCTGTACTTGCAGTCGGTGCAGGATATCCGTATCGGCGGCCGCGCCAGCAACGCGCAGTATCAGTACACGCTGCAAGGCGACGACCTGACGGCGTTGCGCGCCTGGGAGCCGAAGGTGCGCCGCGCCTTGATGCGGCTGCCAATGCTTGCCGATGTCAACTCCGATCAGCAGGACAAAGGCCGTGAGGCCTATCTGGTGTTCGACCGCGATACCATGGCGCGCTTGGGCGTGACGCAAAGCGCCGTCGACAGCACGCTCAACGATGCCTTCGGTCAGCGCCAGGTCTCGACCATCTACCGGCCGCTCAATCAGTATCACGTGGTGATGGAGGTGGCGCCGCGCTGGTGGCAGGACCCCGGCGCCTTGCAATGGATCTACGTGCCATCGACCAAAGGCCCGCTGGTGCCGTTGTCGGCGTTCAGCCACTACGAGCAGGGCAATACCGCGCTGGCGGTCAACCACCAGGCGCAATTCGCCGCGGTGACCATCTCCTTCAACCTGCCCGTCGGCGTGTCGCTGTCCGACGCCACCGCCGCCATTGACGGCGCCGTGCGCCAGATCGGGCTGCCGGCCAGCATCATCGGCAGTTTCCAAGGTTCGGCCGCCGCCTTCCAAAGCTCGTTATCCAGTCAACCGGTGCTGATCCTGACGGCCATCCTGGCGGTGTATATCGTGCTGGGCATGCTCTACGAGAGTTTGGTGCATCCGCTGACCATTCTGTCGACGCTGCCCTCGGCGGGGGTGGGGGCTTTGCTCGCGCTGTTGGGCTGCAATACCGAGTTCAGCGTCATCGCCATGATCGGTGTGCTGCTGTTGATCGGCATCGTCAAGAAAAACGCCATCATGATGATCGACTTCGCCATCGAGGCCGAGCGGCGGCAGGGCCTGTCGCCGCGCGACGCCATTTTTCAAGCGTGCATGCTGCGCTTCCGGCCGATCATGATGACCACGATGGCGGCGCTGTTCGGCGCCATTCCGCTGGCGCTGGGGCATGGCGATGGCGCCGAATTGCGCCAGCCGCTGGGTATTTCCATCGTCGGCGGCCTGCTGGTCAGCCAGGTGCTGACCTTGTATACGACACCGGTGATCTATCTATACCTGGATCGCTTCCGCCTATGGAGCCAGGCGCGGCGCAAGAAACCGCTGCCGGCCGCGGAGGCCCCCTGACATGAATAGCAAGGAATCAGGCATGAAAAAGCGTTTATTCGGCGGCTTGTGCGTTCTGGCCCTGGCGGGATGCGCGGTGGGGCCGGATTACGTCCGTCCGGCGGTGGCCTCCGCCGACCAATTCAAGGAAGCCAAGGGCTGGCAACCGGCGTCGCCGGCCGATCAGATCGCCAAGGGCGCCTGGTGGAAGGTATTCAACGATCCGGATCTGGACCGGCTGGAGGACCAGCTCAATGCCGCCAATTTGACGATCGCGCAGGCCGAGGCGCAGTACCGGCAGTCGTCGGCGCTGTTGCAGGAGGCGCAGGCCGGTTTTCTGCCGACGGTCGGCCTATCCGCGAGCGAAACCCATGCTCGTTCGGGAGGCTCCAGCGATGGGTCGAGCACCGTCAGCACCGCGTACAACGCGGCGTTGTCGGCCAGCTGGGAAATCGACTTGTGGGGTCAGGTGCGGCGTGGCGTCGAGGCGGGCCAAGCCAAGGCGGCCTCGAGCCTCGCCAGCCTGGAGAACGCGCGGCTGTCCGCACAGGCCCAACTGGCGATCGCCTATTTCCAGCTGTACGTGGCCGATAGCCAGAAACGCTCGCTGGACGACAGCGTGGCGGCCTACCAGCAACAACTGACGATCACGCAAAACCGCTATGCGGCCGGCGTCGCCGGCCAGGCCGATGTCGCTCAGGCGCAAAGCCAATTGCAAAGCATTCAGGTGCAGGCGATGGATAAAGGTTTGCAACGCGACCAGCTGGAGCATGCCATTGCCGTGCTGATCGGCCAAACACCATCCAGTTTCTCGTTGGGCGAACGTCAGACAGCGCCGCGCGTGCCGGCCACGCCCGTCGGGGTGCCATCCGATTTGCTTGAACGCCGTCCGGACGTGGCCGCCGCCGAGCGGCTGGTGGCCGAGGCCAATGCACAGATCGGCGTGGCGCGCGCGGCGTGGTTTCCGCAACTGACGCTCGGCGCCAGCGGCGGGTATCGCAGCGGCAGCCTGGCGAATTGGATCACGCTGCCCAACCGTGTCTGGTCGGTCGGGCCGACCCTTGCGGCCACCTTGTTCGACGGCGGGCTGCGCAGCGGGCAGAACGCCGCCGCCGTGGCCAGCTACGACCAAAGCGTGGCCACCTATCGCCAGACCGTGCTGACCGCCTTCCAGGATGTCGAGGACAATCTGGCGGCTACGCGCATCCTGGCGCAGGAGGCCGACATGCAGCACCAGGCGGTGCTGGCGGCGCGGCAGTCGGCCGATATCACACTCAATCAGTACAAGGCGGGCACCGCCGGCATGCTCAGCGTGGTGCAGGCCAATGCCACCTGGCAGGCGAGCGTGCGCAGCGAGTTCGATATTCTCAATAGCCGCCTGACGGCGGCGGTCGGCCTGATCAAAGCGTTGGGCGGCGGCTATCAGGCGCCGGGCGGCGAGGTGGCCACCGCGCATTGACGGGGTTTTCTGCGACGCGCCAATCGGCGAGAATAGCGGGCCGGCGATCGACGCCGGCCCGTTTTTGCTTGGCCGCGCTGAATTGTCATCAAAGCGCGCTAGACTGGCGAGCCTGGGGCGCTTTGCCTTGGTGTCGTACAACCTTGCTATCTGAGGCGTCTATGTATAACCACTCGACGGGAGCTGGCCGATGCGCATGATTCTGCCGCCCCTCTTCAATGCCTCCGCGCGGCGTCTGCTGCCCAACCGCTGGGACTTTGTCGCCTTCCCGCTGATTTTGTGCGTCATCGTGCTCGGCAGCACGGGGTTTCATCAGACCATGGCGCCGATGGCCACGCTGAAGACCCAAGTCATCTCGCTCGACCCCGCTAGTCTGCCGGCGTATTCGCTGCGCACGATTTTGCGCATGCTGGCGGCCATGCTGGCCTCGCTCGTGTTCACGCTGGTGTACGGTACGCTGGCCGCCAAGAGCCGCCGGGCAGAGAAGGTGCTGATCCCGATTCTGGACATCCTGCAGTCGGTGCCGGTGCTGGGCTACATTTCGTTCACCGTGACCTTTTTCATCGCGCTGTTTCCGGGGCGGGTGCTCGGCGCCGAGTGCGCGGCGATCTTCGCCATCTTCACCAGCCAAGCCTGGAACATGACCTTCAGCTTCTACCAATCGCTGCGCACGGTGCCGCGCGATTTGGTCGAGGTGTCGCGCGGCTTCCAGCTGACCGGCTGGCAGCGCTTTTGGAAGCTCGAGGTGCCCTTCTCCATGCCCGGCCTGATCTGGAACATGATGATGAGCATGTCCGGCGGCTGGTTCTTCGTCGTGGCGTCCGAGGCGATCACGGTCGGCAACAACACCGTCACCCTGCCCGGCATCGGGGCCTACCTGGCGCAAGCGATCGCCGAGCGCAACCTCAGCGCCGTGGGCTGGGTCATTCTCGCCATGACGCTGGTGATTCTGGCCTATGACCAGTTTCTGTTCCGGCCGCTGGTCGCGTGGGCCGACAAGTTCCGCATGGAGGACACCAGTTCGCAGAACGAGCCCGAGTCGTGGCTGCTCGACCTGGTGCGCCGCACGCGGCTGATTCAAAAGCTGTTCCAGCCGCTGGGCGCCCTGCTGCGCGCCATGGCGCGCTCGCCGTTCAGGCTGCCGATGCCGGCGGCGACCAAGCCGGCATCGCCGGCGATGAGCCGGCTGGCCGACGTGCTGTGGGCCGTGCTCGTCATCGTCGGCACCTGTTCGCTGGCTTGGCGGGTGATCAGCTACGTCGCCTCCGGCGTTAGCTGGCAGGACGTCTGGCACGTCCAGATCCTGGGGCTCATCACGCTCGTGCGCGTGCTGCTGCTCATTGTGCTCGCCTCTGTCGTATGGGTGCCGCTCGGCGTGCTGATCGGCTTGCGGCCGCGGCTGGCGGAGAAGATTCAGCCGTTGGCGCAGTTCTTGGCCGCTTTCCCGGCCAACCTGCTGTTTCCGGTGTTCGTCGTTGGCATCGTGCATTTCCACGCCAACGTGGATATCTGGCTGTCGCCGCTGATCGTGCTGGGTACGCAGTGGTATATCCTGTTCAACGTCATCGCCGGCGCCTCTGCCTTCCCCAACGATTTCCGCGAGGCGGCGGCCAACTTCCGCATCCGCGGCTGGCAATGGTGGCGTAAGGTCATTCTGCCGGGCATTTTCCCTTACTACGTGACCGGCGCCATCACGGCCTCGGGCGGCGCCTGGAACGCCAGCATCGTCTCGGAGCTGGTGCAATGGGGCGACGTTAAACTCAAGGCGCACGGCTTGGGCGCCTACATTGCCGAAACGACCGCCGCGGGGGATTTCCCGCGCATCATTCTCGGCATCGCCACGATGTCGCTGTTCGTGGTGCTGTTCAACCGCCTGTTGTGGCGGCCGATGTACGCTTATGCCGAAAACCACCTGCGTTGACCCGCGGCTGACTGTAGAAGAGTGAGACTCATGGAAAACCACAGCAATGCAACCATCCTCGACGCCCGTGAAGTGTGCTGCGGGTTCGAAAAGGCGCAGGGTGAACTCAAGGTGCTCGACGGCGTCAACGTGACGCTCAAGGAAGGCGAGATCGTCGGCCTGCTCGGCCGCTCCGGTTCGGGAAAATCCACGCTGCTGCGCATTATCGCCGGATTGATTCCGGCCACCGACGGCGAGGTCAATTACTGCGGCCGTCCGGTCGCCGGTCCAGTCGAAGGCGTGGCCATGGTGTTCCAGACCTTTGCGCTGTTTCCTTGGCTCACGGTGCTGGAAAACGTCGAGGCGGGGCTGGAGGCGCTCGGCGTGCCGGCGAAAGAGCGGCGCGAGCGCGCGCTCAAGGCGATCGACCTGATCGGTCTTGACGGGTTCGAAAGCGCCTACCCGCGCGAGCTGTCGGGCGGGATGCGCCAGCGGGTCGGCTTCGCCCGCGCGCTGGTGGTCAACCCGACGCTGATGCTGATGGATGAACCGTTCTCGGCGCTCGACGTGTTGACCGCCGAAACGCTGCGCACCGATTTGCTCGATTTGTGGAACGAGGGCGGCTTGCCGATCAAGTCGATCCTGATCGTGACCCACAATATCGAGGAGGCGGTGTTCATGTGCGACCGCATCCTATTGCTGTCGTCCAATCCCGGCCGGGTGATCTCCGAAGTCACCGTGCCGTTCGCCCACCCGCGCAACCGTCTCGATCCGGCGTTCCGCCAGTTCGTCGACGACATCTACGCCAAGATGACGCGCCGGCCGCAGGCCGACGCGCAGCGCAAAATGGGGCTGGAGCTCAAGAGCTGGCTGCCGCAGGTGTCGACCAACCTGATCGCCGGCCTGATCGAGACCGTGGCCGCGGCGCCGTACAACGGCCGCGCCGACATGCCGGAAATCGCCCAGCAGCTGCACATGGAGGTCGACGATCTATTCCCGGTGGCCGAGCTGTTGCAGCACCTGGGGCTCGCCGACATGTCCGAAGGCGACATCACGCTGACCTACTATGGCCGGCAATACTCCGATTTCGGCACGCAAGAGCGCAAGCAGCTGTTCGCCGATTGCCTGTTGCGCGGGGTGCCGTTGGCGGCGCACATCAAACAGGTGCTCAACGAGCGGCCGAAACAGCGCGCGCCGCGCGACCGCTTCAAGCAGGAGCTGGAGGATTATTTGAGTGACGAAGCCGCGGAAGAAACGCTCGATTCGGTGATCAACTGGGGCCGTTACGGCGAAATCTTCTCCTACGACGATCAGGCGGAAATGTTCGGCTTGGAGGATGTGGCTTAATTGCCGCGGGAGTAGAGGGTGGGGAGTGGGGAGTCGGAAAACCCAACCCATCGACTCCCTACTCCCTGCTCCCGCTTCCATTCGATGCGCCGCGGCGCAGCCGGCCGGGCGTGATGCCGGTCGCTTTGCGGAACATGGCAATGAAGGCGCTTTCCTGCGCATAGCCCAGATCCGCCGCCACACGGCCTACCGGCTCGCCCTCTTCCAGCCGCTTGCGCGCGTTCATGATGCGCAGTTGTTGCCGCCAGGCGGCGAAGTGCAAGCCGGTTTGCTGCACGAACAGCCGGTGGATGGTTTTGCGGCTGGCCCCCACCGATACGGCCAGTGCATCCAACGTGGCCGGGTCGCCCGGATCGGCCAGCAACCGTTCGCACAGCTTGACCAGCCGACGGTCCTGCGGCAACGGCAAACTCAGCGCTTGTTCAGGCGCTAGCCGCAGTTCATCCGCCAACACCTGCATCAGCCGCAGCAGCGGGCCGTCCGGCGGCGCCAGCGGCCATTCGGCAATGCGCACGATGACCTCGCGCGACAAGGCATTGATGCCGAGCACCGTGCCGTAAGCCGGCAATCCCGTCAGCAGATCCGGCTTGAAGTAAAGGCTGCGATAGGAATAGGGCTTGCTGGCGCGCGCGCTGTGCGGCAAGCCGGCGGGAATCCAAGCGGCCAGCGTCGGCGGCAACAGACAATAGCGTTCCCCAATCTGAATCTCCAACACGCCGCGGGTGCAGTACATCAGCAGCGCCTGCTGATGACAGTGTGCGCCCGAGTCGTGCGCGGCTGGCGAGTCGATCGCCATGCCGAGTATGTCGTAGGGGCACTGATCGGGATCCGGCGCCGCGCCGGGGGCAAAATGGGCCATGTTGTCACCTTCTCGATGGTTTTATGGCTTATGTCGCCAGTATAGCCATCACGCCGCCGATAGACTGGCCTCCTGACTTTCATCAGGAGAAACCCCATGTCTAGCCGCCAAACCGCGCCGCCGCTGATCCTGCTGGTTCTGCTGCTGGCGTTTCCGCAACTGAGCGAAACCTTGTATGCGCCGGCGCTGCCCGGCATTGCGGCCTATTTCCACGTTTCGGCCGCCGCCGCGCAGTGGACGGTCAGTGTCGACTTCTTGGCCTTTGCCTTGGGGGTCGTATGTTGGGGCCGGTTGTCGGACCGTTGGGGGCGCCGTCCCGCGCTGTTGGCGGCGCTCCTCTGCTATGGGCTGGGCGCTGTTCTGACCTGGTTCGCGCCGACCTTCACCCTGCTGCTGCTCTCGCGCGCACTATTGACCTTCGGCGCCAGCGCCGGGTCGATCGTGATCCAGACCATGCTGCGCGACCTGTATCACGGCCCGCGCCTGGCCGCGGTGTTCTCGCTCGTGGGCGGCGTGTTGGCGCTGTCGCCGGCGATTGGACCGACACTGGGCGCTTGGCTCGTCGGCGCGCATGGGATTCATGGCGTCTTCCTATTCGTCTGCGCGTTGGCGCTGCTGCTGATTCTGGCTAGCTTCGTCTGGGGGCGCGAAACTCGGCCGCAGGGCGATACGGGTAATACCGGCTATGTCCAGGTATGGCGCCGCACCCGCAGCGACCGTCATGTGTTGGCCACGGCTTGGAAGGTCGCGGGTTTCAATATTCTGCTGTTCGGCTATTACACGCTGGCGCCCTTTACCCTGGCGACGTTGCAGATGCCAGGCTGGGTGTTCGGGGTCAGCGGACTCGTGATCGCGATCGGGGGCCTGTGGGGAGCCTGGCTCAACCGCAGTCTGCAACCGTTGCGAGGCAGCTACCGGCAGATTCAGCTCGGCTGGCGCTTGAGCCTGGCCGGCTGCCTGGGGCAATGGCTGGCGCTGAGCCTGCTGTCCGGCGGCACGGCCGCCACGGGCTTGATTCTGATGCAGGGGGTCGTCACGGTGGGCTTCAGCTTCGCCGTTCCCAATCTGATGGCCGACGCGCTGCACGAATACCGCGCGGAACAAGGGACGGCCGGCGCGCTGCTGGGCTTGAAGTATTACTTGTTGATTGCCGCCGGCATGGGCGCGCTCAGCTTGTGCTTCGTGCCCAGTTTGCAGTATCAGCCGCTGGCGATGTTGGTCATCTGCGTGCTGATCGCGCCGGCCGGCCGCTTTTTGGCATCCAGACGGCATGCGTTCAAGGCGTGACGCAGGATACGTCGGCACTCGGGGCCTGGCGCAGCGCCTCGCCCAAGTCCGCCCGCGGCGGGATGCCGCGCACGCAGCGCACCAGCGTCAGATGATCCGGCGCCGGCAAATAGGCATCGGCCGCCAGATAGCTGCCGGTGCCGGCGCTTTGCATCACCACGACCACCAGACGCGTGTCGTACTGCGGCAGGCGCAGCAGGTTGATGCCCTGCAGGAAACCGTCGCGCGGCCGGATCATGCCGTATTGAAAAAAGGTGGTATCGTCGGCAGCCGGCGCGGCCTGATAGAGCCGGATGCTGTAGCTGCCGAGTGAGCGTGCCTCGCCTTCCCCTTCCGCCACGACCAGCGTCTGGCCGGTGTCCAAGCGCATTTTCAACGGCATGTTTCCGGGTTCGCCGGCCCAGAGCCTAACTGGCGCCAGCACGCAGCAAAATAGTAATAGCCAACGTCTCATTGTATGTTCCCCGTACCATATTGATAACCAATCGCATCGCTATGACGATGTAAATTATTAATTAAAGGGCTTCTCAAATAGTTTACCTATAGCTATAATTCCACCGTTATCAATGACATAAGGGCTCCGACGTGGGCAGTAGTTCCCAGAGTTGCATGCTGGCTTGGGCCAGCGAAGTACTGGCGAGTTAAGCACACCGGGTCTTTCGTCCCCTGCCGCTGACTCGCTACAACGGGTTAGCGCGCTTCGAGTACCGGTCGTCATGACCGGCTGCAATATCCCTAGCACGCTCTACCAATTGGGTTTTACCAGCTTCGGATCGCTGTTATCTATCCGTCGGGATAGACGCGTGTCGTCTATTCGACGTGGCCGTGCGCCGGCCTCGGATCGATGATGGGTCGCCGGGCTTCCATTCTCCACATCCGGTTTGATGCCGGGAGCGGCGAACGGAAGCTTGTTTGGCCGTTTTTCCATCGTCGCGCCATCGTCGCCGCCAAAATCGGGGGGAAGGAAAATGGACTTGAACAAGAACGAAATCAACGCGGCCGCGGCCGTGTTGGATAGCGCCCACTTGGGCGACATCCGCGGCGCATTGGGCACCATCCGTCACGACGACACCGCGCCGCGAAACGGCTGGCTCGCCAAGTTGAAGACCCTGTTGGCCATCATCGGCCCAGGCCTGATCGTGATGGTGGGCGATAACGACGCCGGCGCCTTCAGCACCTACACTCAGGCGGGTCAGAATTACGGCACCACGCTGCTGTGGACGATGGCGCTGTTGATTCCTGTGCTGTACGTCAACCAGGAAATGGTGCTGCGCTTGGGGTCGGTGACCCGCGTCGGTCACGCGCGGCTGATTTTGGAGCGCTTCGGCAAATTCTGGGGGGCCTTCAGCGCCATCGACCTGTTCGTGCTCAACGCGCTGACCATCGTCACCGAGTTCATCGGCATCAGCCTGGGCATGGAATACCTTGGGGTGTCCAAAGTGGCGGGCGTGGGCTTGGCAGCCTTGCTGATCATGTTCTCCGCCTCGACCGGCGACTTCCGCCGCTTCGAGCGTGTGTCGTTGGTGCTGGTGGCCGGCAGCCTGCTGCTGGTGCCGATTCTGGTGATGATCCACCCGCCGCTTGGCCAGGTGGCGCATGACTTTCTGGTGCCCTCGATGCCGGCCGGCGGCAAATTGTCCGACGTGATGCTGTTGATCATCGGTATCGTCGGCACCACGGTGGCGCCCTGGCAGTTGTTTTTCCAGCAAAGCTACGTGATCGACAAGCGCATCACGCCGCGCTTCATCCGTTACGAACGTGCCGATCTGTGGCTCGGCATCGTGCTGGTCATCATCGGCGCGGTGGCCATGATCGCCTTTACCGCCCAAGTGTTCATGGGCCGGCCGGAGTTCGGCAACTTCCAGGATGCCGGCGCGATCGCGCACGGCCTGGGCAAATATTACGGCCGTCTGCCGGGCGTGCTGTTCGCCGTCGCGTTGATCGACGCCTCGATCATCGGCGCCATGGCGGTATCGCTGTCGACCGCCTATGCGTTGGGCGACGTGTTGAGCCTCAAGCATTCGCTGCACCGCAAGCCGACCGATGCGTTGGGCTTCTATGCGATGTACTGCGGCCTGATCATCTTCGCCGCCGCCTTGGTGCTGATCCCCGGCGTGCCGCTCGGGCTGTTGACCAACGCCGTGCAAACCTTGGCCGGGGTATTGTTGCCAAGCGCAACGGTATTTTTGCTGCTGTTGTGCAACGACCGCGACGTGCTCGGCCCGTGGGTGAACTCGCGCCTGACCAACGTGTTTACCGCGCTGATCGTGGCGGTGCTGGTGTTGATGTCGATCATCCTGACCGCGGCGGTGCTGTTCCCGGATATCTCGGAGCGCACCATCCTGACCATTCTCATCGGCGGCGGCGTGGCCAGCGTGCTGACGGTGGTGGCGCTGCAATACCTGGGTGCCCGCGAGGAAACCGCGCGCGGCGATCTGCCGGCGCGGGTCGATCGGCAGACGTTGTACGACTGGCGGATGCCGGCGCTGTCCGAACTCAAGCCGATGATCCTGACCGGCCGCAGCAAGTTGTGGATGGCGGTGTTGCGCGGCTACCTGCTGGTGGCCATGGCGATGGTCATCTACAAGGTTGCCGTCGCCTTCTGAGCGAGGGAGTAGGGAGTGGGGAGTGGTTTTTACTCTCGCCGTTAAGGTTTTGCCGTTTCTCCCGCTGTCAGGATCGCGCAGTCTTCCACTGCGGGAGTAAAGGCAACGTCTTGAATGCGGGAGTGGGGAGTAGGTGACACCAGGTTCGGGGAGCGTTCGCTCCCCGCCTCCAGGTTAGGGTGTTAATCGGCGGTCAACACCAAGCATCCCGCCACCTCGCGCAGGCGCGCGGCGTTTTTCAGGTATAACCACGACGACTGGGCATCGACCGGCATCGACGCCCAACTCA